>NZ_JBXAWN010000003.1:0-439965 GCF_057291835.1 Pseudomonas sp. 1L-B-1-E-C1 | reverse complement strand
AAGCTGCTGCACTTCGTTTACGGAGTGCTCAAGTCAGGACTGCCATATGACCCGCAACTTGCGCTTGCCCGGTGAGGCTCAAGACGGTATCTACAGGCTCCGGCATACTCCTGTAGGAGCTGCCGCAGGATGCGATCTTTTGATCTTAACGATTCGGCTGTGGCGTCAGGCGCAGGTACGGCTTCACTGCACGATAACCTTTGGGGAAGCGCTGCTTGATCTCCTCCTCGTCCTTTAGCGACGGCACGATCACCACTTCTTCACCGTCCTGCCAGTTGGCCGGGGTGGCCACCTTGTAGTTGTCGGTGAGTTGCAGCGAATCGATCACCCGCAGGATCTCGTGGAAGTTGCGCCCGGTGCTCGCCGGATAGGTGATAGTCAGGCGGATTTTCTTGTTCGGATCAATGACGAACAGTGAACGTACGGTCAGCGTGTCATTGGCGTTCGGATGGATCAGGTCGTAGAGATCGGAGACCTTGCGATCGGCATCGGCCAGAATCGGGAAATTGACGATGGTGTTCTGGGTTTCATTGATGTCCTCGATCCACTTGTGGTGCGAGTCCACCGGGTCGACCGACAGCGCGATGGCTTTTACGCCGCGCTGGCTGAATTCATCCTTGAGCTTGGCGGTGAAACCCAGCTCGGTGGTGCACACCGGGGTGAAATCCGCCGGATGGGAAAACAGCACGCCCCAGCTATCGCCCAGCCATTCGTGGAAACGAATCTTGCCGGCGCTGGAGTCCTGTTCGAAATCGGGGGCGATGTCGCCGAGTCTGAGGCTCATGGTGCTGCTCCTGATAAGGGATGGGAGAGAACAACTGTAGCCCGGGATCGATCAGTGTGAAAAAGAATAAATAACTAGATATCTAGATCATTAATGAATATTAAACATCTGTTCATTGGACACTGGCCCGCATCGCGACGAACATCCAACGCAAGGTTCGAGAAGGCCTTGAGTTGCAGCAAAGAGGGAATCGGGAAGGGCTTACGGGGGTGAGCCTGACTCGAAACGCAAAAGCCCCGTCCGGCGCGATGCCGGACGGGGCTTTTTTTGTCTGCGAATCGAGCCGCGTAATTACAGCAGCGGGATCGAGTAGCTGACGATCAGGCGGTTTTCGTCCTGCGAACGGGTGTTCGGCAAGTCGGTGCGCCATACAGCGTTTTTCCACATCAGGCCGACGTTCTTGAACGGGCCTTCCGGTACTACGTAACCGATGGTGAAGTCGCGTTCCCACTCGGAGCGGTTCGACGCGCTCTCGCGACCATTGGTGCCTACGGTGTCGATGCTGTCACCTTTGAGGTAAACCACACCGGCGGTCAGGCCAGGTACGCCGACCTTGGCGAAGTCGTAGGAGTAGCGAGCCTGCCAGGTTTTCTCACCGGCGCGGCCGAACTTCTGGATCTGCATGTCGGTGATGGTGTAGTTCGACGAACCGTCACCCTGGTTCAGCCAAGGGAAATCGCTGCTGCCGTTGGAAACCTGATAACCACCACCAAAGGTGTGACCGGCAACGGTGTACAGGAACAGACCGCTGTACAGGTTGTTGTCGACTTCACCACGGCCGTTACGGAAACCGGTGTAGTTACCCGAGCTGTAGTAAGCCGAGTCAGTGCCGTTCTTGCCGTCGTCTGAGCTGTTGAAGTAACGCAGGTCAGACTTCAACACGCCCGGGCCGATCGACCAGTTGTGCACCAGACCGAGGAAGTGCTGCTTGTAGAAATCTTCCAGGTTGCCGTAGTAGTACTGGGCAGTCAGGTCCTTGGTGATCTTGTAGTCACCACCGGCGTAGATGAACTTGTTGCTGTCACGGAAAGCCGTGCCGCGGGTGTTGGCGCCGCCGATCGAAAGGTTTTCGTTGTTGCTGGAGTTACGACCTTTTACCGCTTCGATCTGACCACCGACCAGAGTCAGGTCCTTGATCTCGCCGGATGTGATCTGGCCACCCTGCCAGGTTTGCGGCAGCAGACGACCGTCGTTAGTAACGATGACCGGGTTCTTCGGCTGCAAGGTACCCAGCTTCAGTTCAGTCTGGGAGATCTTGGCTTTGGCAGTCAGACCCAGGCTGGAGAAGTTGTCCACGGCTTTACCGTTGGACTCGCTCGGGAACACGGTGCCGCCGTAAGCGGTGCCGCTGTTGCCGTTGGTGCCGCCGCCCGAATCAAGACGGATGCCCAGCAGGCCGATGGCGTCGAGACCGAAACCGACGGTGCCTTGGGTGTAACCGGAGATGAAACGCAGATCGAAGCCTTGGCCCCATTCTTCGTTCTTGTTGGCGCCAGCGCCGTCACGGTTATCAGTGTTGATGTAGAAGTTGCGCAGACCCAGAGTAGCCTTGCTGTCTTCGATGAAACCGGCGGCGCCTGCCTGCTGCGCCATAACCCCAACGGCCACAGCCAGGGCCAAGGTGGACTTGTTCATGTATCGCTCCTCTCGTTCTAATTCTTGTGTTCCTGGTTCGGGGTCGATTTGCCCTGAATCCTAAGATTCGCGATTAGCGCCAGACCGTGACTGCCAAGTCAATCGTAACCTTGTGTGTCTACGACCATCGTCTAATCGCTAGTGATTTGGTCCCTGCAGCGTAAAGACTTCCTGATAATCCCAAAAAGAATTTATTCATTCTTTTTCATACCATTCAGGTATATGGCCCATTAATGGCCATCCGCGCCGGGAAACAGCGTATCGGCGCCTAAGCTCATTCCTAAATGGTATTTGTTGACCTTTTTTTAGATCGATTAGCTTTGCCGTACTCCCAACACGGCAAATCCCATCGAAAAGGCGACGCATCATGGCGAAACGCGCACTATCAAGTCAATTTGTTACAGTTTGTGTGTCGGCACTGTTTTGTTTTTCCGCACACGCCGCCGGTCTGACTGTTGGCTACCAAACCGGCATCGACCCGAGCAAGGTGCCGCAGGCCGACGGCGTCTATGAGAAAACCATTGGCGAGAAGATCGACTGGCGCCGCTTCAACAGCGGCCCGGAAGTAGTGACAGCCATTGCTTCTGGCGACGTGCAGATCGGCAACCTTGGCTCCAGCCCACTGGCTGCGGCGGCGTCACGTAATCTGCCGATCGTGGCGTTTATTGTTTCGGCGCAGATCAATGCCGCTGAAGCCTTGGTGGTGCGCAACGGCAGCGGCATCGACAAACCGCAGGACCTGATCGGCAAGACCATCGCCACGCCGTTCGTATCGACCTCGCACTACAGCCTTCTTGGGGCGCTGAAGCACTGGGGCCTGAATCCTTCGCAAGTCAAAGTGGTCAATCTGCAACCAGCGGAAATCGCCGCTGCGTGGAAGCGTGGCGACATTGATGGTGCGTTTGTCTGGTCACCGGCCCTCGGTGAGATTCGCAAGACCGGCAAGACCCTGACCGACGCCGGACAAGTCGGCCAGTGGGGTGCGCCGACCTTCGAGGTGTGGGTCGCGCGCAAGGATTTTGCCGAGAAGCATCCCGAGGTCGTGGCCAAGTTTGCCCAGGTCACCCTGGACTCGTTCGCTGATTACGCCGCGCACAAGGACAGCTGGACAGCCGACTCGGTGCCTGTGCAGAAAATCGCCAAACTGACCGGTGCCAACGCAGCGGATGTTCCAGAACTACTCGCCGGTTCGGCATTCCCTGACGCGAAGGCGCAGCAAACCACGGCGCTGCTGGACGGCGGCACCGCGAAGGCAATTGCTGAAACGGCGAAATTCCTGAAAGAACAGGGCAAGGTCGAGACGGTGCTGCCGGATTACTCGCCGTACGTCAGCGCGAAATTCATCACCCAGTAAAAAGCTTCGCGAGCAGGTCGAATCGTCGCACCGTCGCTCCCACACTGGAATGCGCTTTCCTGTGGGAGCGACGGTGCGACCTGCTCGCGAATGGAGCAACACGGTTTTACAGAGTTTTTTCAAAAATCTTCGAATTGCGCTGATAGTTGTACAGCGACGCCCGCGCCGCTGGCAGGCGTTCGACGCTGCTCGGTTCGAACCCGCGCTCGCGGAACCAGTGCGCTGTGCGGGTGGTGAGCACGAACAGGGTTTTCAAACCCTGCGCCCGCGCCCGGGTTTCGATGCGCTCGAGCAACTCGTCGCCGCGCCCGCCATGGCGGTATTCCGGATTCACCGCCAGGCACGCCAGTTCGCCGGCATCGGAGTCAGCGATCTGATACAGCGCCGCACAAGCAATGATCATCCCTTCACGCTCGACCACGCTGAACTGCTCGATCTCGCGCTCCAGCACTTCGCGGGAGCGACGCACCAGAATGCCCTGCTCTTCCAGCGGACTGATCAGGTCGAGCAGGCCACCGACGTCTTCAATCGCCGCCTCGCGCACCAGCTCGAATTGCTCTTGCGCGACCAGCGTACCGCCACCGTCACGGGTGAACAGTTCGGTCAGCAGCGCGCCGTCCTCGGCGTAACTGACGATATGGCTGCGCGCCACGCCGCCACGACAGGCTTCAGCGGCGGCATCGAGCAGCTCCGCTTGATAATTGCTCATGCCCAGGCGCTGCAAATGGGCCGGCACTTGTTGCGGGCGCAGTTCGCGCACCAGTTTGCCGTTCTCGTCGATCAGGCCGAGCTCGGCGCCGAACAACAGCAGCTTGTCCGCGCCCAGATCAATCGCGGCGCGGGTGGCGACGTCTTCGCAGGCAAGGTTGAAAATCTCACCGGTCGGCGAGTAGCCCAGCGGCGACAGCAGCACGATCGAACGCTCGTCGAGCAGGCGGTTGATGCCCTTGCGGTCGACCCGACGCACTTCGCCGGTGTGGTGATAGTCGACGCCTTCCAGCACGCCGATCGGCCGCGCCGTGACCAGGTTGCCGCTGGCCACGCGCAAGCGTGAGCCCTGCATCGGCGACGAGGCCATGTCCATCGACAGGCGCGCTTCGATGGCGATGCGCAACTGGCCGACCGCATCGATCACACATTCCAGGGTCGCGGCATCGGTGATGCGCATGCCGTGATGGTAATGCGGGGTCAGGCCACGGGCGGCGAGGCGGGTTTCGATCTGCGGGCGCGAACCGTGCACCAGCACCAGACGCACGCCGAGGCTGTGCAGCAAGACCAGGTCGTGGACGATATTGCCGAAATTCGGATGCTCGACGCCGTCGCCGGGAAGCATGACGACGAAGGTGCAATCGCGGTGGGCATTGATGTAGGGAGACGCGTGGCGAAGCCAATTGACGTATTCGGGCATGAACCTGGGCCTGTAATAAAGAGCAGCCGAAAAAAGGGGCGAAACGAAAAACGCACAGCGGGCTGATGGTTATCGTCGGAACAGGCTTGGCGACACGCGCGCTCTCCTCATGAATACGGGTTGGGGTGCAGGCAATTTACCGAATTGATGCAGGACATTTAACCCTGTGGGAGCGAGCCTGCTCGCGAAAGCGGTGAATCAGGTTCATCAATGGCGACTGACAAAACGCTTTCGCGAGCAGGCTCGCTCCCACATAGGGCCATCATCGTTCGTCTGTCGTCAGGCAGTAATGTTCAATCAACTGCCGAATCAGATGCACGGTAGGCTGCAAACGTGACATTTCAAGGTATTCCCCCGGCTGATGCGCACAGGCAATGTCGCCGGGGCCAAGCACGATGGTTTCGCAGCCGAGGCGCTGAAGATAAGGCGCTTCGGTGCCGAACGCTACTGCTTCGGCACGATGGCCGGTGAGTTTTTCGGCGATGCGCACCAGTTCGGCATCCTCGGCCTGCTCGAACGGCGGCACTTCCGGGAACAGCGGTTTGTAATCGATTTTCACTTTGTGCCGCTCGGCCACCGGGTTGAGCTTGCGCAGGATTTCCGCGCGCAGCACGTTGGGGTCCATGCCTGGCAACGGCCGCAAATCGAACTCCAGCGAACACTGGCCGCAGATGCGATTGGGGTTGTCGCCGCCATGAATGCAGCCGAAGTTCATCGTCGGTTGCGGCACGCTGAATTGCGGATTGCTGAATTCGCGCTGCCACAACAGGCGCAGGCCGCGCAGTTCGCCGATGGCATCATGCATCGCCTCAAGGGCGCTGTGACCCAGACGCGGATCGGACGAGTGGCCGCTCTGCCCGAGGATGTCGATGCGCTCCATCATGATGCCTTTGTGCATGCGGATTGGCTTGAGCCCGGTCGGCTCGCCGATCACCGCCGCGCGGCCCAATGGCTGCCCGGCCTCGGCCAGCGCGCGGGCGCCGGACATCGAGCTTTCTTCGTCGCAGGTGGCGAGGATCAGCAATGGCTGTTTGAACGGCTGATCGAGCAGCGGCTGCACGGCTTCGATGATCAGTGCAAAGAAGCCCTTCATGTCACAACTGCCAAGCCCCACCCAGCGGCCATCGACTTCAGTGAGCTTCAGCGGGTCGGTCTGCCACAACGCGTCGTCATAAGGCACGGTGTCGCTGTGTCCGGCCAGCACCAGGCCGCCGGGACCGCTGCCGATACTGGCAAGCAGATTGAATTTGCCGGGGCTGACCTGCTGGATATCGCAGCTGAAACCCAGGTCACCGAGCCAGCCAGCGAGCAGATCGATGACGGCGCGGTTGGACTGGTCCAGGTTCGGTTGGGTACAGCTGACCGATGGCGCGGCAATCAGCGCGGCGAACTGGTCTTGCATGGACGGCAATGGCATCACTGACTCCAGGTCCCGGATTGAGGCCCACTATAGAACCATCCGGCGCGCGGAATAAACCGCCGCAGGGCGTAGGAAGTTTGACTGCTGTACACTGCACGGCCTTGGCAGCCACACATTCCCCCGGCTGCGCTCCCGATTCTGGATGTTCCGGCCATGCAAAAAGAAACCGAAATCAAACTCCGCGTCAGCCGCGAAACCCTCGCTGCCCTGCGCGAGCACCCGCTGCTGAAGAAACGCAACAAAAGTGGCTGGGAACGCCGTGAGTTGATGAACCAGTATTTCGACACCCCCGAGCGCGACCTGGCCCAGGCCAAAGTCGCCCTGCGCCTGCGCAAGGACGGTGACGAAGTAATTCAGACCCTCAAGACCCGTGGCCAGAGCGTCGCCGGTCTGTCCGAGCGTAACGAGTACGATTGGAAACTGCCGAAAGCCAAACTCGACGTAAAGAAACTCGACGGCGAATGCTGGCCCGAGGCGCTGGCCGAGCTGGACAAGAAAACCCTCAAGCCGATCTTCACCACCGATTTCGTCCGCGAGCGCGCGGAAATCGCCTGGGGTCGTGGCAAGACCAAAGTCGTCATCGAAGCGGCGCTGGATCTCGGCCATGTGGTGGTCGGCAAGCAGAAAGAAGAAATCTGCGAACTGGAACTGGAGCTGCGCGAAGGCGAGCCTGCTGCACTGCTGGAACTGGCTGCCGAACTGGCTGAAACCCTGGCGTTGATGCCATGCGACATCAGCAAGGCCGAGCGCGGCTATCGTCTGCACGACGCCAACAGCTACTCGCTGAGCCTGCCAGCGCCGCAGCTGACCACCGAAACCCGTCTCGACGACGCCTTCGCCGCGCTGAGCTGGCATCTTCTCGGCAGCAGCCAGCGTCTGGCCGAACAATATCGCTTCAACGGCCACTGGCGCCTGCTGCAGGACTGGGTCGAGAACCTCGCGGAAATGCGCGCCCTGCTCAGCAGCCTCGGTCAAGCGGCACCGCGTCAGTCGACTCACGATTTGCGTGTGGCCCTGGATGCCTTGCTGGAAGACTGGCGCCCGCTGGTGCAGGTCGGCATCGAAGACGAGGACGTGCGCAAAGCCGCGCCCGAGCAGTTCCTCGAAGAGCTGGAAGACCCACGCTGGGGTCAGTTCTCGCTGAACGCTTCACGCTGGCTGCTGGCCCGTACCTGGACCGCCGACCGCAACACTCGCGGCAACCGTCAGGGTGACGCGCAACTGCACAGCTGGTTGCCGCGTCTGCTGGGCGAAGAAGCCACCGCTCTGCAGTTGCAGCGCTACCAGCAACAGCCGGAAGATCTCGCCGAGCAACTGCCGCGTATCGAGCGCATTCAGGTCTGGCTGCACCACGCGCGCAACGTGCTGGACATTCCGGAAATGGATCGCCTGTACGGTGAACTGAACAAACTGGCGCAACTGGCCAACGAGCCGACCATCACCGACGAACTGCTCGATGCGCGCAAGCATCAGGCGATTGCGGTGTACCAGAACCGCGCCTGGAAAACCCTCCTGCGCGTGTAACACCGCTAAAAGATCGCAGCCTTCGGCAGCTCCTACCTTTGGAATGCATTCCCCTGTAGGAGCTGCCGAAGGCTGCGATCTTTTGCTTTTTTGCTAGACCGGCAGGCTCGTGGTGGATTTGATCTCCGACAGCGCCACGATCGAATTCACTTCCTGTATCCCCGGTACCAGCGACAGCTTCTCGAAGAAGAACCGCTCGTACGCCTCGATGTCCGCCGCGACGATGCGCAACATGAAGTCCACCGCGCCCATCAGTACGTAACACTCCAGCACTTCCGGAAAGCCGCGTATTGCCTCGGTGAATTCGGTGAAGTTCGAACGGCCGTGGGCGTTGAGTTTGATCTCGGCGAAGATTTGCGTGTTCAGGCCGATCTTCTTGCGATCAAGTAAGGTCACCTGCCCGCGAATGATGCCCTCCTCCTTCATCCGCTGAATCCGCCGCCAGCACGGCGATTGCGACAGGCCGACCTGCTCGGCGATCTGCGCGCTCGACAGCGAGGCGTCTTCCTGCAGCAAGGCGAGGATCTTGCGATCATAGCCATCGAGCTCGCTGTGCATAAAAAATCCTCAAAGATCAGTTTTCACGAATCATATCTTTCGATAAATCCCATTAGCCGCCGATCATAGCCAAGAAATACCCCGCACCGAATGTAAAAATTTCTCCAGCACTTATGGAGACTCGCCATGCCGCACCTTGAAGCCGTGAACAGCCCCGCCACCCGCGCCGATGTCTGGAACGTCAATAACGCCCACTGCCTGGCGCAGTACCAGATCCTCGCCGAGGCCGAGCCGGATCTGCTGGTGCGGGTATTGAATCTGTTCGCCTTGCAGTGCCTGACGCCGGAGCAGGTCAACGTCCAGCGCCAGGACGATCTGCTGTCGATCGATCTGCTGATGAGCGGCTTGAGCTGGCATCGCGCGCAAGTGATCGCGGAAAAACTGCGTAACCTGATCAGCGTCTGCTCGGTGGATTTGCACAATGCCGATGCAGCATGGCAGGCGCCCGTGCAAGCCGCCGGCTGACAGATCCGGCAACGGCTTCGTCGGGTAGTGGCCCAACGGTCAGCAGCGCCACGACTATCCTTTTGGGCATGACGCTTAAAAAGGAAAGCCACATGTCCGTTCAATTTGTCACTCAGGACCGCTGGCTGGACCTCAACGATGTACTGCGTGAACTGGTCGCCCAAGGCTTCATCTGCCAGGACGCGGCGGAACAGGCGCTCAATGCCAGGCGTCGCCATGCTGCTCACGGGCAGATGCATCCGCTGGAGTTCATCGCCAGCCAGCAACTCGACGACCTCAGCCGTCCGGGCAAACATCTGGACCTGGAAAGCCTGACCCTGTGGCTGGCGCAACAGGCCGGCCAGCCGTATATGCGCATTGATCCGCTGAAAATCAACGTTGCAGCGATCACACCACTGATGTCGTATGCCTTCGCCCAACGGCACAAAATCCTTGCCGTCGCCGTGGATCGCGATGCGGTGACCGTGGCCAGCGCCCAACCTTACGTCAACGGTTGGGAAGCCGATCTGACCCACGTATTGAAGCTGCCGATCAAACGGGTCGTGGCCAACCCGGTCGATATCCAGCGCTTCAGCGTCGAATTTTTCCGGCTGGCCAAATCGGTCAGCGGCGCCAGCAATGCCGACGCCCAGAGCGGCAACCTCGGCAATTTCGAACAACTGCTCAACCTCGGCGCCAGCGATCAGGAGCCGGACGCCAACGACGCACACATCGTCAACATCGTCGACTGGCTGTTCCAGTACGCCTTCCAGCAGCGCGCCAGCGATATCCACATCGAACCGCGCCGCGAGCACGGCACCGTGCGCTTTCGCATCGACGGCGTGTTGCACAACGTCTATCAATTCCCGCCGCAGGTGACCATGGCGATTGTCAGCCGCCTGAAAAGCCTCGGTCGCATGAACGTCGCGGAAAAGCGCAAACCCCAGGATGGCCGGGTCAAGACCAAGACCCCGGACGGCGGCGAAGTGGAATTGCGTTTGTCGACCTTGCCGACGGCGTTCGGCGAAAAAATGGTCATGCGGATTTTCGACCCGGAAGTGCTGCTGAAAAATTTCGACCAGTTGGGTTTCAGCGCCGACGACCTGCGGCGCTGGCAGGACATGACCCGCCAGCCCAACGGCATCATTCTGGTCACCGGGCCGACCGGTTCGGGCAAGACCACCACCCTGTACACCACGCTGAAAAAACTGGCGACGCCGGAGGTCAACCTCTGCACCATCGAGGACCCGATCGAAATGGTCGAGCCGGCCTTCAACCAGATGCAGGTTCAGCACAACATCGAACTGACCTTCGCCGCCGGGGTGCGCGCGCTGATGCGACAGGACCCGGACATCATCATGATCGGCGAGATCCGCGATCTGGAAACTGCGGAAATGGCGATTCAGGCCGCGCTCACCGGGCACTTGGTCCTGTCGACGCTGCACACCAACGATGCGCCGAGCGCCATCAGCCGTTTGCTCGAACTCGGCGTGCCGCATTACCTGATCAAAGCGACCGTATTGGGCGTCATGGCTCAGCGTCTGGTGCGCACTTTGTGCCCGCACTGCAAGGCGCCGCTGACGCTCGAGGATGAAGACTGGCAAACCCTGACCCGACCCTGGCAGGCGCCGCTGCCGAGCAATGCGCAGCGAGCGATCGGCTGCCTGGAATGCCGCGACACCGGCTATCGCGGCCGCGCCGGGGTCTACGAAATCATGCAACTGAGCGACGGCCTCAAGGCGCTGATCAACCCGGACACCGACCTGACGGCCATCCGCCGCCAGGCATTCAAGGAAGGCATGCGCAGCCTGCGCCTGTCAGGCGCGCAAAAAGTTGCCGCAGGGCTGACCACAGTGGAGGAAGTGCTGCGGGTAACGCCGCAAAGTGAGTCGAAATAAGTCGCCACGGAACTGGATCGATGGATCGCCGATCCAACGCCGTAGTCAATCCCCAGGAGTCACCCCATCATGCGTCTCAAACTTGCTGTCGCCACCCTGGCCCTGCTGTCGCTTCCCGTTGGTTCGGCCATGGCGGACAGCTTTTGGCGTAACGTCATTTCCTCCGGTGCCACCACCGGTTCGACTTACCTGACCTTCAAGGATCACAAGCTGATCGTTGCCGCTCAGGACGACGCCGGCAGCTTCGTTGCCAGTGACGGCGGTATCCGTGGTCCGTATCTGGAAGCCGCGATGCAGAAAGTCCGCGCCGACAACCCGGGCCTGCAGGCCTCGGACATGGAACTGGCGAACGCAATTCTGGCGAAGAACGCCGTGGCTTCCGAGTAAGCCTTGCCCCATGAAAAATGCCGCTCGATTGAGCGGCATTTTTTTGTCCGGATTTCAGACAGCGAATTACTCGCCGATGGCAGCCTTGTACGCACCAGCATCCAGCAGCTTGTCCAGCTCGGCCTTGTCGCTTGGCTTGAGCTTGAAGATCCACGCGCCGTACGGGTCGGAGTTCAGCAACTCGGGCGAGCCGCCCAGCTCTTCGTTGATCGCGATGACTACGCCGCTGACCGGGGCGTAGATGTCGGAGGCGGCTTTCACCGACTCGACCACGCCGGATTGATCACCGGCGGCGAACACCTTGCCGACTTCGGTCAGTTCGACGAATACCACGTCGCCCAGCGCTTCCTGCGCGTGATCGCTGATGCCCACGGTGACGCTGCCGTCGGCTTCCAGACGTGCCCATTCATGACTTTCGGCAAAACGCAGTTCGGCAGGGATATCGCTCATCTTCGGTTTCCTCAGGAATTGGTCAGCGGTTGTGCCCGCCAGAAAAGGTTAGATCAAAGTCTTGCCATGGCGTACGAAGGTCGGTTTGACCACTCGCACCGGGTACCACTTGCCACGAATTTCCACTTCGGCGCGGTCGGCAGTTGCCATCGGTACACGCGCCAGGGCAATCGATTTGCTCAGCGTAGGAGAGAAACTACCACTGGTGATCTCCCCTTCGCCAACATCGGCGATGCGAACCACTTGGTGAGCGCGTAAAACCCCGCGTTCTTCCAGCACCAGACCGACCAGTTTGTGCGCCACGCCGGCGGCTTTTTCCGCCTCCAGCGCCGCGCGGCCGATGAACTGACGCGAGGCCGGTTCCCAGGCGATGCTCCAGGCCATGTTCGAGGCCAGCGGCGAAACGTCCTGGTGGATGTCCTGGCCGTAGAGGTTCATCCCGGCCTCGACACGCAACGTATCGCGAGCACCAAGGCCAATCGGGGAAATACCGGCGCCGACCAGGTCGTTGAAGAAGCCCGGCGCCTGATGGGCCGGCAGGCAGATTTCCAGGCCATCCTCACCGGTGTACCCGGTGCGCGCGATGAACCAGTCACCGTCAATGGCGCCTTCGAAAGGTTTGAGTTGCTGGATCAGCGTGGCGCGGGACTGGGTGACCAGTTCGGCAATCTTGTGCCGGGCCTGCGGGCCCTGGATGGCGAGCATTGCCAGCTCGGAGCGCTCGTGCAACTGCACGTCGTATGTACCGAGTTGCGCGTTCATCCACGCCAGATCCTGATCGCGGGTCGAGGCGTTGAACACCAGCCGGTACGCGTCGTCGAGGCGATAGACGATCATGTCGTCGACGATGCCGCCGCGCTCATTGAGCATGGTGCTGTACAACGCCCGGCCGGGGCGGTGCAGACGTTCGACATCGTTGGCCAGCAGATGCTGGAGCCAGGCCTTGGCCTGGGCGCCGGTGACATCGATCACGGTCATATGGGAAACATCGAACACCCCGCAATCGCGGCGCACTTCGTGGTGCTCCTCGACTTGCGAGCCGTAATGCAGTGGCATGTCCCAACCGCCAAAATCGACCATCTTCGCGCCGAGCGCGAGGTGCAGGTCATACAGAGGCGTACGCTGTCCCATGGGTTTCTCCTTCCGGGCGTGGCGAGGGTGCGGACCGCCGCTATACGGCTGAAAGCCTTGATGGATAAGGCTTTCAGCCGATTCCAGCGCACGGGTCTGTCAGACGAACCGCACCGAATGCCGCGCATTGTAGCCGCATGATGTAGGACTCACTACTAAGTGTTTCGGTGCGCTGAGCGTCGAATCAATCCGATCACTGGCAATAGACCAACCAGCACCAGGGTCAGCGCAGGCAATGACGCCCTCGCCCACTCACCTTCGCTGGTCATTTCAAAGATGCGCACCGCCAGCGTGTCCCAGCCAAACGGGCGCATCAGCAGGGTCGCGGGCATTTCCTTGAGCACATCGACGAACACCAGCAACGCGGCGCTCAAGGTGCCGGGCAGCAACAGCGGCAGATACACTTTGAAAAACAGTCGCGGCCCACTGACACCCAGGCTACGTGCCGCTTCGGGCAAAGATGGCCGTATACGCGCCAGACTGCTTTCCAGCGGCCCGTAAGCGACGGCGATAAAGCGCACCAGATAAGCCATGAGCAAAGCGGCGAGGCTGCCGAGCAACAGTGGTTTGCCGGCACCGCCGAGCCACGCGGAGAGCGGAATCACCAGTTCACGATCCAGATAACTGAAAGCGAGCATGATCGACACCGCCAGCACCGAACCGGGCAACGCGTAGCCGAGATTGGCCAGACCGACGCCGGAGTTGATCGTCTGGGTCGGCGCCAGACGCCGGGCGAACGCCAGCAACATCGCAACGCTGACGGTAATCAGCGCCGCCATCGCGCCCAGGTAAAGCGTGTGCAGGATCAGCCCGGCGTAGCGCTCGTCCAGATCGAAGCGTCCGCGCTGCCAGAACCAGACGATCAGTTGCAGCACCGGGATGACGAAGGCGCAGGCGAACACCAGGGCACACCAGCCCGTCGCCGCCAACGCCTTGACCCCGCGCAGGTGATACAGCGCTTTTACCCGTGGCCGCTCATTGCTGGCCCGATTCGCCCCGCGTGCCCGGCGTTCGCCGTACAGCACCAGCATCACCACCAGCAGCAACAGACTGGCCAGTTGCGCGGCGCTGGGCAGGCTGAAGAAGCCGTACCAGGTCTTGTAGATTGCCGTGGTGAAGGTGTCGAAGTTGAACACCGACACCGCGCCGAAATCGGCGAGGGTTTCCATCAGCGCCAGCGCCACGCCCGCGCCAATCGCCGGACGCGCCATCGGCAACGCGACCCGCCAGAACGCCTGCCACGGCGATTGCCCGAGCACCCGCGCCGCTTCCATCAGGCCTTTGCCCTGGGCCAGGAATGCGGTGCGCGCCAGCAGATAAACGTAAGGATAAAAGACCAGCACCAGCACCACGATCACCCCGCCGGTGGATCGCACCCGCGGCAGGCGCAGGCCGGTGCCGAACCATTCGCGCAGCAAGGTCTGCACGGGGCCGGCGAAGTCGAGCAGGCCAACGAAAACAAAGGCCAGTACATAGGCGGGAATGGCGAAGGGCAGCATCAGTGCCCAGTCGAGCCAGCGCCGGCCGGGGAACTCGCAGAGGCTGGTGAGCCAGGCCAGGCTGACACCCAGCAGGGTCACGCCGATACCGACGCCGAGGATCAGCGTCAGGGTATTGCCGAGCAGACGCGGCATCTGGGTTTCCCACAGGTGCGACCAGATCTGCTGATCGATGGTCTGCCACGACAGCAGCAGCACGCTCAGCGGCAACAGCACCAGCGCGGCGATGGTGAAGACGATGGGGTACCAGCGGCGTTGGGCGAGGTGGGCCACTTTAGGGTCTCTGGAGGCATTGGCGTGTTCTTGGATTGCGTATTTCAGGTTGGGATCGCTGCCCTCACCCTAGCCCTCTCCCGGAGGGAGAGGGAACTGACCGCGTCGCTTTTACGTATTATGCCGATCTGAGGTACCGAGCCGAACTCAGGTTCGAATCCAACACAAATCCGCTCCCTCTCCCTCCGGGAGAGGGCTGGGGTGAGGGGCTGGATTTTGAATCAAACGAATCTTTCGAAACGATTCAGTTCCAACCCGCCCGATCCATCATCCGGATCGCCTCAGCCTGACGCTTGCCCGCCACTTCTACCGGCAGGGTATCGGCCACGAACTTGCCCCACGCCGCCACTTCTTCCGATGGCGCCACCGCCGGGTTGGCCGGGAATTCCTGGTTCACATCAGCGAAAATCTTCTGCGCCTCAGGCGTGGTCATCCACTCGACCAGAGCCTTGGCCGCTTCCGGGTGTGGTGCATGTTTGGTCAGGCCGATGCCGGACAGGTTCACATGCACGCCGCGATCAGCCTGATTCGGCCAGAACAGCTTCACTGGCAATTCAGGCTTCTGCTTGTGCAGGCGACCGTAGTAGTAGGTGTTGACGATGCCGACGTCGCACTGCCCGGCATTGATCGCTTCCAGCACTGCAACATCATCGGAGAACACGTCAGTGGACAGGTTGTTGACCCAACCCTTGAGGATCTTCTCGGTCTTCTCGGCGCCGTGAACTTCGATCATGGTCGCGGTCAGCGACTGGTTGTAGACCTTCTTCGCCGTGCGCAGGCACAGGCGACCTTCCCAGTTTTTGTCGGCCAGCGCTTCGTAGGTGGTCAGTTCGCCCGGCTTCACCCGCTCGGTGGAATAGGCGATGGTCCGTGCGCGCAGGCTCAGGCCGGTCCAGGCATGAGTGGACGAGCGATATTGCAGGGGAATATTTGCGTCGATGGTTTTCGAGGTGAATGGCTGAAGGATGCCCATCTGCTCGGCCTGCCACAGGTTGCCGGCATCGACGGTAAGCAGCAGATCGGCGGTGGCGTTTTCACCTTCGGCCTTGATGCGCTGCATCAGCGGCGCTTCCTTGTCGGTGATGAACTTGATCTTCACCCCGGTCTTGGCGGTGTAGGCATCGAATACCGGTTTGATCAGCTCATCGATACGCGACGAGTAAACCACCACCTCATCGGCAGCCTGGGCAGTGGTGCTGCCGATCAGGGTCAAGGCCAGTGCGGTCAGAAGACGCTTGGGTGCCAACATGGGAGTGGTCTCTCGGTCGGGAAATGAGGGCCAAATGATAAGGACTCACATTTACCACCACAATCGAACACTGGGGGAAGGCGTTACCAGATGTTGCACAAATCGTTGTAGGAGCTGCCGAAGGCTGCGATCTTTTGATTTTTCAAGATCAAGATCAAAAGATCGCAGCCTTCGGCAGCTCCTACAGGGGAATGCGCTCCCCTGTAGGAGTGAGCCTGCTCGCGATGAGGCCATCAGATTCAATGCATATCTCAGGGCTTGGCGAGCGCCGGAAGATCCCCGGTCAACCCCAGCGCCTCGCGCACAAACAAGGCCTTCGCCTCGGGCATCTGCTCAACCAGCTTCAGCCCGGTATTGCGCAACCAGCGCAGCGGCAGCGGATCGGCCTGGAACAACCGCTCAAAGCCCTCCATCGCCGCCATCAGTGCCAGGTTATGCGGCATGCGCCGACGCTCGTAGCGGCTCAGCACTTTCACGTTAGCCAATCGCTCGCCGCGCTCATGCGCTTGCAGCAATACTTCCGCCAGTACCGCGGCGTCGAGGAAACCGAGATTTACGCCCTGCCCCGCCAATGGGTGAATGGTGTGCGCCGCATCGCCGATCAGGGCCAGGCCTTCCGCGACGTAGCGCTTGGCATGGCGCTGACGCAGCGGCACGCACAGACGCGGATCGGCACTGATCACTTCACCGAGGCGTCCCTCAAAGGCCCGCTCCAGTTCGGCGCAAAACGCGACGTCGTTCAGCGCCATCAAGCGCTCGGCTTCACTCGGCGTGGTCGACCAGACGATCGAGCACCAGTCCTGCTGGCCATCGCGTTCCAGTGGCAGAAACGCCAACGGCCCGTGATCGGTAAAGCGCTGCCACGCGGTTTTGCGGTGCGGCTGGCTGCAGCGCACGCTGGTGACGATGGCGTGATGCAGATAATCCCACTCGCGAGTCGCCACGCCGGTGAGACGGCGCACAGCAGAATTAGCGCCATCAGCCGCGATCACCAGCGGCGCGCGCAAGGTACGGCCATCGGCCAGGGTCAGCAGCCAGTCATCGCCGGAGCGACGCATCTGCTCCAGCCGCGCATTGGCGAGCATGCCCAGATCGCAGTCATGCAAGCGCTCGAGCAGCGCATCCTGGACCACGCGGTTTTCGACGATATGGCCGAGCACATCGGCATGCACGCTGCTCGCCGAGAAATGAATCTGCCCGGTGCCGCTGCCGTCCCAGACGTGCATGTCGGTGTACGGGCTGCTGCGCCGTTGCGCGATGCCGTCCCAGACGCCGAGGCGTTCGAGGATGCGCTGACTTGCCGCCGACAACGCACTGACCCGCGGTTCGAATGCAGCGTCGGCGTCGAACGGTTTCACGCTCATCGGGCTGCCGTCGAGCAGCAGCACTTCCAGGCCGCTGTCCTGTAGCGCCAGCGCCAGGGCGCTGCCGACCATTCCGGCTCCGACTATCAGCAGATCTGCGCGCATTTCCATGCTTTAGGCCTGTCTCGCTTGGGGCTTGCGCCGCACGTAATGGGTTTTACCGAGCGCGCCTGAGGGCGGCGCGATCCTGAAAATGAAAGTGCCGCTCAGCCACTCAAGCATCCGGACGTGTTCCCAGGCCCATCGCCTGACGGGCGAACCAGCGTTTCGCCGGCGGCAGCAGGTCGAGGCCGAGCAGGCCGAGGTTGCGCCCCAGCGACACCAGCGGCTGGGTGCTGCCGAACAGGCGCGTAACCTGATCGGAGAAGCCCACGGTCAAGTCCTGATCAAGGCGCTGCCGCTCGCGATAGGCCTGCAACGTGGCGAAGTCGCCCAGCGGCTTATCACTGGCCAGCAGCGCAGCCGCCAAGGCGTCGGCGTCACGCAGCGACAGGTTGAAGCCCTGGCCGGCGATCGGATGCAGGCTGTGCGCGGCGTTACCGAGCACGGCCAGGTGCGAACGCACCTGTTCTTCAGCCTCGATCAGCGACAGCGGATACAGATGCCGCGCGCCGACCTGCTTCAAGGTGCCGAGGCGGTAACCGAACACGCCTTGCAGCTCGCTGAGGAAATCACGCTCGCTCAACTCGGTCAGGCGCTGCGCATCCATGCCCAGTCGGGTCCAGACCAACGCACAGCGGTTGTCCGGCAGTGGCAGCAGGGCCATTGGCCCTTCGTCGGTGAAGCGTTCGAAGGCCATGCCGTTGTGCGCTTCGCTCGGGGTGATGTTGGCGATCAGCGCGCTCTGATTGTACGGGCGCTTGCGCACGTTGATGCCCAACTGTTCGCGCAACCCGGAACGGCCGCCATCGGCGAGCACTGCGAGGTCGCATTCCAGCGAGGTTTCATCGTTGAGGGTCAGGCGATAGCCATCGGCCAACGGCTCCATGCGCGTGACTTCCGCCGGGCAGCGCCAATTGACCACGTCTTTGTCGAGGTGCTGCCACAGGCACTGGCCGAGCCAGGCGTTTTCCACCACGTAACCGAGCGCGGGTACGCCCTCTTCCATCGCCGACAAACGTGCGGTGGAGAAACGGCCGCGGTCGGAGACATGAATCTGTTTGATCGGCTCGGCGCGGCGGGAAATTTCCTGCCAGACGCCCAGGCGCTGGTAAATCTGCCGCGAGCCGAACGATAGCGCCGAGGAGCGGGCGTCGTAGCTTGGCTGCCAGCTGTCGCCGGGGGCGAACGGTTCGATCAGGACGATTTTCCAGCCTTGCGCCTTGGCTCCGGCCTGCAAGGCCAACGCCAGACTGGCGCCGACCAGACCGCCACCGATGATTGCCAGATTGACTCGACTCATGCTGCGTGTGTCCTTGCTTGTGCCATCAGCGCTTCGATCTCGGCGACGGTTTTCGGCACACCGCCGGTGAGAATTTCACAACCGGATCGGGTCACGACCACGTCGTCCTCGATGCGCACGCCAATGCCGCGCCATTTCTTCGCCACGTTCTGGTTGTCCGGGGCGATGTAGATGCCCGGTTCCACGGTCAGCGCCATGCCGACTTCCAGCACGCGCCATTCGCCGCCGACCTTGTACTCGCCGACGTCATGCACATCCATGCCCAGCCAGTGGCCGGCGCGGTGCATGTAAAACGCTTTGTAGGCTTCGCTGGCGATCAATTCATCGACCTCGCCTTGCAACAAGCCGAGTCTCACCAGCCCTGTGGTAATCACTCGCACTGTGGCTTCATGCGCCTGGTTCCAGTGCTTGTTCGGGGCGATTTCGGCGAACGCGGCTTCTTGCGAGGCCAGTACCAATTCGTAGATCGCTTTCTGCTCGGGCGAAAACTTGCCGTTGACCGGCCAGGTGCGGGTGATATCGCTGGCGTAGCAGTCGATCTCGCAGCCGGCGTCGATCAACACCAGATCACCGTCCTTGAGCAGCGCGTCATTCTGCTGGTAATGCAGGATGCAGCTGTTGCGCCCGGCGGCGACGATCGAACCGTAGGCCGGCATTTTCGCCCCGCCCTTACGGAATTCGTAATCCAATTCGGCTTCGAGGCTGTACTCATAGAGCCCGGGCCGACTGGCCTGCATCGCGCGGATATGCGCTTGCGCCGAGATCCGCGCAGCCTCGCGCATCACCTTCACTTCTGCCGCCGATTTATACAGGCGCATGTCGTGCAGCAGGTGATCCAGGGCAACGAATTCATTCGGCGGCTGCGCACCAAGGTGCGCCTTGGAGCGGATCACGTTGATCCACTCCATCAGGTGCCGATCGAATTCCGGGTTGCTGCCCATCGCCGAATAGACCCGGTCGCGGCCTTCGATCAGGCCCGGGAGGATGTCGTCGATGTCGGTAATCGGAAACGCATCATCGGCGCCGTATTCGCTGATCGCGCCTTCCTGCCCGGCGCGCAAGCCATCCCACAATTCGCGCTCGGCGTTGCGTTCACGGCAGAACAGGATGTACTCGCCGTGCTCACGCCCGGGCATCAGGACGATGACGGCTTGCGGCTCGGGAAAACCGCTGAGGTACTGGAAGTCGCTGTCCTGCCGGTAGACGTGCTCGACGTCGCGGTTGCGGATGGCCACCGCGGCGGCGGGTAGGATTGCGATGCTGTTGGGTTCCATCTGCGCCATCAGGGCCTTGCGGCGACGGCTGTATTCCGCTTTGGGGATATGGGTCATGGGCAGATGGCTTTCCCTGGCACGCGATTAATGCAGCGACGGCTTGGCGGCTGGCGGTACATCGGCTTTTTTGGTTTCCGAGAACAGCAGCAGCGGCGCGACGCGCAGGTATTCCATGACTTCCATGTAGTCGGACTCGCCGTCTTCGGATTCTTCCAGCGCATCCTGAACCTGGGAAATCGCCGCCAGATCCTGCAGCACTTCGGTGGCTTCGGTGCTGAGCATGCTGCTGTCGCGGCAGTTCAGGCCGAAACCGCTGAGGAAGCCCTGGCACCATTCGCCCAGCGCAGCAGCGCGCTCGGCCAGCGGTGCATCGTCGGTCGGCAGCAGCAGAACCACGGTGACGTCGTCACCGGTCAGCTCGCCCTTGACCATCTCCTGCAGGCCGATCAGGGCGTTGCGGACGTTGTCCTGGATGTCGCCTTCGAGCAGTTCGGCGGCGTCGATGAGCCAGCCTTCGTGATCGAAGCCGGCCCCGGCGCAACTGCGCCCGAGCAGCACGCCGTGCAGTTCGGCAGGCGAGACGTTGTGGCCGCTGGCAGTCAGCAGGGTGGCAAAGGCTTGGTACGGGGAATTCGCAATGGTCATGGGCAGCTAGGCGCCAGACGGCGCTATGTCTAGAATGAAGGCCTTGTATCCTACATCGACAGCCCCGCCAAGACCATTAAAGGCTGTCCGCCAGTCACCCCCATCAGACGAACACGTGGACCCAATGGAAGACACCGACCTGCAAGCGCTGATGGCCAGACTCGAACTGCTGATTGGCCGAGTCGAGCAACTTAAGAGTCAAAACGCACTCTTACTAGCTCAGGAAAAAACCTGGCGCGAGGAACGCGCTCACCTCATTGAAAAAAACGAAATCGCCCGGCGTAAGGTCGAATCGATGATTTCGCGCCTCAAGGCCCTGGAGCAAGACTCATGAGTTCAAGCAATAGCGTTACCGTGCAGATCCTCGACAAAGAGTATTCGATCATCTGCCCGCCGGAAGAACGCAGCAATCTGGTCAGTGCCGCCCGCTACCTGGACGGCAAGATGCGCGAGATCCGCAGCAGCGGCAAAGTCATCGGTGCCGACCGCATTGCCGTGATGGCCGCGCTGAACATCACCCACGACCTGTTGCACAAAGAAGAGCGCCCGGACATCCAGGCCAGCGGTTCGACCCGCGAACAGGTGCGCGACTTGCTCGATCGTGTCGATCTGGTCCTCGCCGACGATCAGAGTACCGCCAAGGGCTGATTCGACTGGCAGCTTGAGGTATACTCGCCACACTCCCTGGGGTGCTTGCCAGTTGACGATGTCCCGGAGCCGATTCGCACTACCCTGGAAGTTGCACGTTGGGCTGGTGTGCATGTCCGCTAGACGGAAAGCCTTAAAGTCTACTGCTTCTTCCACCTTGAACTTTCGGGTTCAAGGGCTGAGTTGACAGCGGTTCATCCGGGGAGCCTGATTCGAATCCGATGTCGGTGTATGCCGACATCGGATTTTTTATGCGTACGTTTTTGCATCCACCTGCCGAAGCCGAACCATGACCGAACCCGCGCTGCTGCCCCGCCCGCAACTCCGTCGCCTGCTGCGCAAGGCGCGCCGCGCACTGACGCCGGGCGAACAACGCCAGGCTGCCAAAGGCCTGTTCCGGCAATTGGCCCAAGACCCGCATTTTCGCCGGGCGAAACATATCTCTCTGTATTTGCCCACCGACGGTGAAATCGATCCGCGCTTGCTGCTGCGCGAAGCCCAGCGTCGCGGCAAGGCGACTTATCTGCCGGTACTCAGCGCCTGGCCGCGAACGAAGATGGTCTTTCAGCGTATTCGTCCTGGCGAAAAGCTCAGCCCCAATCGTTTCCGCATCCTTGAGCCCCGGGCCAGTCTGGCTCGACAACGCAAGGTATGGGCGCTGGATCTGGTGCTGTTGCCGCTGGTCGGATTTGACGATGTCGGCGGGCGACTGGGCATGGGCGGCGGATTTTATGATCGCAGCCTCGCCTATCTGGCCCGGCGCAAGAACTGGCGCAAGCCGACGCTGCTGGGCCTGGCCCATGAATGTCAGAAGGTCGAGCGTTTGGCGCAGGCGAGTTGGGATGTCCCGTTACAAGGCACGGTCACTGACAAGGCATGGTATTTCGCAGAGTAGACGCCGCACAGAACAGCGGCGTCGAAGAGACAGGTTCAGCGTTTGAAAGCGGTCGACTGTTGCACCTGTTGCGCCACTTCAATCGGCGCGTCGGTCTTGTTCGCCCACAGGCTCTGCGCGTAACCGGTGGTTACCACGCCCAAGCCAAACAAAATTACCAAAGTCCATAGCAAATCCGGTTTGCGTTTCATCGATTGCCCCCCTCAAGGCACATCATCACGATGACAGCAGCGGTTTCCGTTCGTAGGCCGTGCAGCAGCGTCAAGCTTTAAAGGCCGGCATTTTGCGGCAACGTGAACCTGTGCGCAAACGCTGACGTCAACCGACTGTCGGTTTGTCATAAAATTGCCCGACAACCTGCCCAATGACCGCTTCAGGAGCAAATGACATGGCCTACTGGCTGATGAAATCGGAGCCCGACGAACTCTCGATCAAGGGTCTGGAAAAGCTCGGCAAGGCGCGCTGGGACGGGGTTCGCAACTATCAGGCGCGCAACTTCCTGCGGGCGATGGCGGTCGGTGACGAGTTCTTTTTCTACCATTCCAGCTGCCCGGAGCCGGGGATTGCCGGGATCGGCAGAATAATCGAAGCAGCGTATCCCGATCCGACGGCACTGGAGCCCCAGAGTCATTACTTCGATGCCAAGGCTACGCCGGAGAAAAATGCCTGGAGCGCGATCGATGTCGAACATGTCGAGACGTTTGCGCGGGTGTTGAAGCTCGATTACCTGAAGCAGCAGACCGCGTTGGCCGAGATGCCACTGGTGCAGAAAGGGTCGCGGTTGTCGGTGATGCCGGTGACGGCGGAGCAGTGGGCGGCGGTGATTGCGTTGCGTTGACGCGCAAAAAGATCGCAGCCTTCGGCAGCTCCTACAGGGAAACGCATTCCAAGGTAGGAGCTGCCGAAGGCTGCGATCTTTTGATTTTATGGCTTACTGAATGATCAGGTTGTTGAACAACAGATCCTCAACCACTGGCTTGCCGGTCTCGTCATTCATGACCTGCTGGGTCTGCTTCAACGCTTCCTGACGCAGTTTTTCTTTGCCCTCGATGCTGCCCATCGCCTCGGTGGTCTGCTGAGTGAACAGCGCCACCAGTTGATTGCGAATCAGCGGCTCGTTGGCCTTGACCAGTTTGCTCGCCTCTTCGCCGGTCACGCGCAGGGCCACATCGGCCTTGTAAACCTTGAGCTTGGCGGTGCCGTCGAGGCCGTAATTGCCGACGAACGGCGGGCTGAGGGTGATGTAATTGACCTTCGGCGCCTCGCCTTCTTTGGCTTCTTCGGCCAGTGCTGCCACAGGCAGAGACAGGGCCAGCAACAACATGATCCACGCTTTCACAATTCGCTCCTTATCCGGTTTGCGGCCTAGCATAACGACCCGCCGCGCAAGCACAAGCTTATGGCTGACTATCAGGGTCGGGCATGCTCGTTGACCCGTTGATTCACACACCTACACTTATCGGCCATCACTCCCAAAGGAATAGCCCTGATGAAAGCCGTGCTGTGCAAAGCCTTCGGCCCTGCCGAATCGCTGGTGCTGGAAGACGTCGCCAGTCCTGTCGCCAAGAAGAATGAAATCCTGCTGGACGTGCACGCCGCCGGGGTCAACTTCCCGGACACGCTGATCATCGAGGGTAAATACCAGTTCAAACCGCCCTTCCCGTTCTCGCCGGGCGGTGAAGCGGCCGGGGTGGTGCGCGAAGTCGGGGAAAAGGTCAGCCACCTGAAAGTCGGCGACCGGGTGATGGCGTTGACCGGTTGGGGCAGTTTTGCCGAGCAGGTTGCGGTGCCGGGCTACAACGTCCTGCCGATTCCACCGTCGATGGATTTCAACATCGCCGCTGCTTTCAGCATGACCTACGGCACCTCCATGCACGCGCTCAAGCAGCGCGCCAACCTGCAACCGGGCGAAACCCTGCTGGTTCTCGGTGCATCCGGTGGTGTGGGCCTCGCCGCGGTGGAGATCGGCAAAGCCATGGGCGCCCGCGTGATCGCCGCCGCCAGCAGCGCCGAGAAACTCGCGGTGGCCAAGGCCGCCGGGGCTGACGAGTTGATCAACTACAGCGAAAGCAATCTGAAGGACGAAATCAAACGCCTCACCGACGGCCAGGGCGCCGACGTGATTTACGACCCGGTCGGCGGCGACCTGTTCGACCAGGCCATCCGCGCCATCGCCTGGAACGGCCGCCTGCTCGTCGTCGGCTTCGCCAGCGGGCGCATCCCGGAACTGCCGGTGAACCTCGCCCTGCTTAAAGGCGCGGCGGTGCTCGGCGTGTTCTGGGGCTCGTTCGCCCAACGCCAGCCCCAGGACAACGCAGCCAACTTTGCGCAACTGTTCGCCTGGTTTGCCGAGGGCAAGCTCAAACCACTGGTGTCGCTGGTGTATCCGCTGAGCAATGCCGCTCAGGCGATCGATGATCTTGGCCAGCGCAAGGCTGTGGGCAAGGTTGTCGTTCAGGTCCGTTAACAACAGGGAGCGATCCGGAGCAGCCATCCGGATCGCTTTAGCGTTGAGATCCGTCTCTGCAACACGTTAAACCGCAGAAACCCACCCGAGCCACCATTCCCTCAGCGCCCCATACTTATCTCAGAGCGACATGTTCATAAAGGAACGCTCATCTGCCCAAATTTCCGCTGTTTTGCCGACGTGAAGCGATGCTATTTTCGGTAACGAAACTGTAACATTCGCATCCGCAGTCAAAACAAGAAAACTGGAGCTCTTGAATGTTTGCTTTCTTTCGTCCTGCCGCACATCAGGCTCCTTTGCCTGAAGAAAAAATAGACAGCACCTACCGACGTCTGCGCTGGCAGATCTTCGCCGGTATCTTTATCGGCTACGCCGGTTACTACCTGCTGCGCAAGAACTTCTCCCTGGCCATGCCCTACTTGATCGATGAAGGCTACAGCCGTGGCGACCTTGGTCTGGCGATGTCGGCGATCGCCATTGCCTACGGTTTGTCGAAGTTCCTCATGGGCCTGGTGTCCGACCGTTCCAACCCGCGTTTCTTCCTGCCGTTCGGCCTGCTGGTCTCGGCCGGGGTGATGTTCATTTTCGGTTTCGCGCCGTGGGCAACATCCAGCGTGACGATGATGTTCATCCTGTTGTTCATCAACGGCTGGGCGCAGGGCATGGGCTGGCCGCCGAGCGGGCGAACCATGGTGCACTGGTGGTCGCAGAAGGAACGCGGCGGCGTGGTCTCGGTGTGGAACGTGGCGCATAACGTCGGCGGCGGTCTGATCGGCCCGCTGTTCCTGATCGGCATGGGTCTGTTCAACGACTGGCACGCGGCGTTTTACGTCCCGGCAGCAGTCGCACTGGGCGTGGCGGTGTTTGCGTTCATCACCATGCGCGACACCCCGCAATCGGTCGGCCTGCCGCCGATCGAGCAGTACAAGAACGATTATCCGGAAGGCTACGACGCCAGCCACGAAGACGAATTCAGCGCCAAGGAAATCTTCGTCAAATACGTGCTGCGCAACAAAATGCTCTGGTACATCGCCATGGCCAACGTCTTCGTCTACCTGCTGCGCTACGGCGTGCTGGACTGGGCGCCGACCTACCTGAAGGAAGCCAAGGGTTTCACCGTGGATAAAACCTCGTGGGCCTATTTCTTCTATGAGTGGGCGGGGATTCCGGGCACGCTGCTGTGCGGCTGGATGTCGGACAAGATCTTCCGTGGCAACCGTGGCCTGACCGGCATGGTCTTCATGGCCTTGGTAACCGTGGCGACGCTGGTGTACTGGCTGAATCCGGCCGGCAACCCGATGGTCGACATGATCGCCCTGCTGTCGATCGGCTTCCTGATCTACGGCCCGGTCATGCTGATCGGCCTGCAGGCGCTGGAACTGGCGCCGAAGAAAGCCGCCGGCACCGCCGCGGGCTTCACCGGTCTGTTTGGTTATCTGGGTGGTTCGGTCGCGGCCAGTGCGGCGATGGGCTACACCGTTGACCATTTCGGCTGGGACGGCGGTTTCGTGCTGCTGGTCGGCGCTTGCCTGCTGGCGATGGCCTTTCTTGCGCCAACGCTGTGGCACAAGCAGGTCGCCAGTCAGAGCCGCGAAGCGGTCGCCTGATCGCTGTGTGATTTACAGCGCTTGAGCCGCGCCTCCAGATTGCGGTCTGGCATGGCGTGGCTGCGCAGGGCGTGAACGGTCTGCTCGACATAATCGCGAGTGGTGCCGTAACGCCCGCTGGCGCTGGCGAACACCTGGCTGAGCACATGATCCGGCAAGTTGCCGGCATAGCTCGGCAGGTGACGCTCCAGCACGAATCCCAAGGCCTGCACCTGAGTGCCATCTTCGAGCCGGCAATTAAGCCAGTGCGGACGATACGAGGGAAACGGCATCTCGCGTTTCCACAGCGCATACAGCGCGGCATCGAGATTGTCTTCCGGCAAGCGATAGGCAAAACCGCTGCAGGAACCGCCACGATCCAGACCGAACACCAGACCGGGCATTTCCGGCGTACCACGGTGCTCGTGCGACCACAGGTACAAGCCGCGATGGTAGCCATGCACGCGACCGCGCATACGCTCAACCGCCGTACATTCCGGACGCCAGATCAACGAGCCATAGGCGAACAGCCACACCGGCCCGCCCTTGTGGCGCGCCATGGTCGATTGCATGGAAGCGAGAAGTTGTTCGTGCGTCAGCTGCGGCCCCAGATCGAGCCGCGGAGGGTAAGCCAGATTCAGAATTGCGTTTTCAATGGCGCTCATGGCGAATAGCGTTCAGCTCCCCGCGGGTAAAGAATTACTTAATAGAACGCACCGCTGTAACAATAAGGCACATATGTTTTAAGGCAAATTAAGTGCCATGACACTGGCAGTGATTAATTACCTGATTGATATATAACCTAGCGGCATTTGTGCAATTACATAAATACCGATCGGCTATATGTAGAGTTATAACGCATTGCGAGCGCTACGCATAAAACCAATGTGGGAGCGAGCTTGCTCGCGAAAGCGATCTGTCAGTCGACATCAATCATGACTGACAAACCGCATTCGCGAGCAAGCTCGCTCCCACATTTTCAAGAGCGCGGGGCATAGGCGAACACGTCGGCGCGCATTTGATGCGCATCCATTCCCGCCTCGACCAGCGCGTCCAGCGTGCCGTAGACCATCGCCGGCGAACCGCTGGCATAGACGTGCAGCGGCTTCAGGTCCGGGAAATCCTCGCAAACCGCCTCGTGCAACATACCGCAGCGCCCTTCCCAGCCGCACTGGTCGCTGACGACCTTGTGCAGAAACAGGTTGGGCAGCTTCAGCCATTCGTCCCAGTGCTCGATCTGATAGAAATCTTCTGGACGGCGTACGCCCCAATACAGATGCACTGGATGCTTGAAGCCTTCGGCTCGGCAATGTTCGATCAGGCTGTGAATCTGGCCCATGCCAGTGCCGGCGGCAATCAACACCAGTGGGCCGTCTGGCAACTCGGCAAGATGTGTGTCGCCGAATGGAAGCTCGACACGCACCATCGGGTTGCGTTGCAGCTGTTCGATCAGGCTCAGCGCACTGGCTTCGCGCGCCAGCACGTGGATTTCCAGATCACGCCCGCCGTGGGGTGCCGAAGCCATGGAGAACGCCGATTTCTCGCCGCTCTCACGCTCGATCATCAAATACTGCCCGGCGTGATAACGCGGTGGTTTGCCAGCCGGTGCACGCAGGCGCACGCGCCAGGTATCGCCGCCCACCTCGCGGCACTCGATGACCTGACACGACAGGCTGCGCACCGGCAGCTCACCCAATGCGAGCACGCCATCCCACAGCAGCACGCAGTCTTCCAGCGGTTCGGCGATGCAGGTGTAGAACTCGCCGTGGTCGCGGACCTTGCCAGCCTGCTCGACGCGGCCTTCGACCAGCAGCGCTGCACACACGTGGCAATTGCCGTTGCGGCAGCTTTGCGGGCAGTCATAGCCCAGGCGCCGCGCGCCGTCGAGAATCCGCTCACCGGGTTGTATCTCGAGCACCGCTCCGGAAGGCTGCAGGGTTACACGCATCAATCTATTCCTAACTGATTCCAGATGGCATCGATCCGTTGGGTGACGGCGTCGTCCTTGACGATCACGCGGCCCCACTCGCGGGTGGTTTCGCCCGGCCACTTGTGGGTGGCATCCAGGCCCATTTTCGAGCCCAGGCCGGAAATCGGCGAAGCGAAATCGAGGTAGTCGATCGGCGTGTTGTCGATCATCACCGTGTCGCGCTTGGGGTCCATGCGTGTGGTGATGGCCCAGATCACATCGTTCCAGTCGCGGGCGTTGATATCGTCGTCAGTGACGATAACGAACTTGGTGTACATGAACTGTCGCAAAAACGACCAGACGCCGAGCATCACGCGCTTGGCATGCCCCGGATACGACTTCTTCATTGTCACCACGGCCATGCGGTACGAGCAGCCTTCCGGCGGCAGGTAGAAGTCGGTGATCTCCGGGAATTGCTTCTGCAGGATCGGCACGAACACTTCGTTCAGCGCCACGCCGAGAATCGCCGGCTCATCCGGCGGCCGCCCGGTGTAGGTGCTGTGATAGATCGGTTTGATCCGGTGGGTGATGCGCTCGACGGTGAACACCGGGAAGCTGTCGACTTCGTTGTAGTAACCGGTGTGGTCGCCGTACGGACCTTCGTCGGCCATTTCGCCCGGATGGATCACGCCTTCAAGGATGATTTCGGCGGTGGCCGGTACTTGCAGGTCGTTGCCACGGCACTTGACCAGTTCGGTGCGATTACCGCGCAACAGGCCGGCGAAAGCGTATTCGGAGAGGCTGTCCGGCACCGGCGTCACCGCACCGAGAATCGTCGCCGGATCGGCACCAAGGGCCACGGACACCGGGAACGGCTGGCCCGGATGCTTCTCGCACCACTCACGGAAGTCGAGGGCGCCACCACGGTGGCTGAGCCAGCGCATGATCACCTTGTTGCGGCCGATCACTTGCTGGCGGTAGATGCCGAGGTTCTGACGTTCCTTGTTCGGGCCTTTGGTGACCGTCAGGCCCCAGGTGATCAGCGGGCCCACGTCGCCGGGCCAGCAGGTCTGCACCGGCAGCATTGCCAGATCGACGTCATCGCCTTCGATGACCACTTCCTGGCACACCGCGTCTTTGACGACTTTCGGCGCCATGGAAATGATCTTGCGGAAGATCGGCAGTTTCGACCACGCGTCCTTCAAGCCCTTCGGCGGCTCCGGTTCCTTGAGGAAGGCCAGCAGCTTGCCGATTTCGCGCAGTTCGCTGACCGACTCGGCGCCCATGCCCATGGCCACGCGCTCGGGGGTGCCGAACAGGTTGCCGAGCACCGGGATGTCGTAACCGGTGGGTTTTTCGAACAGCAGCGCCGGGCCTTTGGCCCGCAACGTGCGGTCGCACACCTCAGTCATCTCCAGCACCGGCGAGACGGGAATCTGGATGCGTTTCAACTCTCCGCGCTGCTCAAGCTGCTGCACGAAATCCCGAAGATCCTTGAATTTCATTGACGATGGCACCCTCAAAATAGGCGTACATCCTACCTGCTCTGACGGGCAAACAGCAGCCCGTCAGTGCCCGGCAGTACTCATTGCCCGCTCGTGCCCAGCAATACCGGTGCAAACAGCGGGCTCAGTCTGGCGCTGCCAATGTCGGAAAGATGGTCTTCATCCTTGTACTGCGAGTGCCCGTTGACCTCGATGCTGCAAACCCCGTCGGCGCACATCATCGGCGTCGGATCGATGACATGAACACCCGGATCGGCTTCGCTCATGGACGTGAACAGGTTGCCGAGAAAATGCTGGCGCGCCAGATGCTCCTCAAGCGGACGCCCCAGACCGTCGGCGGAGCGGCCGATCCTCGCCAGACTGGTCAGGCGGTTAATGGTGCCCTTGCGTTGCAGCGGTACCTCCCTGAACAGCCAGACCTGCACCCCGGCTGCGCGCAAGGCGGCCACACGCGCGCGCAACGCGGCGGCCATGCGCTGCTCAGCCTGGGCGGTATCGTCATGGGAGTTGAGCAAGACCTTCTTGTCGCCGTCCTCTCTGCCGTAAACATACAGGCTCCAGTTGGACGCCAATACCACATCCTTGATACCAAGGCTGAGCACTTTGTCCATGGTTTGCTGATTGAATTCCTTGCAGCGCTGGCGCGGCTCGTCGCTGAGAATCGGCGGACAGGCGCTCATACTGAACAGCCACACCGAACGGCCGTCGCGGCGGGCATTGCTCTCGATGGCTGGCATCAGCGCGGCAGCATGGCTGTCACCCCAGAAAGCCTGAGTCGGTGGCGTGCCCTGTTCGCCGCCGACCAGGCAGGCCTTGTCGATCGATTTGTCTTGCGTCACGACCATGCATTTCATTTGTCCGGCGCGCCACTCGCGGGCCTGGGCATATTCCAGAGCCTTGCCGCTCAGGCGCCCGGGGATACCGTCGGCCGAGCGAATCGCCGATCCGACCGCTACCAGTACAGCAATGGCCACCACTGCACCCGCGAGTATGGATCTACGCTCGCCCAGCAAACGTTTTTCCCGAAATGGCAACTCGATGTAGCGCAGGCTCAGCCACGCCAGGCCCACTGCCAGCGCAATCCAGGCGAACGCCTCCAGAGGCTGGACACCGTCGATGGAAATGGCGTTGGCGTATACGTAAATCGGCCAGTGCCAGAGATACAACGAATAGGACAGCAGGCCGATCCAGACCAGCGGCCGCAGACTCAACAGTCGTGCGGCCCAGCTCGGTCCCTGGGCGCCCGACCAGATCAACGCGGTGGTGCCCAGTACCGGGAGCAACGCCGCCCACCCAGGAAACACCGTCGAGCGATCAAACGTGAATACGGCGACCAGCACTGCCGCCAGACCTGCAACGCCAACCATCTGATACAGCCACGGCCGCACGGCCTGTTTGGGCGCAGGCATTACCGCAAGCATTGCCCCGCACAATAATTCCCACGCACGCGTCGGCAGAGAGAAAAAGGTGAATTCCGGCTTGTGCTCAATCCAGGCGATGTTCAGGCCGAAGGAAACCAGCAGCATTGCCAGCAGGATCCAGCGCCAGTGTCTGAAATAGCGAACCAGCACCGCCATCAGTAACGGGAAAAAGATGTAGTACTGCTCTTCAACCGCCAGCGACCAGGTGTGCAACAACGGTTTCAGGTCGGAGGCTGGCTGAAAATAGCCGTCCTCGCGCATGAACAGAATATTGGAGATGAACAGCGACTGATAACGCACCGTTCTGCCCAGCTCGGAAAAATCCTTCGCCGTCAGCAGCAGCCAGCCCAGCGCCAGCGTCACCAGCATGACCACCGTCAAGGCGGGAATAATGCGGCGGGCACGGCGCGCCCAGAAATCGACAAAACTGAAGCGCTGGGCGCTGATTTCGCGAAACAGGATCGAGGTGATCAGAAATCCAGAGATGACGAAGAAAACATCCACGCCGACAAAGCCGCCGCTGAATGTATTGAACCCGAAATGAAACAGTACGACGGGAAGAACCGCGAGCGCGCGTAAACCGTCGATATCACGGCGATTGCCAAACGTGTGCATGAAAAACCTTACCTGTTCTGGATACAGAATCCTTGAAGGCGCGACGTTAGCAGCCGCGCAAACTTCAATCCAGATACAAATAAATCGCGGGCAAAAAAAAGCGCCCCTCGCGGGACGCCTTTTCTAACAGCGCAGAATATTACTTGCGCTTCATCGACAAGAAGAACTCGTCGTTGGTCTTGGTCGTTTTCAGCTTGTCGACCAGGAACTCGATGGCGGCGACTTCGTCCATCGGGTGCAGCAGCTTGCGCAGGATCCACATGCGCTGCAGTTCGTCGTCGGCGGTCAGCAACTCTTCGCGGCGGGTGCCGGAACGGTTGATGTTGATGGCCGGGAACACACGCTTCTCGGCGATCTTGCGATCCAGAGGCAGTTCCATGTTGCCGGTACCCTTGAACTCTTCGTAGATCACTTCGTCCATCTTCGAGCCGGTTTCAACCAGCGCGGTGGCGATAATGGTCAGCGAGCCGCCTTCTTCGATGTTACGCGCGGCACCGAAGAAACGCTTCGGCTTCTCCAGGGCGTGGGCATCGACACCACCGGTCAGCACCTTGCCGGAGCTCGGGATCACGGTGTTGTAGGCACGGGCCAGACGGGTGATGGAATCGAGCAGGATCACCACGTCTTTCTTGTGTTCGACCAGGCGTTTGGCCTTCTCGATCACCATTTCAGCGACCTGCACGTGACGGGTCGGCGGCTCGTCGAAGGTTGAGGCAACCACTTCGCCGCGCACGGTGCGCTGCATTTCAGTCACTTCTTCCGGACGCTCGTCGATCAACAGCACGATCAGGTGAACTTCAGGATTGTTACGGGCGATGTTCGCTGCGATGTTCTGCAGCATGATCGTTTTACCGGCTTTCGGCGGTGCGACGATCAGACCACGCTGGCCTTTGCCGATCGGCGCACACAGGTCGATCACGCGACCGGTGAGGTCTTCGGTGGAACCGTTACCGGCTTCCATCTTCATGCGCACGGTCGGAAACAGCGGAGTCAGGTTCTCGAAGAGAATCTTGTTTTTCGCGTTCTCCGGACGATCGAAGTTGATCGTGTCGACCTTGAGCAGGGCGAAATACCGCTCGCCTTCCTTCGGAGGGCGGATCTTGCCAACGATGGTGTCACCGGTGCGCAAGTTGAAGCGGCGGATCTGGCTCGGCGAGACGTAGATGTCGTCAGGGCCGGCGAGGTAGGAAGCGTCTGCGGAGCGCAGGAAGCCGAAGCCGTCCTGGAGAATCTCCAGCACGCCATCACCGGAGATTTCCTCGCCGCTTTTCGCGTGCTTTTTCAGCAGGGAGAAAATCACGTCCTGCTTGCGCGAACGGGCCATATTTTCTATGCCCATCTGTTCGGCCAATTCGAGCAGTTCGGTAATCGGCTTTTGCTTGAGTTCAGTCAGATTCATATAGGAATGACGTAATCATTTATGGAGGGGGGAAATTAAGCTTTTGGCTTAATGAGGCCGCGCCGCGGAGAAGGCGACAGGATCGCGAACTAATTCGAAAAGGAGTGCGTCGGCGACGGCTAGCAGGGGGCATTGGAGAAACCAGTGCGGGGCCGAATGTACCACCTGAGTTTCGGAGCGTCTAGCCCTGAATACGCAAAAAGCCCCGCGATTTGCGGGGCTTTTTTTCAGCGTTTTACTGCGACGCTCAGATGTTGGCGTCGAGGAAAGCCGCCAGTTGCGACTTCGACAGTGCGCCGACCTTGGTCGCTTCAACGTTGCCGTTCTTGAACAGCATCAGCGTCGGGATACCACGCACGCCATGCTTGGCCGGGGTTTCCTGGTTTTCGTCGATGTTCAGTTTGGCGACGGTCAGCTTGCCTTTGTAAGTCTCGGCAATCTCGTCCAGAACCGGTGCGATCATTTTGCAAGGGCCGCACCATTCAGCCCAGTAGTCGACCAGGACAGCGCCTTCGGCCTTGAGTACGTCGGCTTCGAAGCTAGCGTCGCTAACGTGTTTGATCAGATCGCTGCTCATGGAATTCTCCAGGTTGTAAGCAAAAAAACGTGGCCCATCATAGCCGCCCTTCCCTTGTTCAGGAAGCCGCAGATGATTGAGTGTTGCTATGGCCCCTGATGAGTTTGGGTATAGCTCAAGTCACGCCGTGGCGGGAGCGATGAAGGCGATTCCGGTGCGCAGGGCGGCGTTGCGCACGTGTTCCTGCATGGCTTTCTGTGCAGCCCCCGATGCGCGGCGGGCCAGGGCGCGGAGGATCTTGCGGTGTTCCTGCCAGGTTTCCATGGCGCGCTCGGCGCGGATGAACGGCAGTTTCTGGCTCTCGAGGAAGATCTCGGCGCTGGCGGTGAGGATGCTCAGCATCGCCTGATTGCCGCTGGCCAGGAGGATGCGCCGGTGAAAATCGAAGTCGAGTTTCGCCGCCGCTTCGAAGTCGCCTCCGCGCAATTGCTCGCGCATCGCCGCGACATTGTCTTCCAGCGCATCCAGATCAAACGTGCTCAAGGTTGTCGCGGCGAGCCCGGCGGCAAAGCCCTCCAGCGCGTAGCGCAACTGGAAGATGTCCAGCGGCGAGGCCTGCGCCGCGAATGGCCAGCCCGGCGCTTCGCCGCGCGACAATTCGACCGGCGACTGCACGAACACGCCCTTGCCCGGCTGAATGCTGACCACGCCCAGTGCACTGAGCGACGACAGCGCTTCACGCAACGATGCCCGACTGACGCCCAGTTGCAGCGCCAGATCCCGTTGCGACGGCAAGGCATCGCCGGCGCCGAAGCCCTGTTCGGTGATCAGTTTGCGGATCGCTTGCAGCGCCACTTCGGGTACGGCGCGGGAGATCGAATTCATGATGTGCGGACGCGTCATGGCCAAGGTGCGGCTAGTTGTAAAGCTATTCGCCGAGTCCGGCAAGTCGTGCCCCAGCGGGGTTCGGCGCGCATTGCCGATGCGCCATCGCAGTGCGAAAACCGGGTTGACTGTTCAGACCAGTAAGACCGAACCAAGCCGCTGATACCGCGGCCTGCCGAGGCGAATCCAGGCTTTTGGCACGGCCCATGCTCTGTCCGTTTGCAGAAATCACTTCCCGCCGATCCGGAGATTGTCCATGACCCAGCGTTACAGCGCCCTCCTCGCTTCCCTGTTTGCCGGCCTGCTGCTGTGCCAGGCCCCCGCTCACGCCGACGGTCTGGACGACGTGGTCAAACGCGGCACGCTGAAAGTTGCCGTGCCCCAGGACTTCCCGCCGTTCGGCTCGGTCGGCCCGGACATGAAGCCGCGCGGTCTGGATATCGACACGGCGAAACTGCTCGCCGACCAGCTCAAGGTCAAACTTGAACTGACCCCGGTCAACAGCACCAACCGCATCCCGTTCCTCACCACCGGCAAAGTCGATCTGGTGATTTCCAGCCTCGGCAAAAACCCCGAGCGTGAGAAAGTCATCGACTTCTCCCGCGCCTACGCACCGTTCTATCTCGCGGTGTTCGGCCCACCAGACGCCGCGATCACCAGCCTCGATGACCTCAAGGGCAAGACCATCAGCGTCACCCGTGGAGCCATCGAAGACATCGAGCTGAGCAAAGTCGCCCCCGAAGGCGTGACCATCAAGCGCTTCGAAGACAACAACTCGACCATCGCTGCTTATCTGGCCGGCCAGGTCGACCTGATCGCCAGCGGCAACGTGGTGATGGTCGCGATCAGCGAAAAGAACCCGAAACGCGTGCCGGCGCTGAAAGTGAAGCTCAAGGATTCGCCAGTCTACGTCGGTGTGAACAAGAACGAAGCGGCGTTGCTGGCCAGGGTCAACGACATCCTCAATACCGCCAAGGCTGACGGCGCACTGGAAAAGAACTCGCAGACCTGGCTGAAAGAGCCGCTGCCGGCCGATCTCTGATCGACTGCGCGGGAGACCTTCATGGCTTATCAGTTCGATTTCCTGCCGGTGGTGGAAAACACCGACCTGCTGTTGCGCGGCGCGCTGTTCACCCTTGAACTGACCGCTATCGGCGCGCTGCTCGGGGTCGGCGTGGGTGTTGTCGGCGCGCTGGTGCGGGCGTGGCACATCCGCCCGTTCTCGGCGATCTTCGGCGTCTACGTCGAGTTGATCCGCAACACGCCGTTTCTGGTGCAGCTGTTCTTCATCTTCTTCGGCCTGCCATCGCTCGGCATGCAGATCTCCGAGTGGCAAGCGGCGGTGCTGGCGATGGTGATCAACCTTGGCGCCTACTCGACCGAGATCATTCGCGCCGGCATCCAGGCGATTCCGCGCGGGCAACTGGAAGCGGCTGCGGCATTGGCGATGACCCGTTTCGAAGCGTTCCGTCACGTCGTCCTGCTGCCGGCACTGGGCAAGGTCTGGCCGGCGCTGAGCAGCCAGATCATCATCGTCATGCTCGGTTCGGCGGTGTGCTCGCAGATCGCCACGGAAGAATTGAGCTTCGCTGCCAACTTCATTCAGTCGCGCAACTTCCGCGCCTTTGAAACCTATGCGCTGACCACATTGATCTACTTGTGCATGGCGCTGCTGATCCGCCAGTTGCTCAACTGGTTTGGCCGGCGGTTCATTGCGAGGAGCAGCCAATGAGCGACTTCACTTTCTGGGACATTCTGCGCAATCTGCTCACCGGCCTGCAGTGGACGCTGGCGCTGTCGCTGGTGGCGTTCATTGGCGGCGGCCTGGTCGGCCTGCTGATTCTGGTCATGCGCATCTCGAAAAACACCCTGCCAAGCAGCATCGCCCGCACCTGGATCGAGCTGTTCCAGGGCACGCCGCTGTTGATGCAATTGTTTCTGGTGTTCTTTGGCGTGGCGCTGGCCGGGATCGAAATTTCGCCGTGGATGGCCGCGGCGATCGCTTTGACCTTGTTCACCAGCGCCTATCTGGCGGAGATCTGGCGCGGTTGCGTCGAGGCGATTCCCCACGGCCAGTGGGAAGCCTCATCGAGCCTGGCGCTCAATCCGCTGGAGCAACTGCGCTACGTGATCCTGCCGCAAGCGCTACGCATCGCCGTGGCGCCGACCGTGGGGTTCTCGGTGCAAGTGGTCAAGGGCACAGCGGTGACCTCGATCATCGGCTTCACCGAGCTGACCAAGACCGGCGGCATGCTCGCCAATGCCACGTTTGAACCGTTCATGGTCTATGGCCTCGTCGCGCTCGGCTACTTCCTGCTCTGCTACCCCTTGTCCCTCAGTGCGCGCTACCTGGAAAGGAGACTGCATGCCTCTGCTTAGAATTTCCGCCCTGCATAAATACTACGGCGATCACCACGTGCTCAAAGGCATCGACCTCAGCGTCGAGGAAGGCCAGGTGGTGGCGATCATCGGCCGCAGCGGCTCGGGCAAATCGACCCTGTTGCGCACCCTCAATGGCCTGGAGTCGATCAACGATGGCGTGATCGAAGTCGACGGCGAGTACCTCGACGCCGCCCGCGCCGATCTGCGCAGCCTGCGACAGAAGGTCGGCATGGTCTTTCAGCAATTCAACCTGTTCCCGCACCTGACCGTCGGCGAAAACGTCATGCTCGCGCCGCAAGTGGTGCAGAAAGTGCCCAAGGCCAAGGCTGCCGAGCTTGCGCGGGAAATGCTCGAGCGAGTCGGGCTCGGGGAGAAATTCGATGCCTTTCCGGATCGCTTGTCCGGCGGGCAGCAGCAGCGGGTAGCGATTGCCCGGGCATTGGCGATGTCGCCGAAGGTGTTGCTGTGCGATGAGATCACTTCGGCACTCGACCCGGAGCTGGTCAACGAAGTGCTCAGCGTGGTGCGGCAATTGGCGAAGGAAGGCATGACGCTGATCATGGTCACCCACGAGATGCGCTTTGCCCGGGAAGTCGGGGATAAACTGGTCTTCATGCACCATGGCAAGGTGCATGAGGTGGGCGATCCGAAGGTGTTGTTTGCCAATCCGCAGACGGCCGAGCTGGCGAACTTTATTGGCACGGTGGAAGCGACAGCCTGAAGATTTTCCTAGGCAGTGATGCCCTCTTCGCGAGCAAGCTCGCTCCCACATTGGAATGCGTTCACCCGTGGGAGCGAGCCTGCTCGCGAATGGCCGCGCCGCGATCCTAAGACTTTCTGCGCTGAATCAACGGTTTGAGCCGTGCGCGTTGGCGTCAGCGTTTGATCGTGGCACGATGTCGGGGTTATCGACCGAGACCCCCTGACCATGCCGCAATCCCAAGCCAAGAATCTGTCCCTGATCGCCGCAATCGACCTGGGCTCCAACAGCTTTCACATGGTCGTGGCCAAGGCCCGGAACGGCGAAATCCGCATCCTCGAGCGCCTCGGCGAGAAGGTGCAACTGGCTGCCGGCATCGACGACGCACGCCAGCTCAACGAAGAATCGATGCAGCGCGGCCTCGATTGCCTCAAGCGCTTTGCCCAGCTGATCAACGGTATGCCGCTCGGCGCCGTGCGCATCGTCGGCACCAACGCCCTGCGTGAAGCACGCAACCGTGGCGAATTCATCCGCCGCGCCGAGGAAATTCTCGGCCACACAGTAGAAGTCATCTCCGGCCGTGAAGAAGCGCGCCTGATCTATCTCGGCGTGTCGCACACGCTCGCTGATACCCCGGGCAAACGTTTGGTCGCCGACATCGGCGGCGGCAGTACCGAATTCATCATCGGCCAGCGCTTCGAGCCGCTGCTGCGCGAAAGCCTGCAAATGGGCTGCGTGAGTTTCACCCAGCGCTACTTCAAGGACGGCAAGATCACCCCGGCCCGCTACGCCCAGGCGTATACGGCGGCGCGGCTGGAAATCATGAGCATCGAGCACGCCCTGCATCGCCTGACCTGGGATGAAGCCATCGGCTCCTCCGGTACGATTCGCGCCATAGGTCTGGCGCTGAAGGCCGGCGGCCATGGCAGCGGCGAGGTCAACGCCGAAGGCCTGGCATGGCTCAAGCGCAAACTGTTCAAGCTTGGCGACGCCGACAAGATCGATTTCGAAGGCATCAAGCCTGACCGCCGGGCAATCTTCCCGGCGGGCCTGGCCATTCTCGAAGCAATCTTCGACGCCCTCGAACTGCAACGCATGGATCATTGCGAAGGCGCGCTGCGTGAAGGCGTGCTGTATGACCTGCTCGGCCGCCATCATCACGAAGACGTGCGCGAACGCACCCTGACCTCGCTGATGGAGCGCTATCACGTCGACCTGGAACAGGCGGCGCGAGTCGAGCGCAAAGCGCTGCACGCGTTCGATCAGGTCGCGGTGGACTGGGAGCTGGACGATGGTATCTGGCGCGAACTGCTGGGCTGGGCGGCGAAAGTGCACGAAGTCGGCCTCGACATCGCTCACTATCACTACCACAAGCACGGTGCCTACCTGATCGAGCACTCGGACCTTGCCGGCTTCTCCCGCGAGGATCAGCAGATGCTCGCGCTACTGGTGCGCGGCCACCGGCGCAACATTCCCAAGGACAAGTTTGCCGAGTTCGGCGATGACGGCATCAAGCTGATTCGCCTGTGCGTGCTGCTGCGTTTTGCGATTCTGTTCCATCACATCCGCGGAACCCAGGCGATGCCGCAGGTGGTGCTGCACGCCGATGGTGACCATCTCGATGTGCAATTCCCGGAGAACTGGCTGGATGAAAATCAGCTGACCCAGGCGGATTTCGGCCTTGAGGCCGATTGGCTGACGCGCGTGGGGATTGTTCTCACGGTGCACTGATCTGCCCTGTAGGAGCCGCCGAAGGCTGCGATCTTTTGATTTTTTCAAGATCAAGATCAACAGATCGCAGCCTCGTTGCACTCGACAGCTCCTACAGGTTGATGTGTCAGGCACAAAAAAGGCGATCCGTTGGGATCGCCTTTTTTATTGGGTTCGGCTTGAGAGCGGAGGTGAAGCTCTCCCCTCACCCCAGCCCTCTCCCGGAGGGAGAGGGAGCCGATCTCTATTGGCTTCAAGGCCTGAGTTCGACTCGATTTCTCAGGTCGGCGTATAGCGTAAGACACCTCGGTCAGTCCCCTCTCCCTCCGGGAGAGGGCTAGGGTGAGGGGCTTTTGCTCTTGGCTTTGCTTTAGCTGCTAACAGGCAAGATCGGGCTGCCCAACCGCTCCAGCAACGTCGCCTGCGCACTGCGCGGGTTCTGGTTGCCGGTGGGCGTATTGCGAATGTAGCGGCCGTCCGACTGCAGGCTCCAGCTGTGGGTGTTGTCGGTCAGGTACAGCTCCAACTCTTTCTTGACTCGGGTCAGCAGCTTCTTGCCTTCCACCGGGAAGCAGGTCTCGACGCGCTTGTCGAGGTTGCGCTCCATCCAGTCGGCGCTGGAGAGGAACATCTGCTCGTCACCACCATTGAGGAAGTAGAACACCCGCGTGTGTTCGAGGAAGCGGCCAATGATCGAGCGCACGTGAATGTTGTGCGAGACTCCGGCGATGCCCGGACGCAGGCAGCACATGCCGCGCACCACCAGATCGATGCGCACGCCGGACTGGCTGGCCTTGTACAGCGCGCGGATGATCTTCGGATCGGTCAGCGAGTTGAACTTGGCGATGATGTGCGCCGGTTTGCCTTCGAGGGCGAACTGGGTTTCGCGGGCAATCATGTCGAGCATGCCCTTCTTCAGGGTAAACGGCGCATGCAGCAGCTTTTTCATGCGCAGCGTCTTGCCCATGCCGATCAACTGGCTGAACAGTTTGCCGACGTCTTCGCACAAGGCATCGTCGGAGGTCAGCAGGCTGTAGTCGGTATAGAGCTTGGCGTTACCGGCGTGATAGTTGCCGGTGCCGAGGTGCGCGTAGCGGACGATTTCGCCAGCCTCGCGGCGCAGGATGAGCATCATCTTGGCGTGGGTCTTGAAGCCGACCACACCGTAGATCACCACCGCACCGGCCGCTTGCAGACGGCTGGCCAGTTGCAGGTTGGACTCTTCGTCGAAGCGCGCACGCAGCTCGATGACCGCGGTGACCTCCTTGCCGTTACGCGCAGCGTCGACCAGCGCATCGACGATCTCGGAATTGGCGCCGGAGCGATACAGCGTTTGCCGTACGGCGAGAACGTGCGGGTCTTTCGCCGCCTGACGCAGCAGGTCGACCACCGGCGTGAACGACTCGAACGGGTGCAGCAAGAGGATGTCCTGCTTGCTGACCACGCTGAAGATGTTTTCGCTGTTCTGCAGCAGTTTCGGGATCTGCGGGGTGAACGGCGTGTATTGCAGCTCCGGATGGCTGTCCAGACCGGTGATGCTGAACAGGCGCGTCAGGTTGACCGGGCCATTGACCTGATACAACTCGGTCTCGCTCAGGTTGAACTGCTTGAGCAGGTAGTCCGAGAGGTGTTTCGGGCAAGTGTCGGCGACTTCCAGACGCACCGCGTCACCGTAGCGCCGCGAGAACAACTCGCCACGCAGGGCGCGGGCCAGGTCTTCGACGTCTTCGGAATCGAGGGCCAGGTCGGCGTTGCGGGTCAGACGGAACTGGTAGCAGCCCTTGACCTTCATGCCCTGGAACAGGTCATCGGCGTGGGCGTGAATCATCGACGACAGGAACACATAGTTGTCGCCGGCGCCGCCGACTTCTTCCGGCACCTTGATGATCCGCGGCAGCAGGCGCGGCGCGGGGATGATCGCCAGACCGGAGTCGCGCCCGAAGGCGTCGATGCCTTCGAGCTCGACGATGAAGTTCAGGCTCTTGTTCACCAGCAACGGGAACGGGTGCGTCGGGTCGAGGCCGATCGGGGTGATGATCGGCGCAATCTCGTCGCGGAAATAGCGGCGCACCCAGGTCTTGAGCTTGGTCGTCCAGTTGCGCCGACGGATGAAGCGCACCTGATGCTTTTCCAGCTCGGGCAACAGGATGTCGTTAAGGATCGCGTACTGGCGGTCGACGTGACCGTGGACCAGCTCGCTGATCCGCGCCAGCGCCTGATGCGGCTGCAAGCCGTCAGCGCCGGCCTGTTCGCGGGCGAAGGTGATCTGCTTCTTCAGCCCGGCGACGCGGATCTCGAAGAATTCGTCGAGGTTGCTGGAGAAGATCAGCAGGAACTTCAGCCGCTCCAGCAACGGGTAGGACTCGTCCAGCGCCTGTTCCAGCACGCGGATGTTGAACTGCAATTGCGAAAGCTCGCGGTGGATGTACAGGCTGCTGTCATCCAGGCCGGGAATGGCGATCGCCGGCACCGCCGCAGCGGTTTCGGCAACCGGCGCGGGTGGCGCAGGCTCCAGTTCCGGCGGGGTTTCGGTGATCTGCTCGACCACCGGCTGAGCTTCTTTTACGGCAACTTCAGTGAGTCCTTCGGTATTCATGGAATGTTCCTGGGAGGGCTATTTCTGCTCTCGTAACAATTGAGCGGCACGAACGGCAAAGTAAGTCAGGATGCCATCTGCACCGGCACGTTTAAAGGCGGTCAGTGACTCGAGGATCACCGCTTCGCTCAACCAGCCATTCTGGATAGCGGCCATGTGCATGGCGTATTCGCCACTGACCTGATAGACGAAGGTCGGCACCTTGAAGGCATCTTTGACCCGAAAAAGAATGTCCAGGTAGGGCATGCCCGGCTTGACCATGACCATGTCCGCGCCTTCAGACAAGTCCGCTCCGACCTCATGCAGCGCTTCGTCGCTGTTGGCCGGGTCCATCTGATAAGAAGCCTTGTTCGCTTTGCCGAGGTTCGACGCCGAACCCACCGCATCGCGGAACGGGCCGTAGTAGGTGCTGGCGTATTTGGCCGAGTAGGCCATGATGCGCACGTTGACGTGACCGGCGATTTCCAGCGCTTCACGAATGGCCTGGATGCGCCCGTCCATCATGTCCGACGGCGCCACCACCTGCGCGCCGGCCTCGGCGTGGGACAGCGCCTGACGTACCAGCGCATCGACGGTTATGTCGTTCTGCACGTAGCCGTGTTCGTCGAGAATGCCGTCCTGACCGTGGGTGGTGAACGGGTCCAGCGCCACGTCGGTGATCACCCCCAGTTCAGGGAAACGCTCGCGCAGGGCGCGAGTGGCGCGCTGGGCGATACCTTCGGGATTCCACGCTTCGGCGGCATCCAGGGATTTCAGTTCGGGCGGGGTAACCGGGAACAGCGCCAGCGCTGGAATCCCCAGCTCGACCCACTTCGCCGCTTCTTCCAGCAGCAGATCGATCGTCAGTCGCTCGACACCCGGCATCGAGGCCACGGCTTCGCGGCGATTCTCACCGTCGAGCACAAATACCGGCAGGATCAGGTCATCGACCGTCAGCACGTTTTCACGCACCAGCCGCCGGGAAAAATCATCACGACGATTGCGACGCAGGCGGGTGGCGGGAAACAGACGATTGGCGGGGGTAAAGCTCACGGCAGACTCCTGAGCCCGGGCAAACGGGCGAGCGTGACAGTTATAGACGGCCATTATGACCAACAGATGACAGTTGTGTGAGACCTGTGACAGGTAGCCGCTTTCCATTCTCGGTGTAGGAATTGTTCACGTCGAGACACATTTGGACACTTTCATGAATGTGTCCGAAGGGTTAGGCTGCGCGTTCATTTCGCCAGCACCCAGACAATGCTCCAACAATTTCTGCACGACTTTGGCTACTTTGCCTTGTTTCTCGGCACGTTCTTCGAAGGCGAAACCATCCTGGTGCTCGCAGGCTTCCTCGCGTTCCGTGGATACATGGACATCAACCTGGTGGTGGTCGTGGCGTTCTTCGGCAGTTATGCCGGCGATCAGCTGTGGTACTTCCTGGGACGCAAGCACGGGCGCAAATTGCTCGCGCGCAAACCGCGCTGGCAGATGATGGGCGACCGCGCGCTGGAGCACATCCGCAGGCATCCGGACATCTGGGTTCTGAGCTTCCGTTTCGTCTATGGTCTGCGCACGGTGATGCCAGTGGCGATCGGTCTGTCCGGCTATCCGCCGGGACGCTACTTGCTGCTCAACGGCATCGGCGCGGCGATCTGGGCCAGCGCGCTGGCTGCAGCGGCTTACCACTTCGGCGCAGTGCTGGAAGGCATGCTTGGCAGCATCAAGAAATATGAGCTGTGGGTGCTCGGTGCGTTGCTGATCCTCGGCTTGGGCCTGTGGCTGCGCCGCCGCTTCAAGAATGCGCAGCTGGCGAAGAAGATCTATCAGGATGAGCAGATCGCCAAAGCTGCCGAGGCCGAGCAACTGCGCCAGGCCGAAGCGACCCCGCCTGCCGGGCCGAAAACGCCAGCCGAATAAGCCATTCGCAGGCGGCTGCCAAGCGCAGTCCAGGCAAATAATGAACACCCCGCCGCCGTTGCGATCCATTGAGAGAGCGCTCTGCCCCCGCGTGCGTCGCCCATGCCCCTATGGCAACGCACGACGATTTAAGGGACATTGAGCGCCATGAATCTGGAGAGAAGCCCATGAGCAAAAAAGTTGCAGTGATCCTGTCCGGCAGTGGCGTGTACGACGGCGCCGAAATCCAGGAAAGTGTCATCACCCTGTTGCGCCTCGACCAGCGCGGCGCTCAGGTACAGTGCTTTGCGCCGAACATTGCGCAATTGCATGTGATCAACCACCTGACCGGCGAAGAAATGCCGGAATCGCGCAATGTGCTGGTGGAATCGGCGCGGATTGCCCGGGGCAACGTCAAGGATCTGCGCGACGCCGACGTCGAAGACTTCGACGCGCTGATCGTGCCCGGCGGTTTTGGCGCGGCGAAGAACCTGTCGAACTTCGCCATAGAAGGCGCCGGTTGCACCGTGCAACCTGAGGTGCTGGCCCTGGCCGAGGCGTTTGCGGAAGCGGGCAAACCAGTCGGGCTGATCTGCATCTCCCCGGCGCTGGCGGCAAAAATCTACGGCCCTGGCGTGACCTGCACCATCGGTAACGACGCCGACACCGCTGCGGCGATGAACAAGATGGGCGCCACCCACGAAGAGTGCGCCGTCACCGAAATCGTCGAAGACAAGGCCCGCAAACTGGTGACCACCCCGGCGTACATGCTGGCGCAGACCATCAGTGAAGCAGCTTCGGGGATCAACAAACTGGTCGACCGTGTGCTCGAACTGACCCACGAAAACGACGCTTGAATCAAAAGATCGCAGCCTTCGGCAGCTCCTACAGGTTTCGTGTCGCGCCGTGATATTGCGGCATACACCGTCCCTGTAGGAGCTGCCGCAGGCTGCGATCTTTTCAGGGCTTGCGGATGAGCCGAGTCAGAATCCGGTCCAAAGCATTGGCAAACGCCTGCTTCTCACGCTCGCCAAATGGTGCCGGTCCGCCGCTCATCTGGCCCTGCTCCCTGAGATCGGTAAACAGATTCCGCACCGCCAGACGCTCACCCATGTTCTGCGCGTCGAACTCCTTGCCGCGCGGATCCAGCGCCGCCACGCCCTTCTTCACCAGCCGATCGGCCAATGGAATATCGCTGCAGATCACCAGCTCGCCCGGCACCGCGTGCTCGACCAGATAATCATCCGCCGCATCCGGCCCGCTCGGAACCACGATCAGTTTGACGATGGCCAGCCCCGGCTTGATCTGCGGCTGCCCGGCCACCAGCACCACCTCGAACTGGCGCTTGAGGGCGAACTTCACCACCAGATCCTTCGCCGCCCGTGGACAGGCGTCGGCATCGATCCATACACGCATGTTCTTGCCTCCAAAAAATTCGCGAGCAGGCTCGCTCCCACAGGATACATACCGAACCTGTGGGAGCGAGCCTGCTCGCGAATATGAGCGCAGCGAATGCCTTTATGCAGCCGAAACCCGGCGCTTCTCCGCCACCCAGCTACGCCCATACAACACCACAATTGCCACTATCGCCACCGCCTGCGCGATCAGCGAATAGGCATCGGCATGGATCCCCAGCCAGTCGAATTCAAAAAACGCCACCGGCCGTGTGCCGAAGATCCCGGCTTCCTGCAAGGCCTTCACACCATGCCCGGCGAAGACCACCGACAACGCGCACAGCAGCGCGGCGTTGATGCTGAAGAACAAGGTCAGCGGCAGTTTCGCCGAACCGCGCAGAATCACCCACGCCAGGCCGACCAGCAAAACCAGAGCGGTCGCGCCGCCGGCCAGCACGGCGTTGTGCCCGGCAGGCCCGGCCTGCAACCACAGGGTTTCGTAGAACAGGATCACCTCGAACAGCTCGCGATACACCGAGAAAAACGCGAGGATCGCGAAGCCGAAACGTCCACCGCCGCCGACCAGGCTGCTCTTGATGTAATCCTGCCAGGCCGCCGCGTGACGGCGGTCATGCATCCACACGCCGAGCCACAGCACCATGACGCTGGCAAACAGCGCCGTGGCGCCCTCCAGCAACTCACGCTGCGAACCGCTGACATCGATGACATACGCCGCCAGCGCCCAGGTACCCAGGCCCGCCAGCAATGCCAGCCCCCAACCAACGTTGACGCTGCGCACCGCCGATTGCTGGCCGGTGTTGCGCAGGAAGGCGAGGATCGCCGCCAGTACCAGAATTGCTTCCAGGCCTTCGCGCAGCAGAATCAGCAGGCCGGAGATGTAGCTCAGCGACCAGCTCAAGCCATCGCTGCCCAGCAGGCCGGCGGATTCCTTGAGCTTGGCCTTGGCTGCGTCCAGACGCTGCTCGGCCTGTTCGACCGGCAGACCGTCCTGCAGCGACTGCCGGTACGCCATCAGCGATTTTTCGGTGTCCTTGCGCACGTTGGCATCGACGTTGTCCAGCGAGCTTTCCACCAGTTCGAAGCCCTCCAGGTACGCCGCTACCGACAGGTCATAGGCCTGATCATGCTCACCGGCGCGGTAGGCCGCGAGGCTCTTGTCCAGGGTGGCGGCGGTGTAATCGAGCAACTGCGCCGGGCCGCGCTTGACCTGCGGCGGTTGCGCGCGTTGGGCACGGAAAGTCGCGGCAACCTCTGCGCCCTCAGCCGCCTGCACTTCGGCCGGGGTCTGGCGGGCCAGGTCGGCGATGTTGTAGACCTTGTCGGACTTGGCCGCTGCCGCATCGGCACTGAAGCCGGCGATGTAGGTGGCCAGATCCCAGCGCTGACGATCATCGAGCTGATCGGCAAACGCCGGCATGTCGGTGCCTTCGACGCCTTGGCCGAGGGTGCTGTAGATCGCGTACAGACTCAGGTGATCCATGCGCGCTGCGTCCCGCAGGTTGGCTGGCGCAGGGGTCAGGCCGACGCCGGCCGGGCCGTCGCCAGCGCCAGTGTCGCCGTGGCACACCGAGCAATTTTGCGCATACAACGGCGCACCGCGTGTCGGGTCAGGCGTAATGATCGGCGCTTGGCTGACTTCATACGCCACCGCCAGTTTCGCTCCCAGTTGCCGGGCCTGACGGGCGACATCGGCACCGTCCTGCTTCGCGCTGATCGCGGCGTGCAAAGACTTCACGCCCTGCTCCAGCGCGGCTTTTTCCGCTTTGGCTGGCAATGCAGTGATCAAGCCTTGCAGAACCTGGGTGAATTCCAGCTGTTCGCGGTATTCGCCATCGTCGATGACTTTGCCTGCCGCGACCGTCGGCGGGTAGTCGGCACTGATGTAATCGAGCAGGTGCAACGCTTGCGGCGCGCCTTCCACGGTATCGGCCAGCAGCGGCAGGCTGCTCAGGGACAATAACGGGAACAGCAGCCAGGCCAGCAATCGGGACGAGGCAGTCATGAACGAATCTCAAATGGAAATGCGAAGTTACATATTGTTCACTTCGCAGACGTTTCTCTCAAGCTTTGTTGCCACCGGAGGGTAATGATTTATAACGTTGAAGCACTGTGCCACCATCGGCGCCGATAACGAAAAAGCTCCCGCCTTACTCAAGGAAGATCTGTTCCCAATGCGCCATTCCCTGCTGCTTCCTCTGCTGCTGACCGCCCTTACGCAACTGGCCGGTTGCGCGGCTTATCGCAATTACGATCTGGAACTGGAACAGACCACCGAGCAATTGAAGCAAGGCAATGTCGCCGGCTCCCTGGGGCTGATTGAGGCGCATAACCCGGACGAGCAGAAGGATTTGCTCTATTTCTTCGAGAAAGGCGCGGTGTTGAGTGCAGGCGGTGAACTGCCACAGAGCCAGGCGGCATGGCGCAGTGCCGAACAAATGGTGATCGAGCGCCAGGACACCATTGAAACCACCGGTGACAAGCTGTTGGCCGCCATGGGTAATCACTGGGGCAGCATCATCAATGACAAGCTGCGCCGCTACGATGGCTATGACTATGAAAAGGTCATGCTGACCACGCAGATGGCCCTCAACCAACTGGCGGTGAATAATTTCGACGGTGCCCGCGCCGACATCAGGAAAACCCATGAGCGCGAAGCCCTGATCGCCCGACAGCGCGAGCTTGAATATGAGCGCGTTGAAGAGGCCGCGAAAAAGCAGGGCGTGCGCGTGCACTACAAGGATCTGCAGGGCTATCCGGTGGTGATGCTGGACGCGCCGGCGGTGATTGCCTTGAAGAACGGTTACCAGAGCGCGTTCAGTCACTATCTCGCCGGGTTCACCTATGAAGCACTCGGAGAAAAGAACCTCGCCGCGCCCGGCTATCGTCAGGCCATCGAGCTGCGTCCGGACCTGCCGTTCTTCCAGCAAGCCTTGCGCGACCTCGACAGTCCCGGCCTCAAGGGTGACGACAGCGATGTGCTGATCATCGTGCAAAGCGGCCTTGCACCCGCGCGCAGTTCGCTGCGTGTGCCGTACCCGGTGAAGCTGGCTGACGGTCAGGTCATTGTCGCCAACATTTCGTTTCCGGTGATGGTGCCCGACACTTCGACACCGTCGTTCAATCAGATTGGCATCGATGGCCGGCAGAACAGACTTATCGCGGTCAACAGCATCACCGACATGTCCTTGCGTACGCTGCGCGATGACATGCCCGGCATTATCCAGCGCACGACTTACCGAGCCTTTCTGGCAGCGGATGTGCAGGCCACCGACAACCGACGCGACCCGAGCAAAGCCTCGTACGTAACGCACTGGGATGGTTTCGAACAGGCCGACACGCGTACCTGGCGGACACTGCCCAACCTGACTCAGGTGGTGCGCCTGCGCCTGAAGAAAGGTGAACACGCGATCACCCTGCCCCACGTCAACAACGCCGCGCCGCTGAAGATCCGGATTGATCAGAACCGCCAGGTCATCATCCTGCGCGCCCTCGGCGATCGGGTTTTCGCCAATGGCAGCGCTTTTCGGCATGACGAGACAGTTGCCAAAGCCGTAGTGAACAACATGACGAGGTGATGGCACGGCCATTTATTAAGCCACTAAAAAGACATTACATCGCCATCACCCCACGCTTATAATGCCGCGCCCTCGCCCAGCGAGCCGGCATGAAAGCTCCTCACGCATGAGGAATTGGCAGGAGGCCAGCGCCGCCGTCGATAGGTCACACCAGCCCGACCAGCACACGCGGCTGCAAGTCTTGTTACTCAGGGAAGAAGTACCCATGGCAATCCGCGCTCCCATGCTGCTCGCGCTCAGCGCCGTCACGCTGTTGTCCGGCTGCGCAGCGTTTCGCAACTACGATTCCGAACTGGCCCAGACCAACCAGCAATTGGCTTCCGGCAACGTCGACGCTGCGCTGACCCTGCTGGAAAAGAACAACACCGGCACCGACAAAGACCTGCTCTATTACTTCGAGAAAGGCGAACTGCTGCGCGCCAAGGGCGATCTGTCGGGCAGCCAGAACGCCTGGGGCAGCGCCGATCAGGTGGTCGGTCAGTGGGAAGACACGGTCAAGCTCGACTCGGCCAAGTACCTGGCGCAGTTCGGCAGCTTCATCGTCAACGATAAGGTGCGTCGCTACGAAGGCTATGACTACGAGAAAGTCATGCTGACCACGCAGATGGCCCTGAACCTGTTGGCGGTCAACGATTTCGATGGTGCCCGCACGGCGATCAAAAAGACTCACGAGCGCGAAGCGGTGATCGCCGACCTGCGCGACAAGGAATACCTCAAGAGCGAAGAACAGGCCGAGAAAGAAGGCATCAAGACCCAGTACAAGGATCTGCAGGGTTATCCGGTGGCCAGCCTCGACGCGCCGGAAGTGGTCGGCCTGAAAAACAGCTACCAGAGTGCGTTCAGCCATTACCTGGCCGGTTTCGTTTACGAAGCTCTGGGCGAGAAAGATCTGGCCGCGCCGGGTTATCGCAAGGCTGCCGAATTGCGCCCGAACACGCCGCTGCTCGAACAGGCGCTGGTCAATCTCGACAAGCCTTCAAAGTCCGACGACAGCGACATTCTCATCGTCGTGCAAAGCGGTCTGGCGCCTGCGCGCGACTCGATTCGCGTACCGCTGCCGCTGCCGATTTCCAACAACGTGGTGATCACTCCGCTGTCGTTCCCGATCATCAAACCGGACACCTCCACCGCGCCGTTTGCGCAGATCGGCGTCGACGGCAAGCAGGTCGACCTGACCGCACTCAACAGCACCACCGCCATGTCCCGCCGCGCCCTGCGCGATGACATGCCGGGGATCATCGTGCGCACCACCGTACGCGCAATCACCAAAGGCGTGGCGCAGAAGCAGATCAACGAAACCAACCCGCTGGCCGGCCTCGCCGTGGGTATTTCTTCAGCGGTGCTCGAAGGCGCCGATACCCGTACATGGCGCACCTTGCCGGACAACACCCAAGTGGTGCGTCTGCGCCTGAAAAAAGGTGAGCATCAGGTTACCCTGCCGAGCGCCGTGGGCGGCTCGGTGGTCAAGGTCACCGTCGATCAGCGTTATCAAGTGGTCAGCCTGCGTGCCGTGGGCAACCAGGTATTCGCTGGCGGCATCGCCGCTCACGTAATGCCGAGCGCTGCCGCGACCAACGTCGCCAGCCTCAAACAACCTTAAGAACGGAGTCTTTGCAATGCGCTTGAAGATCATCGCCGTCGCCGCCCTCGCCTTGCTGGCAGGCTGCGCCACCCCGCCACCGCCTGAGCCGGGCAGCGCCGCGAGCAAGGTCGTGGCCATGGGCCCGCAGAAACACATCGTCGTCGGCGCCATGCGCGTGGCTCGCGAAAACGGCTTCATGACCGTCAATGTGCAGCTGAGCAACACCCTCAACAGCAACAAGATCTTCTACTACCGCTTTGCCTGGCTTGGCGCAGAAGGTTTTCCGGTTGCCGAAGAAGAAGTCTGGAAAAGCCAGATGATGTACGGCGCCCAGACCAGCTTCATTCAGGCCATCGCCCCAACCCCGAAAGCCGTGGATTTCCGTCTGGAAATCAAGACGCCTTAAGCCCGCCACCCTATTTCTGATTGAGAGAGCTTTCTCATGTTTGCACGCTTTTCCTGCATCGCCGTCATCGCCCTGCTCGCCTCCGGTTGCGCCAACACTTCGCCGACCCTGGGCAGCAAGAACATCAGCTACGGTGACACCAAAGCGGTTGAAACCGTGACCAACGAATTCGGTTCGACCGACCTGCAAATGATCGCCGAGTCGATGACCCGCTCGCTGGCCCAGTCCGGCATCCTGCAGGGCCGTCCGGTGGTTCAGGTCTACGACGTGAAGAACAAGACCAGCGAGTACATCGACACCCGCGAGATCACCACCAGCATCAAGACCCAGCTGATGAAGACCGGAGTCGCGCGCTTCGCCAGCGACAACAATGCCATGCAGAGCCAGGTTGACCAGCTCAAGCTGCAAAACCAGAGCGGTCTGTACAAGAAAAGCACCGTGGCCAAGACCGGCAACATGATCGCCGCCAAGTACCGCATCGAAGGCTCGATCAGCTCGATCGTCAAGCGCAGCAGCGACTACAAGGACGTCTTCTACAAATTCAGCCTGCAACTGATCGACGTCGAAAGCGGGCTGGCCGAGTGGATGGACGAAAAAGAGATCCGCAAAACCACGGAGCGTTAATCGATGCGCACATGGATCGGCATGATGGCCCTGGCTTGCGCGTTCAGCGCGCAGGCGGCCCCGAAGGTAGCGGTGACGGATCTGGCGTATCAGGAGCGCGTGGAGCAATTCATCCACATCGTTTCAGCGCAGAGCAATCACCGCGAGAGCTACTACAGCGCCAGCGGTTCTTCGAGTTACAACGAGATCGAAGCGACCACCAGCTACATCGAACAGGGCGAGTTGCGTAAATTCACCGGCGACATCAAGGGTGAAATCCTGCGTACCGGCATGTTCCAGCTGGTGCAGGGCACACCGTACACAGCCTCGTCCAAGGGCGATGTGTACGACGTGATCAAACGCATCAAGGCCGGCAATTTCAAAGGCGCCGACTACGTGCTGTTCGGCACGGTGTCCGACATCGACTTCACCCAGGACATCAACGAGCTGGCGAATACCGACAGCTATTCGGCGGTGCTGGGCCTGACACTGGTGGCGGATTTCAGCCTGATCAACACCAAGACCTACGAGATCACCTCGGCCTTCACGGCGATGGGCGAAGCGCAGGACACCAAGCTGGTGAACCATCGCGACATCAAGATCTCGCTCAACCGCCCTCGGGTCGTGCGTGACGTATCCAAAGCGTTGGGTGAAGACGTGGCCGGGCAACTGAGCATGCAGCTCGGTGGCGGCGGTTACGAGCAACCGCGGGAGGCACCGCAGCGCAACAACCTGCCGCGCGATACGGCGCCGGTGATCCTGCGCTGACTGACCGGGATGTCTAGTCCTGAAATAGGTTTACACCTGTTTCACCCCAACGCCCGATGCACCGCATCGGGCGTTTTGTATTTTAAGGACAGGTGCGGGCGTTCCTGGTTGTAGATCAGGATCGCTTCTCGCACCATTTGCTCCGCTTGCGCCAAGTCTGTCGGCCGGTGGAGTAATAGTTCTGTTTTCAAGATGCCGTTGACCCGCTCTGCCAAGGCGTTTTGGTAGCAGTCGTAGCCATCCGTCATCGAACACGTGATGCCATGCTTGGCGTGGAGCTTTTGATACAGCGCCGAGCAGTACTGGACACCTCGATCCGAGTGATGGACCAGTTTCTGACGTGTTCGACGTGTCTTTAACGCCATGCGTAAGGCTTGGGCCACCGAGTCGGCGTGCAGGCTGCCATGCACGTGATAACCGACAATTTTTCTTGAGAAGGCATCTGTGACCAGGCTCAGCTAGACCGGATCGTCACGTTTGGTGGACAGGTAAGTAATATCGGCCACCCAGACCTGTTCCGGACCGGTTGCAACGACTTGCTGCGGGCCTGGTTTTAGCAAATTGGGATGGCAGCGAAAGTGATGATGGCTGTCGGTCGTCTTGTGATACGCCCGTTTCCTGCGAACCAACTGCCGGTGCTCGCGCAGCACTTCAAACAAGCGATCCCTGCCAACATGCAACTCAGGTTTCTCATGCTCCGCGTGCATCAATGACTGGAGCTTGCGTGCGCCAATGCAGGGTTGGCGCACCCGGATTGCCTGCACAAACTTGATGAGTTTCTGATCTTGATCGACTCGCGCCCGATAGACGCGATCACGCTTGTAAAAAGCTTGGCGACTGATCCCCATAAACTGGCAAGCCCTGCTGACACTCAGGGTTTGGGTTTGCGCAACGACTTGCCGGGCCGCTTTTTTACAATGGATACGCCGTAGTCATTCTTCAGGACATCAACCACATCTTCAAAGAATCTGGCTTTCTGATTTGCTAGTGCCAGTTGCTCCTCAAGCTCTTTGATTCTCTGCTCGGGGGTCAAAGGCAAAGTTGACTCGTCCATCGGTCGAGTCCTCTGGGTGCGAATGGAGGCGCCATGGCTCCAATCTTGTCGACCATGCTTGCGTAACCAGACCAACACCGTCGACCGACCTTGAATCCCATAACGCCGCTGAGCCTCTTTATAACTCAACTCGCCTTTTTCTACTTGGTCGACAACCGACAATTTAAAAGTCAGCGTGTAATCGCGCTGACTACGTTTTGCGCTCGTATCCATTGCACCTTCCTGATAAGAAGCCAGAAGGTGTAAACCTTATTCAGGACGAGACAGGATAAACAAAAAAGGCGACCTGCGAGGTCGCCTTTTTTCTGCCTGAGCGGTTTACACCGGCGCTTTGCGCAACGTCGCCATGAATGCTGCCGCGCCAATGAACAGCCCGGCAAAGGTGCGGTTCATGCGCTTCTGTTGCTTGGGCGTGCGCAACAGGCGCAGCACCTTCGACGCCAGCCCGGTGTAGCCGGCCATGACGATCAGATCGACGACCACCATGGTCATGCCAATCACCACATACTGCATCAGCAGCGGCGCATGGGGATTGATGAACTGCGGCAGCACCGCGAGCATGAACACCAGCGCCTTGGGGTTGCTGATGTTCACCAGAAAGCCGCGAAATACCAGCGCCAGCGGCTTGCCGATCGGCCGTACCGCGGCGTCATCGCTCATGTCCATGGGCAGCGCACGCCATTGCTTGATCGCCAGGTAAACCAGATAGGCGACACCAAACCATTTGATCGCCTGGAATGCTGTGGCCGAAGCGGTGAGCACAGCGCCAACGCCCGCGCCGACAATTGCAATCTGCACCGCCAGACCGATTTGCAGGCCCAGTGCATTCCAGTAGCCGCGCCAGAAACCGTATTGCAGACCGCTGGACATCGACGCGATGGCGCCCGCGCCCGGGGACAGGCTGATCACCCAGCAGGCGGCAAAAAATGCCAGCCATGTTTGAAGCTCCATCGCATACCTCGACTCTGAACCGTGACAGACGCTCAAGCTAATGCGCTTTGGGCTTAAAAGCAAAGATCGCAGCCTTCGGCAGCTCCTACAGGGATCGCATTCCAAATGTAGGAGCTGCCGAAGGCTGCGATCTTTGGATCTTGCCTGAAATCTATTTCTCGAACCCGCTCGACGGAAACACATCCGTCCCGCGCCAACGTCGCACCGAACGCTGGAAGAACAGGCTGTTCGGCACCTGCACCATGGCGCTGCCAGTGCCGAGTTCTTCAGCCTCGACCAACGTGGTGTAGAGCAGATTGATCGCGATTACCCGGCCTTTGACGCCAGGCTTGTCGGTGGTGTCCACCAGCTCGACCACATCGCCGAGGCGGAACGGTCCGACGGTGAAGATCAGAATCGCGCAGAGCAGGTTGGACAGCACGCTCCACATGGCGAAAAACGCCACCGCCGCCACCGCAACGAAACCCGACAGCGCCGTCCACAGCACCGTCGCCGAAACGCCTAGGCGCTCGAGCACGAATAGCAGCGCGCTGCCCATGATCAGCCAGCGCAACACGCCGCGCAGCGGCATCAGCAACTGCGGCGGGAACGGATAGCGCTCACCCAGGCGAGTCAGCCCTTTGGCGACGAAACGCTGAGTCAGGTAACCCGCCAGCAGGATCAGCAGAATCTGCGCGGTGAACCACAGCGGTTCGACCCAAACGGCCGCGAAGGGCAGCTTGAAGGCTTCCATCAGGACAACGCCTCCAGCTCCGCCTGCATGCTTTCCAGGGTTTCCAGCGCTTCCATCCAGGCTTCTTCCAGCTCGGCTTCACGAACCTTCAACTTGGCCTGTTCGGCGAGCAGATCACGCAATTCGTTCTTGCGCGCCGGCTCGTAGATATCGCTGTCACCGAGGCTGGCATCGACCTTGGCGAGTTTCTCGTGGAGCTTGCCCAGTTCAGCTTCAAGCTTGTCGGCCTCGCGCTTGTGCGGCGCCAGTTGCTGACGCAACGCTGCCGCTGCCTGGCGCTGAGCCTTCTTGTCGGTCTTGTCTGGATTGACCGGGGTGTTGCTGACCGGCGCATTGCGCTGACGGTATTCCACCAGCCAGCGCGCGTAGTCTTCGAGGTCGCCATCGAACTCTTCGACCTTGCCGTCGGCGACCAGATAGAAGTTGTCGGTGGTGCTCTTGAGCAAGTGCCGATCGTGAGACACCACCAGCACCGCACCGCTGAATTCCTGCAGGGCCATGGTCAGCGCCAGGCGCATTTCCAGGTCGAGGTGGTTGGTCGGTTCGTCGAGCAGCAGCAGGTTCGGCCGCTCCCAGGCGATCAACGCGAGAGCCAGACGGGCCTTCTCGCCACCGGAGAAATTCAGCACCGGCTCATCGATGCGCGCGCCACGGAAGTCGAAACCGCCGAGGAAGTCACGCAGGGTCTGCTCGCGCTCGCCCGGCGCCAGGCGCTGCAAGTGCAGCAACGGGCTGGCCTTGGAATCCAGCGAGTCGAGCTGATGCTGGGCGAAGTAGCCGACCACGGTGTTTTCACCACGGGTCAAGCGCCCGGCCAGCGGTTCAAGCTCGCCGGCGAGGTTCTTGATCAGCGTCGACTTACCCGCGCCGTTCGGCCCGAGCAGACCGATCCGTGCGCCTGGGGTCAGCTGCAGCTTGACCTTCTCGAGGATGGTCTTGTCGCCATAACCGAGGCGCGCATCGGACAGGTCGATCAGCGGGCTGGAAATCTTCGTTGATTCGCGGAAGACGAAGTCGAACGGCGAATCGACGTGGGCCGCCGACAACTCTTCCATGCGCTCCAGCGCCTTGATCCGGCTCTGCGCCTGACGAGCCTTGGTCGCCTGGGCCTTGAAGCGGGCGATGTAGCTTTCCATGTGCGCACGCTGCGCCTGCTGCTTCTCGTAGGCCTGTTGCTGCTGGGCCAGACGCTCGGCACGGGCGCGTTCGAACGCGGTGTAACCGCCACGGTAGAGGGTCAGTTTGCGCTGATCGACATGCGCAACGTGATCGACCACTTCGTCGAGGAAGTCGCGGTCGTGGGAAATCAGCAGCAAGGTACCCGGATAACTCTTCAGCCACTCTTCGAGCCAGATGATCGCATCGAGGTCCAAGTGGTTGGTCGGTTCGTCGAGCAGCAGCAGATCCGACGGGCACATCAGCGCCTGCGCCAGATTCAGACGCATCCGCCAGCCACCGGAGAAATCTCCTACCTGACGATCCATCTGCTCATTGGTGAAACCGAGTCCTGCGAGCAGCTTGCGCGCTCGCGCATCGGCGGTGTAACCGTCGGCGCTGTCGAGCTCGGCATGCAGGCGCGCCAGTGCAGTGCCGTCATGGGCCTCTTCGGCAGCGGCAAGCTCGCGTTGCACCTCGCGCAGACGCAGGTCGCCATCGAGCACATAATCGACCGCCAGGCGCTCGAGGGTATCGACCTCCTGACGCATGTGCGCAATGCGCCAGTCGGCCGGCAGCAGGCAGTCGCCCGAATCCGGGTGCAACTCGCCGCGCAGCAACGCGAACAGGCTGGATTTGCCGGCACCGTTGGCGCCGATGAGGCCGGCTTTGTGGCCGGCGTGCAGGGTCAGCTCGGCGTCTTCTAGCAGACGTTGCGGGCCACGCTGTAAAGTCAGGTTCTGAAGTCGGATCATAATGGCGGCGGAGTCTACCAGCTTCGCTCACAACTGGCGCGAGTAGCACGATGTCCTCTGACCTGTGGAGCTTTGCCCTTGATGTCTACGCCCGGCCGGGCGTGGAAGATGCCTGCCTGCAATTGCAAACGGCGGGCGCCAATGTCTGCCTGTTGCTCTGCGGTTTGTGGCTGGAGCAGCGCGCAGTGGCCTGCGATGAACCGCGCGTGCGCCTGCTCAAGGCCCTGACTGCGCCTTGGGATATCGAAGTGGTACAACCGCTGCGAACTCTGCGCATGCAATGGAAAGCGCGGGCTGCCGATGATGCGGTGGTGGCGGGTATGCGCGAGCAGATCAAATCACTTGAGCTTGAAGCTGAGCGTACCTTGCTGTCACGGCTCGAAGGTGTGGCGCAGGAGTGGAAGCGTAACGATGCAGGTGCGGTGACCTGGCTTGAAGGTCTGGCCGGCAACGCGGCCAGCCCGAACCGCGACGCGCTGCATGTGCTGCGCGTCGCGGCAACCGGCACTTAGGAAGCGCTGGTCGGGGTGTTGCTGGCGCTCGACGAAGCGGCTGGCGCTGGCGCAGTCGAAGGGGTCGAGTGAGCTGCGGACGAGGGTGCCGACGCAGCTGGAGCAGCCGGGGTAGCAGCAGTGGCAGGCTTGGCCGCTGGAGCGGTGGCCGGTTTGGTCGCGACTGGTTTGGCCGCTGCAGGCTTTTTCACCGCTGGTTTTGCGGCTGGCTTGGCGGCCGGTTTTGCAGCAGCAGGTTTTGCAGCTGCGGTCGCAGGCTTGGCAGCAGCGGGTTTCGCAGCAGGCTTGGTGGCCGGTTTCGCGGCGGTTTTTGCCGCAGGTTTTGCCGACGATGTTGCGGCTGGTTTGGCAGCCGGTTTTACCGCCACTTTCGCAGCAGATTTGGCGGCGGCCGGTTTAACAGCAGTTTTGGCGGCAGGCTTCGCAGCGGCGGTTTTGGCTGCAGGTTTTGCCGCTGCTTTGGCAGCAGGTCTGGCGGCTGCGGTTTTCGCTGGCGCGGCTTTGGTAGCGGCCGGTTTTGCAGCTGATCTGGCAGCGGTGGTTTTCGCTGCTGGCTTGGTTGCAGCAGGTTTGGCCGCCGTGGTTTTAGCCGCCGGTTTTGCCGCGCTCGCTGCAGCAGGTTTCTTCGCTGCAGTTTTCGCCAATGGCTTGGCAGCTGCTTTTACCGGCGCCTTGGCCGCTGGTTTGGCGGCGGCCCTCGCAGCAGCAGGTTTGGCCGCAGCAGTCTTCGCCGGAGCTTTGCTTGCAGCAGGTTTGGCAGCGACTTTCTTCGCTGGCGCCGCTGCCGGTTTGGCCGAGCGCGACGACAATACTTTGCCCACTGCTTCCTGAACGCGGCCAACTCCCTGGGCCAGTTTCAGGCTTTCCTGAGCATCACGCTTGAGTTGCAGAATGTAGCTGCGGGTTTCGGACTGACGATCTTTCAATGCATCGAGCAGGTCTTCGAGTTCTTTCACCGAAGCCTTGGCTTTGTTCTGCGCCTTGGCTTTGCCAGCGGTGGCGGCGTCTTGCAGTTTGGTGCGCGACTTGTGCAGTTTTTCCTGCGCCTTGCCACGCTGTTTTTCCAGCTTGGCGAGCAGTTTTTCAGCATCAGCCAAGGCTTGCGAGCAAGCGTTTTCCAAATGCTCGAGCAAGCTGCCCGACAGTTGTTGGAGTAAGTGCAACGGAGTATTTACAGGCTTCTTGGTGGCCGACATGGTTTACCTCCTGGCTGACGTGAGTGCGGCTCATACTAGACCTCTGCTGATACCGCCGCTAGGGCATGTTGACAGTATCTGCACCGTTGCGTTGCACCGCAGCCGAAATGTTCTGCACCGAGAAAAAAGCAGTTCACCGATGCAGACGTTCGCGCTGGCATAATCCCCGCATCTCAGGTCGGAGAGTGCCCATGTCGCGCTACTTTATTTTGTCCCTATACATGGTTTTTTCGCTGGCTCACGCCGATGAAAAAACCACGGCGAACGATGCTCATGACCTGGCTTATAGCCTCGGTGCCAGCCTGGGTGAGCGGCTGCGTCAGGAGGTGCCGCAATTGCAGATCCAGGCGCTGATCGAAGGTCTGCAACAGGCGTATCAGGGCAAGCCACTGGCGTTGAGTGAAGCGCGAATCGAACAGATTCTCGCCGACCACGAATCGCGCAATGCCGAACAGGCTTCAGGCCAATCGAGCGATGCCGCAATGGAAAACGAGCAACGTTTTCTCAGCGCGGAAAAAGCCAGACCGGGCGTGAAGGAACTGGCCGATGGCATCCTCATGACTGAACTGGTTCCGGGCTCCGGCGCCAAGGCCGGCCCCGACGGGAAAGTGCAGGTGCTGTATATCGGCAAGCTGCCAGACGGCACCGTGTTCGATCAGAACACCCAGCCGCAATGGTTCAACCTCGACAGCGTGATCGCCGGTTGGCGCACCGCGTTGCAGAACATGCCGGTAGGGGCGAAATGGCGACTGGTGATTCCATCGGATCAGGCCTATGGCGCCGACGGTGCCGGCGACCTGATTGCGCCGTTCACGCCACTGGTATTTGAGGTGGAATTACGCGGCGCGACGAGTTGATCAGGCAAAAAAAACGGTGCGTTTTCGGCGCACCGTTTTTATGCAGGATGTCGATCAGGCCTGAACCGGATCTTCTGCCTTGTGTGCCGTGTGCAGCACTTCGATCAGGCAGTCTTCAAGTTCAAAACGCTCGTGCAACAGGCCACCGAGCTCCTTGAATTTCTCCGCGACACACTTGCCTTCGTCGCACAGATCATTGAAGGCCAGCAGCTTCTCGGTAATGACATCGATGCGCGGGTAGATCGTTTCGGCGAGTTCCAGACCGCGCTTGTCGTTGAACGCCTTGGCTTCGCCAGTCAGCTGTTCATAGATTTCGAAGTGCCCCGCCGATACGTAATCGACCAGCACCCCGCAGAACTCCTGCAAAGGCTTGCGACTCTCGGACAGCGACTCAGGCTGCGCACCGAGTTTGTCGTAGGCGCCTATCAGCTCTTCACGCTCCTGCAACCAGCGGTCGATCAGCAGATGAACCCCACCCCAACGTTCCTGAGCATTCTGACAACTTTCGAGCATGGCGATCTCTCTTCCCTTGTGGGTCATGCTGCTCCACACCCGCGCCGCTGTTCTGATTTGACTAGTGGACGATCGGGCAGAGCGTCATCGAGCAACATAAATCCAATGACACGTGCCGGCCAGATTATGCCCGCACGCCTATGGCTTCAAGGTACGCAGGAGATAAAGTTCATACAAGTGTTTAATCCCTGACCAGCGCGTGATGCGACGCTTCGTCGCTGACCGGTCGTTGCAGAGCGCTCCAGATCAGACGCAGCAACTGATAGACCGCAAGAATCGATACGCCGACAAAAAACAGCAGACTCCATTCCGGGATGCTCAAATCGAACAGCGTCCAGGAAATTTCCGCGCAATCGGCGCCACCGTTGAACATCCGTTGCAAGGCGCATATCCACGGCAACCCGCTGAAGAACGTCTCCACCGCCGGCGTGCATTTGACCAGCTGCAGCATGGAATCACTCTGGATCAATACCTGGCGCCACGCAGCCATGGTACCGCCCAGACTGGCGCCCAGCGCAAACAGCCAGTAACACCACAAGCCAACGCGCCTGGGGCCGTGCACCGCTGCTACGCCACAGGTGATGCACAGCAACGTGAGGAACAATCGCTGCACCAGGCACAGGCTGCATGGCGTAAGACCGATCGCGTATTCGAGATAATAGGAAGCTCCCAGAGCAAAGGCCCCCGCAATGAAAGCCATGAAGAACAAGGAGCGTGAGCAGGCCAACGACATGGCTTTTCCGTAACAGTAGAGACAGACGGTTACGGTAGAGGAAAGCGTGTCAGCCTTTCAAGGCGAGGGCCTGCCGACAGTTCACCACAGGTGTAGGGAAAACCCGACAGGTTCGAGAGGAAACGATGAAGCACGCTGTAGGACTTTGCCTCAAGGGAGCAACGAAGAGGAATTTTCACTGGTTGAAAGTTCGCGAGGGAGTGACCTCCCCCGCCCTTCAGACCTTCGCCGCTACAGGCAAAGGCGCGGCCAGCAGGCGTTCGTCCAGCAGCCCCAGACCTTCCTGGAACAACTGATTGCTGCGCTCGGTATCGCCGAGCTGTGCAAGCAGACGCGCCAACTCCGCACAGGTTTCTGGATTGCGCTGTACACGCAGACTGCTTTCCAGATAATCACGGGCCTTGCCCCACAGACTGGTTTGCAGACACAGACGCCCGAGGGTCAACAGCAGGCTTGGATCGGCCGAATGCTCCTTCAGCCAGCCTTCGGCAGTCTGCAACTGACGCGCAGGATCACTGCCACGAACCAGGCCATACAGACGAGCCAGGTGACTGTCGTACTTGCGCTTGAGTGCCGAACGCAATACTTCTTCGGCCTCGACCTGAGCGCCAAGCTGGCGCAGTTGCTCGGCATAGGCGACCACCAGGGGCGCTTCCTGACGTTGCGCCGAAGTCAACTGCTCCCACGCACGCTTGAGCGATTGCAGCCCGACCGTGCCGTCTTCTTCGCGATGCGCGGCCAGCGACAGGTTTTCACCCCAGGCACGCCGCTCGAGTTCAGCCAGTTCTGCCGGCGGCAGCACTTTGTCCTTGCGCAACTCTGGCAGCAGACGAATCACCGCCGACCACTCGCCACGCTGCTGATACAGACGCTGCAATTGACGCAGTGTTTGTGCGCTGCGTGGATGCCGTTCATGCATGGCCTGCAACGTCACCAGTGCACCATCGGTGTCGCCACGATCGGTCTGCAGTTGTGCATGACTCAGGGCGATCGCCAACTCGGCTTGCGGCTGACGCTCCAGTGCACGCTCGAGCAAACGATCGCTTTCTTCGTACTGACCTTGCTCGTTCGCCGCGCGTGCGGCGCCGAGGTAGTAAAGCAGTGGCTGGCGCTCGGCTTCCGCCGCACGGGTCAAATGCCGCTGCGCACTGGCCCAGCGTCCTTCGGCCAGATCCAGTTGGCCGTGTTCGATCGCCACTTGCACGCGGCGGCTGCGATTACGCCGCGACCACGGATTGACGACGCCGGTGGAGGTCATCACCAGCTCGACCAGCACCTTGATGCCCCAGAACAGCAGCCACAGCACCGCGATCACTGCCAGCGTTGCCCACAGGCTCGACTCGTAGCGGAAACTCTTGTACGCCACCAGCACGTAACCGGAATGCTCGGCGATCGCCAGGCCCAGCGCTGCCGTCGCGGCGATGACCAGAAACACGATGACATAGAGGCGCTTCATGGAGTCGCCTCCTGCGCCGGGTTGGCGGCAGGCTTGGCGAACGGTTTCACCGATTCTTCGGCATTGACGTTACGCCGCTCCAGATACCCCTGCACCGCGCTCAAGGTGCCGGTCAAATCCGGAGTCTTGACGGTGACCGGCTCCTTGCTCAGCTCGGCGACCTGTTCCAGCATGACTTTGCTTTGCGGGTTGTCCGGGTTGAAATTGCCCTTGAGCACATCGCGCGCCTCGGCCAGCGCCTGGGTGTAGACCGGCGCCTGACCGTTGAGCGCCGCCCACTGCGCCTGTTCCAGCGCCAGACTCAGGGCCAGGCGCACCTGGCTCAGGCTCTGTCCGGCCAACAGCGGTTTGACGTTCTTGTCAGCGTTGAAATCGATGCGGATATAGCGCGAAACCTTGTCCCACCATTGTGCCCAGCGACTGGCGCCATCGCCGTCGGCGGTCAGGCCCAGCAGCGACTCGCCGCGATCCTTGTACTCCGGCGCCAGCTCGGTGAGATCGATGACCTGATCGCGCAGCGCGCCCAGGCGCAGGAACAGCCCGGTGCGATCCGGCTGTTCGGTGCTGCGCAAGGCGACCAGGGTTTTCGCCACTTGCTCGCGTGCGGCGAAGGAACCCGGATCATTCTGTTCCCGAAGGATTTCGTCAGCGCCCTGCACCAGCGCCTGCGCGCTGCTGATGTCCTGCAATGCCGAGAGGCGCAGGCTGGCCAGGCGCAGCAAGTGCTCGGCCTCGGCCAGGCGCCAGTCCTTGCGGCTGGCGCCGAGGACGGTTTCCAGTCGTTGATTGAGGCGCTGTTGATCGCCCTGCAATTGCGTCACCAGACGCTGGCGCTCGGCGAGTTCGTCAGCACCGGGCAACTGCGCCAGGCGCTCGGTCAAACGTTGCTCGTTGAGCTTCAGACTCTGCGCCTGATCGTTCAACGCCTGTACCTGACTCGACTGCTGTTGCGTGTTGCTCTGCAGGTGGCGCACCTGCCAGACACCCCAGCCACCAATGGCGACACCGGCAGCGCCGAGGAGCAGGGCAACAATCGCCAGTCCATTGCCTCGGCGCGGCTCTTTGGCCGGTGGTGGAGTTTCAACCTGGGCATCGAGCGCAGGCTGGACGTCATCTTTTGGCAAGGCTGTTTCGCTCACGTATCCATCCTTTGCATTAGAAAACGGCACCGGAAATTCCCGTAACGCCGTCAGCAAAGCCGCGGCATTCGCGCCGCGGCAATCCACAACTGTTTGAGCGCCGGCGGCACGTGCCAGCTCGGCGACCCTCGGGCTTGGAACAAACAACGGCAACGGCGCGATCTGCGGCCAGGCATCGCCGGCCATCTGCCGCAGGTGCTCGAAACCCTGTCCACTGCTGACCACCAGCCCGTTCAAGCGTTCCGCTTCGATACGCCGTAGCAGCTCGTTTGGCGGATAGGCTGGAAGGTCGCGGCGATACAACTCCAGATACTCGACACTAGCACCAAGCGCGCGCAGGCGCTCGGCAAGCAGCTCCCGACCACCCTCGCCACGCAGGATCATCACCTGCGCACCGGGTTGGCTGACCGCCTCGCGCAGACGCGGCAGTTGCAGCAAGGCTTCACTGTCATCGCCATCAGCCGGGAAGTTCACATCGAGACCGTCCTCGCGCAGAATCTCTGCGGTCGCCGCGCCGACGCTGAACCACGGCATGGTCAACGGTGCCGAGCCTTCGCACTTGAGCAGATCTACCGCGATCCGCGCCGCCGGTTTGCTGACTACGATCACTGCGCTGCAGGCAGACAATCGCCTGATCGACTGACGAATACTGTCAGAGAGCGGCAGCGGAACAATGTCCAAAAGCGGCAGGCAACTGCTGAAAATCCCCTGCCCGGCCAGCTGTTCGGCCAGCGCCGCACAGTCATCCGCAGGGCGCGTCAGCAGCAGGCGCCAGCCGGTCACTCGTGACCCGCCTCGCCGTATACCGCTTTGAGAATGTCGTCGGCGCCCTGCTTGAGCAGGTCTTCGGCGACCTGCACGCCCAAGGCTTCAGCGTTAGCGCGCGGCGCGCGCGCTTCGGCGCTGAGCAGCTTGCCGCCGCTTGGCTCACCGACCAGACCGCGCAACCACAACTGCTCGCCTTCGAGCACGGCGTAGCAGGCGATCGGCACTTGGCAGCCACCGTTGAGATGTTTGTTGAGAGCACGTTCGGCGTTGACGCGCGAAGCGGTATCGGCGTGATGCATAGGCGCGAGCAAGGCGTGAATTTCGTTGTCGGCGCTGCGGCATTCGATACCGACCGCGCCCTGGCCACCGGCCGGCAGACTGTCATCGACACTGATCGCCGAGGTGATGCGATCTTCAAAACCAAGGCGGATCAAGCCGGCCGCTGCGAGGATGATCGCGTCGTACTCACCGGCGTCGAGCTTGGCCAGACGGGTATTGACGTTGCCGCGCAGGAAACGGATCTGCAGATCCGGGCGACGCGCCAGCAATTGGGTCTGCCGACGCAGGCTCGATGTGCCGACAACGGCACCGGTCGGCAGCGCTTCAAGACTTGCGTAGGTGTTGGAGACGAATGCATCGCGCGGGTCTTCACGTTCGCAGATGCAGAACAGGCCCAGGCCTTGAGGGAAGTCCATCGGCACGTCTTTCATCGAATGCACGGCGATGTCGGCTTCGTTTTCCAGCAGCGCGGTTTCCAGTTCCTTGACGAACAGGCCCTTGCCGCCGATCTTCGACAGTGGCGAGTCGAGCAGCTTGTCGCCGCGACTGACCATGGGCACCAGCGTCACCAGCAAGCCCGGGTGGGCCGCTTCCAGACGGGCTTTGACGTATTCGGCCTGCCAGAGGGCCAGCGCACTTTTACGGGTGGCGATGCGGATTTCGCGAGGGGACATGGAACAATCCGTACTGAATAGATACGGCGGATAATAACAGCTCAGTCAATTCCACTTTGACCTGAATCAGAAAACGGCGTGGCCTCCCTGGCCTGCCATGCCGGGTAAAAGAAGTGAAAAGCCCGGTGACGACCGGGTCAAAGCCCCTGCATCATCTTGCGCACGCCAGCGACATGCCGACGGCTGACAATCAGCGCATCGCCATTGAGGCCTTTGAGGAACAACTGGAAATGTCCCAGTGGTGTGCGCTGCAATCGCTCGATGCGGTCGCGGGCGACCAGCGCATTGCGGTGGATACGCACGAAGCGTTCGCCGAATTCGTCTTCGAGGGCTTTGAGGGGTTCGTCGAGCAGCACCTCGCCGGCCTCGTGACGCAGGGTCACGTATTTGTGGTCGGCGATAAAGTAGACCACCTGATCCAGCGGAATCAGCTCGATGCCTTTGCGGGTGCGCGCGCTGATGTGGCTGCGTGGGCCGTTGCCACTCTCGGCAGCGGGACGGGTCAGGGCCGAGAGTTGCGCCCGGTTGGGACGGTCGGCCCGCTTCAGGGCGTCATGCAAGGGTTCGGTTCGCACAGGTTTCACCACATAGCCCACGGCGCTGGCCTGCAGGGCTTCCACGGCAAATTCATCGGGACTGGTGCAAAACACCACGGCCGGCGGCGTCTCTCGTTCGCACAGTCGGGCAGCAACCTGCAGGCCATCGAGGCCCGGCATGCGGATATCGAGCAGCACGATATCCGGCTTGTGGCTGTCGATCAGCGCTAACGCCTCCTCGCCATTCGTGGCACTGGGCTCCAGGACTGTGTAACCCTCGAGCTCGCTCACCATACGGCTTAGGCGCTCGCGAGCCAGGGGTTCGTCATCAACGATCAGGACATTCATATTGCGCTGGATTCCTGCGTGAGTCTCGCACAAGGATAGCGTAGACAGGTGTAGTGACGTCCGTCACCGCGATCCACGCTAAGACTAGCCCGAGCGCCAAAAAGTGCCGTACGTCGGCCAGCAATATTTGCCAGCGTCCGGGTCGTACCGCTCAGAGCCCACTGTTTCCTGCGTTTCTCACGGTGGATGACCGTTGTACAACTTCACCCGCCCCCCTCTTCTTATAGTCGGCGGCCAGACCTTTGCATGATCCGCATTCGCACCGACCCTTATGTCCACTGTAGACGTTCGTCGGAACGATATTGCTCAATCAAAAAATATCCTTTTGTAAATTCCTTGCGAACAGCTCCCGCCATACCTGACACCCGAGGAAAAAAACCTGCCTACCGCTGTCAGCGACAGGATTGGCAACCCTGTTATCATCCGCGCCAGCGTTTACGCCATTTCTTCAAGCCGATACGAGCGAATTCATGAGCACTGACAAGACCAATCAGTCCTGGGGCGGCCGCTTCAGTGAACCCGTCGACGCCTTCGTCGCCCGCTTCACCGCCTCCGTCACTTTCGACCAGCGCCTGTATCGCCACGACATCATGGGCTCGATCGCCCACGCCACCATGCTGGCCCGGGTCGGCGTGCTGACCGATGCCGAGCGCGACAGCATCATCGATGGCCTGAACACCATTCAGGGCGAAATCGAGGCCGGCCAGTTCGACTGGCGCGTCGACCTCGAAGACGTGCACATGAACATCGAAGCACGCCTGACCGACCGCATCGGCGTCACCGGTAAAAAGCTCCACACCGGGCGCAGCCGCAACGACCAGGTTGCCACCGACATCCGCCTGTGGCTGCGTGACGAAATCGACCTGATCCTCGCCGAGATCACCCGCCTGCAAAAAGGCCTGCTGGAGCAGGCCGAACGTGAAGCGGCGAGCATCATGCCCGGCTTCACCCACCTGCAGACTGCGCAGCCAGTGACCTTCGGGCACCACATGCTGGCGTGGTTCGAAATGCTCAGCCGCGACTACGAGCGCCTGGTCGACTGCCGCAAACGCACCAACCGCATGCCGCTGGGCAGCGCCGCGCTGGCCGGCACCACCTACCCGATCGACCGCGAATACACTGCGCAGCTGCTCGGCTTCGACGCCGTCGGCGGCAACTCGCTGGACAACGTTTCCGATCGCGACTTCGCCATCGAATTCTGCTCGGCCGCGAGCATCGCGATGATGCACCTGTCGCGCTTCTCCGAAGAGCTGGTGCTGTGGACCAGCGCGCAGTTCCAGTTCATCGATCTGCCGGACCGTTTCTGCACCGGCAGCTCGATCATGCCGCAAAAGAAAAACCCCGACGTGCCAGAGCTGGTGCGCGGCAAGACCGGCCGCGCCTTCGGTGCGCTGATGGGCCTGCTGACCCTGATGAAAGGCCAGCCGCTGGCCTACAACAAGGACAATCAGGAAGACAAGGAACCGCTGTTCGACGCCGCCGACACCCTGCGCGATTCGCTGCGCGCTTTTGCTGACATGATCCCGGCGATCAAGCCGAAACACGCGATCATGCGCGAAGCGGCGCTGCGTGGTTTCTCCACCGCGACCGACCTGGCGGACTACCTGGTACGCCGTGGCCTGCCGTTCCGCGACTGCCACGAAATCGTTGGCCACGCGGTGAAATACGGCGTCGACACCGGCAAGGATCTGGCCGAAATGAGTCTGGAAGAACTGCGTCAGTTCAGCGATCAGATCGAGCAGGACGTATTTGCCGTGCTGACGCTCGAAGGCTCGGTGAACGCTCGCGACCATATCGGCGGGACGGCGCCAGCGCAGGTGAAAGCTGCAGTGGCTCGCGGTCAGGCGTTGATTGCCAGCCGCTAAAAGTCAAAAAAGCTTCGCGAGCAGGCTCGCTCCCACAGGGATTCGGGATGTTCACAAAATTTGTGTTCACCACCGATTCAATGTGGGAGCGAGCCTGCTCGCGAAGGCTTCCTTCAGAGCGCTACAACACTCACTTCTTGGCAGCCACCATCGCCAAAAACGCCGGCATCGCCGCATCCTTGTCCGCTGCAATCTGCTGCACATGCGGATTCTGCTCAAGTCGTTCGAGCAAGGCTTTCGCCTGCGGCATCTCGGCCAGCAGATCGATCCCGAACAGCTTCTGCCCGACCGCACAGGCCAGCGGCACGCTGTAGAGGAAATACAGATCGGCAATGCTCAAAGTGTCGCCGGCCACATACGGGGCGAACTTGCCGTGACGGCCCAACGCAGCAAAGCCCAACAGCAATTCGGTCCGGGTCTTCTCCTTGATCGGCTCCGGCAATGTCACACCGAAAAACGCCTCGCCATAACAGGCACGCCCCGGCAACTCGATGTACAACTCGATCTCCTTGGCAATCGCCAATACCTGCGCGCGTTCGAAGGGATCGCTCGGCAGGAGCGGCGTGCCCTGCTGTGATTGTTCGAGGTATTCGAGGATGATCGCGGTTTCGTTGATGTAACCGGCGTCGACGCCCAGCACCGGGACCTTGCCGCGCGGGCTGATGGCCAGTGACTCCGGGGTTTGCGTCGGATAGAAGGTCACCTCTTCGAAGGGCAGGCCTTTTTCCAGCAGCGCCAGTTTGACCATGTTGTAGTAGTTACTGACAGCGAATCCGTAGAGCTTGAACATCACAGAGCCTCCAGGCCGTGCGGGGTGGGCAGTGCCTGTTTATAGATCGCCGCGGCGTTTCCCGCCAGCAGCATCACGCCGCTGAATGCGGGTAAACTGGCGCCTTTCCCTGAGGAGCCTGCCATGAGCGAGCCGACAGATATCGTCAACGATGACGACGAAGAAGCATTCACCGAAGCGACGCTGATCGAAGCCATCGAAAACCAGATCGAAAGCGACAACCCGCCGGCGGCGAAGGCGACGTTGAACAAGCTGACGCTGGTCGGCATGGAACGTGAGGAGATCCTCAATCTGATGGCCCACGTGCTGGCTTTCGAGATTGACGCGATGCTCGATGAAGATCGCCCGTTCGACACCCAGTGGTACGAAACGGCCTTGCGCGCTTTGCCAGAGCTGCCACCGGAAAAACATTAAGATCAAAAGATCGCAGCCTTCGGCAGCTCCTACACGGATCCCATGTAGGAGCTGCCGAAGGCTGCGATCTTTTTTATGCGGACTACACTGGAATTCGCCTCAAGACAAAATCCCTGATCCGAGCACTGGACATGCCGCACCAGCGGGTTCACCTTAGGGGCGCTGTCGTCCAATTCCTAGAAAGTCTGGAGTCCTTATGTCGCTTACCCCTGAGTTGGTTGCCGAACTGGAAGTCCTTGCACTCTTCAACCTGGACAGTTCCCAGGAAGGTCTGAAAATTCATCAGACCGCTGCCCCGAAACACATAGCCGCCGCCAAACGCCTCTTCGAAAAAGAACTCACCGACCAGCCTGATGGCGGGTATCTGACCAGCCTTGGCCGCGATGCCGCGCAAAATGTGCAGACCGTACTGACGATTCTGAGAGAGCAGGAAACCGCCTGATTTTTTCTCACTTTGCCCACGGGAACTCCTGCCACGGGATTTCCGCGGGCCCGCCTGATCGCTGTCGATAAAAAATCTGCCGTCAAAAAACAAATTCAGCTTAAACGTCCTGCCGCGCAGAGGCTAAACTGCGGCCATTCCAAGACCCTCTTCGTCCGAGCCTGCAAGCCGGTTTGAGCTGACATGACGCGCACCCACGAAATCCGCCCCGACCTGGACGAAGGCATCGACCGCAAGGTACTCAGCCAACTGCGCGCACGTTTTCTCAAACTCAATGAAGGCCGCCTCGGCCGTGCACTCGAAGGCTTGTCGACGCGCCAGCAAAGCGTGCTGACACTGTTGCCGCTGTTCTTCCACGTCAATCATCCGCTGCTGCCGGGCTATGTCTCGGGCAGTACGCCGGCCGGCTTGTCCAACTATGAGCCGGACGCCAATGCGCTGACCGAGGCGCAGCGCCTCACCCGCTCGTTCTCCTACAAACCGCGACATGGCAGTAACCCGCCGCGGCCGATTCACGGCCTGTTCCTGATGGGCAGCCTCGGCACGCTGGCCCAGGCCGATCAGAGCGACATGGACGTGTGGGTCTGCCATGCGCCCGATCTGAGCGAAAGCGAACTCGCAGAGCTGACCAGGAAATGCCAGTTGCTGGAAACCTGGGCCGCGAGCCAGGGCGCCGAGGCGCATTTCTTCCTGATCGACCCAGCTCGATTCATCAAGGGGGAACGAGACGCCCAGCTCAGTTCGGAAAACTGCGGCAGCACCCAGCACTATCTGCTGCTCGACGAGTTTTACCGCACGGCGATCTGGCTGGCCGGGCGCACGCCAATCTGGTGGCTGGTGCCGGTTTACGAAGAAACGGCCTACGACGATTACACCCATACCCTGCTGTCCAAACGCTTTATTCGTGCAGACGAAACCCTGGATCTCGGGCCGCTGGCGACGATTCCGCCCGGAGAATTCATCGGTGCCGGGTTGTGGCAGTTGTTCAAAGGCATCGAGTCACCTTACAAGTCAGTGCTCAAACTGCTGCTGACCGAGGTGTACGCCAGCGAACACCCGCACGTGCAGTGCCTGAGTCTGCGCTTCAAGAACGCCGTGTTCGCCAACCAGCTCGATCTCGATGAGCTGGACCCGTACATGGTCGTGTATCGGCGTATCGAGGAATACCTCATCGCCCGCAACGAGCCGGAACGGCTTGAACTGGTGCGTCGCGCGCTGTATCTGAAGGTCAACCGCAAACTCACCGGCAACAGCCGCAGCCAGGGCTGGCAACGGGCACTGCTCGAACGCCTGGCCAGCGAGTGGCACTGGGATCAGCGGCAACTGGCGCTGCTCGACAGTCGCAGTCAGTGGAAAGTCCGCCAGGTCAGCGCCGAGCGTCGCGCGCTGGTCAACGAGCTCAATTACAGCTATCGCTTCCTGACCCAGTTCGCCCGCAGCGAACAGACCGTCAGCCTGATCAACAAGCGCGACCTGAATGTCCTCGGCCGGCGCCTTTATGCGGCGTTCGAGCGCAAGGCCGACAAGGTCGAGTTCATCAATCCGGGCATCGCCCCGGATCTGGCCGAAGACACCCTGACCCTGGTGCAGTCGCCCAACAAAAAAGAGCCGGGGCAGACCCAGTGGGGCCTGTACAACGGTAGCCTGACAGCGCTGGAGTGGGAAAACTTTGCGCCGATCAAACGCAGTCGCGAACTGCTTGAACTGCTGACCTGGTGCCACCGCAACGGCGTGATCGACAGCAGCACCCGTCTGGCCCTGCATCCGGGCACCAGCGACCTGAGCGAGTTCGAGCTGTTCAACCTGCTCGGCAGCCTGCAGCAGTGCATCGCCCTGCCGTTGCCCACCCTGGCCGAAGAGCCCTTGCTGCGTGGCGCTGTGCCCAGCGAAGTGCTGATGTTGATCAACGTCGGCGTCGACCCGCTCAAGCATCATCGCGATCTGAACATCCTGATGACCACCGAGCGCACCGACTCGCTGAGCTATGCCGGCGTGCGCGAAAACCTCGTACTGACCCTCGATCAGGTCACGCTCAACAGCTGGAACGAAGTGCTGGTCAATCGTTTCGACGGCCCGCACGCACTGCTCGATTGCTTGCGCGATTACCTCAACAACCTGCCGCGCGGCTCGGTGCAGCCGTCGCTGAAGGTGCGCTGCTTCTGCCACAACCGCGCGCAATTCATTGCCCGCCGCGTCGAAGAAATCGTCGATACCGCGCAGACCCTGTTGCTCAGTGATTTGAATCATCGCTACCTGATTCAGGTGCAGCAGCACTATCACGTGCTGGAGCTGGTGCCGGGTCAGGTCAACCATGTCGCCCTTGCCACCCTGCCGGCACTGCTCGATTATCTGGGCGAAGAACAACCGCGCTACAGCCCACTGCACCTGGACCCGATGGCACTCGAGGATCACGACCTGGCGCTGATTCTGCCGATGGGTCAGCCCGAGTGCATTCAGGTGTTCTATCGCATCAGCGAACAGCAGGCCGAGCTGTACGTGCTGGATGAATTCAATGCCTTGTGGCACCAGCAGTTGCCGTACCACGACGAACAGAGTCTGCTGGTGCCGTTGCAGCGTTTTCTGCAATCGATCCAGTACCGCCGTGAAGCCCAATTGCCGATGGACGGTGGTCCGGCGAGCAGTCCCGAGACTTTGTATTACCAGCTGTCAGGCCCGGGACGCTCACGCAGGGTCGAAACCCGCCCGGCACCGCAGACGCCGGTGAACAAACCGTTCTACGACGTGCAGGCGATCATCGGCAAAGCCGCGCCCGGCGAAGTGCAGGTGACCCTGTATTGCAATCAGCGGGAATTCAGCGAACTGGAACATGGCGACCAGCTGTTCAGCGTGGTCGCCCGGGAGATCGTCGAGCAGCGCCGCGAGACCGAGCGCTATCGCTGCTACATCACCGACCTCGACCTATCGGGTCTGCTCGGTGACGGGCACAGTTCAAGCAATCTGTATCTGCGCTACAAGGCGGACCTGGAGCGCTCTTTGAACGATGCGCTCGAACAGGTTTGAGGCAGGGGTTTTATTCGGGAAAGGCGCCGCCGTTGACCGGTTGCGATTCCACCTCCAGCAAGGTCAGTTTCAGCGACTTGCCGCCCGGCGCCGGCCAGTCGATGTGCTGACCGACCTTCAGGCCCAGCAGTGCACTGCCGACCGGGGCCAGAATGGAAATCTTGCCTTCGTCGGCGTTGGCGTCCTTGGGGTAGACCAGCGTCAGGTGGTAATCCTTGCCACTGCCTTCTTCGCGGCAATGCACACGGGAATTCATGGTCACGACATCGGCGGGCACTTCCTCGTGACCAACCACGGTGTCGGCGCGGTCCAGTTCGGTTTGCAGCGCAATCACGCCCGGCGCAGCCTGGTCTTTGTCGCTCAGGCTGTCGATCAGGCGTTCCAGACGTTGCACGTCCAGACGGGTAAGGGTGATGGAAGGTGCGGTCATGATCCAGGCAGACTCCTTTCTTCTGCACAAAAAAAGCAAAACCCCGCCAAAAAAGACGGGGTTTTCACCGTGCCTCGGTGGTTTGAGGCGTTCGCGGACACTATCACAGCTCAAAAAATATACAAGTCACGCCCCACTGGACTGCTTGCGCTGTGACGCCTGGGCGACGATGACCCGACGCCGCTGATCATCCGCCGAGCGCCATTCGCGAATGTCTTCGACGTGACGTGCACAGCCGAGACAGACTTTCTGTTCGTCCAGTCGACAGACGCCCGTGCACGGCGAAGGCACCGCCGGGCTGACGTTGCTGTAAAGCGGTTTTGGCGGACGAACAGGCGCTGCGTCAGTCACGAATCACAGACCTTCGAAATCGAATTCGGCGTCAGCCTGCTGCTTGACGATGCGTTCGAGCATTTCGCCCAACTGCTCTTCGCTCTTGTCGCACATCCAGCGCCCGCTTTCTTCGTCGTAGTCGAAGTGGAAGCCACCGGACACCGCCGCCAGCCAAAGCTGCCGCAAGGGTTCCTGGCGGCTGAAGATCAACTGGCTGCCGTTTTCGAATTTGACCGTCAGCACGCCGGCCGAGCTTTCCAGATCGATGTCCAGATCGCTTTCGTCAAATATGTCTTCCAGTTTTTCCTGGGTTTCATCGACCAGATCGTGGAAACGGGCTTCGGACAAACTCATTGCGGCAACCTCAAAAATGTCTGATCAGGCTCAAGCGCCGAAAGATACGGACGCTGCCGGCCGATTGCAAAGATTAACGACCAAGCACCTGTCGTCCCATTCAACACCGCCCCAGTGGGAGCGAGCCTGCTCGCGAAAGCGGTGTGTCAGGCAACGAGCCTGTTGAATTTGCCGACGCCTTCGCGAGCAGGCTCGCTCCCACAGGGATGATGCGCATCACAGGAGCCCCGCCGGACGGGAACCCCCTCGCATAGGCAAGCTGCCGGGTGGCCGGTATACTCCGGCGCAATTAACGCATTTTCAAGGATTTCGCCATGAAGCGCCTGATCTCTTCCCTTGCTGCGCTCGTCGCGGTTGCCTGCCTCGTTTCGGCCTGTGGTCAAAAGGGCCCGCTGTACCTGCCGGATGACGATCAGGACCCGGCCGAACAAGCCCAGTCTTCGCAAAAGCAGCCATCCAAGGCTCACAAGCACGACGTTTACTAAGGGATCGCCATGGACGCTTTTAACTACCGTGGCGGGGAGCTGTACGCGGAAGGTGTGGCGCTGTCCGCCATCGCCGACCGCTTCGGCACGCCCACTTATGTCTATTCACGCGCACACATCGAAGCGCAATATCTGGCCTACGCCGATGCCTTGGCCGGCATGCCGCATCTGGTGTGCTTCGCGGTCAAAGCCAACTCCAACCTCGGCGTACTCAATGTCCTGGCCCGTCTCGGCGCCGGTTTCGACATCGTTTCCCGTGGTGAGCTGGAACGCGTACTGGCCGCTGGCGGCAGCGCCGACAAGATCGTCTTCTCCGGCGTCGGCAAGACCCGTGACGACATGCGTCGCGCCCTCGAAGTCGGCGTGCACTGCTTCAACGTCGAATCCACCGACGAGCTCGAGCGCCTGCAACTGGTCGCCGCCGAGCTGGGCGTTCGCGCCCCGGTTTCACTGCGCGTGAACCCGGACGTCGATGCCGGCACCCACCCGTACATTTCCACCGGTCTCAAAGAAAACAAGTTCGGCATCGCCATTGCCGACGCCGAAGACGTGTACGTGCGTGCCGCGCATCTGCCGAACCTGGAAGTGGTCGGTGTCGACTGCCACATCGGTTCGCAACTGACCACGCTGCCGCCGTTCATCGATGCACTGGATCGCCTGCTGGATCTGGTCGATCGTTTAGGCGATTGCGGCATTCATCTGCGCCACATCGATCTCGGTGGTGGCCTGGGCGTGCGTTATCGCGATGAAGAGCCACCGCTGGCTGCCGACTACATCAAAGCCGTGCGCGAGCGTCTCGACGGGCGTGATCTGGCGCTGGTGTTCGAGCCGGGCCGCTTCATCGTCGCCAATGGCGGCGTGCTGCTGACCCAGGTCGAGTACCTCAAGCACACCGAGCACAAGGATTTCGCCATCGTCGACGCGGCAATGAACGACCTCATCCGCCCGGCGCTATATCAGGCGTGGATGGACGTCACGGCGGTGAAACCGCGCGACAGCGCTGCACGCAAGTACGACATCGTCGGGCCGATCTGCGAAACCGGCGACTTCCTCGCCAAGGACCGCGAGCTCGCGCTGGAAGAAGGCGACTTGCTGGCGGTGCATTCGGCCGGAGCCTACGGTTTCGTCATGAGCTCCAACTACAACACCCGCGGCCGTGCCGCCGAGGTGCTGGTGGATGGTGATCAGGTTTTTGAAGTGCGTCGCCGCGAAACCGTGGCCGAGCTGTTTGCCGGCGAAAGCCTGCTGCCGGAGTAACCCATGCTGCTGCGTTTTACCAAAATGCACGGCCTGGGCAACGACTTCATGGTCCTCGACCTGGTCAGCCAGCACGCGCACATTCAGCCCAAACACGCCAAGCAATGGGGCGACCGCCACACCGGTATCGGTTTCGACCAGTTGCTGATCGTCGAAGCGCCGAGCAACCCGGACGTGGATTTCCGCTACCGGATCTTCAACTCCGACGGTTCGGAAGTGGAACAATGCGGCAACGGTGCGCGCTGCTTCGCCCGCTTCGTGCTCGACAAGCGTCTGACCGCCAAGCGGCAGATCCGCGTCGAGACCAAGGGCGGCATCATCGAACTGGACGTGCGTAACGACGGCCAGATCGGCGTGAACATGGGCGCGCCGCGCCTGGTGCCGGCGGATATTCCATTCCAGGCGCCAGCCCAGGCCAGCAGCTATCCGTTGGACGTCGATGGCACCACGGTCGAACTGGCCGCCGTGTCGATGGGCAATCCCCATGCGGTCATTCGCGTGGATGACATCAACAGTGCACCGGTGCATGAACTGGGGCCGAAGATCGAACACCATCCGCGCTTTCCGGCGCGGGTCAATGTCGGTTTCCTTCAGGTCATCGACCGCCATCGCGCGCAACTGCGCGTGTGGGAGCGCGGCGCCGGGGAAACCCAGGCCTGTGGCACCGGCGCCTGTGCGGCGGCGGTGGCGGCCATCAGTCAGGGGTGGATGGATTCGCCGCTGTTGATCGACCTGCCCGGCGGGCGTCTGTCCATCGAGTGGGCCGGCCCGGGCGAACCGGTATTGATGACCGGTCCGGCAGTGCGTGTATACGAAGGACAAGTGCGTCTTTGAGCGAGCAGAAATCATGACCGACAAGCCACAGGTACCCGCCCGACCAGCCGACGAATCAGCGTCCGAGAGCCTCGAGGCAGCCGCGGTTGCCGCCTACCTGGAGGCTCATCCGGATTTCTTCGTCGAGCACGAAGAGCTGCTGCCGTCGTTGCGCATCCCGCACCGACGCGGCGACACCGTGTCGCTGGTCGAACGGCAGATGACCATCCTGCGCGATCGCAACATCGAGATGCGCCATCGCCTTTCGCATCTGATGGACGTGGCCCGCGACAACGATCGGCTGTTCGAAAAAACCCGGCGCCTGATCCTCGCGCTGATGGATGCCTCGACCCTGGAAGACGTGGTGATCAGTGTTGAAGACAGCCTGCGTCAGGATTTCCAGGTGCCTTTTGTCAGCCTGATCCTGCTCGGCGACAACCCGGCACCGGTCGGCCGCTGGGTGACTCACGCCGACGCGCAAACCGCGATCGGCGGCCTGCTCACCGAAGGCAAAAGCGTCAGCGGCAGCCTGCGTGAACATGAGCTGGATTTCCTCTTCGGCGAAGAACAGCGCCAGCAGATCGGCTCGACCGCCGTGGTTGCCGTCAGCCATCAAGGCATCCACGGCATTCTGGCCATCGCCAGCCGCGATCCGCAGCACTACAAGAGCTCGGTCGGCACCCTGTTCCTGAGCTACATCGCCGAGGTCATGGGCCGCGTGCTGCCACGGGTCAACAGCTCGCTGCGCTCGGTACGCTGACCGTGGAACGACAACTGGACGCTTACTGCGAACACCTGCGCAGTGAGCGACAGGTGTCGCCGCACACCCTGTCGGCTTATCGCCGCGACCTCGATAAAGTCCTCGGCTGGTGCATCAAGCAGAACATCGGCAGCTGGGCTGCGCTGGACATCCAGCGCCTGCGCAGCCTGATCGCCCGATTGCATGCGCAAGGCCAGTCCTCGCGCAGCCTCGCCCGCCTGCTCTCGGCAGTGCGTGGGCTCTATCACTACCTGAATCGCGAAGGCTTGTGCGACCACGACCCGGCCACCGGCCTGGCTCCGCCGAAAGGCGAACGGCGCCTGCCGAAAACCCTCGACACCGATCGCGCCCTGCAACTGCTGGAAGGTGCGGTCGAGGACGATTTTCTTGCCCGGCGCGATCAGGCGATTCTGGAGCTGTTCTATTCATCAGGCCTGCGCCTGTCCGAGCTGACCGGGCTCAATCTCGATCAGCTCGACCTCGCCGACGGCATGGTTCAGGTGCTGGGCAAGGGCAGCAAGACCCGTCTGCTGCCGGTCGGCACCAAGGCCCGTGAAGCCCTCGAACAATGGCTGCCGCTACGCGCCATGACCAATCCTGCCGACGATGCGGTTTTTGTCAGCCAGCAAGGCCGACGCCTTGGCCCGCGTGCAATTCAGGTGCGGGTCAAACTCGCTGGCGAGCGAGAGCTGGGGCAGAACCTGCATCCGCACATGCTCCGGCACTCGTTCGCCAGTCATTTGCTGGAGTCTTCCCAGGACCTGCGCGCGGTGCAGGAATTGCTCGGTCACTCCGATATCAAGACCACGCAGATCTACACCCATTTGGACTTCCAGCACCTGGCGGCGGTCTACGACAGCGCCCATCCCCGGGCCAAACGCATGAAAGGCGATGATTCATGAGCATTCAGTTGATCACCTTCGACCTCGACGACACCCTGTGGGACACCGCTCCGGTGATCGCCAGCGCCGAAACCGTGTTGCGCGAATGGCTGAGCGAACATGCGTCGAATCTGGGGGCAGTGCCGGTGGAGCATTTGTGGTCGATTCGCGAGCGGGTGCTGGCGGGCGAACCGGGGCTCAAGCACCGCATCAGTGCGTTGCGCAGGCGCGTGTTGTTTCATGCGCTGGAAGAAGCCGGGTATGGCCACGGCGAGGCGTCGGATCTGGCCGACAAGGCTTTCGAAGTGTTTTTGCATGCGCGGCATCAGATCGAAGTGTTCCCCGAAGTCGAACCGCTGCTGGAGCTGCTCGCCAATCACTATGCCCTCGGCGTGGTCACCAATGGCAATGCCGACGTGCGTCGGCTGGGGCTGGCGGATTACTTCAAGTTTGCCTTGTGTGCCGAAGACATCGGTATCGCCAAACCGGACGCGCGGCTGTTCCACGAAGCCTTGCAGCGCGGCGGCGTAAGTGCCGAAGCGGCAGTGCATGTCGGCGATCATCCCGGCGATGACATTGCCGGCGCGCAGCAGGCGGGATTGCGCGCGGTGTGGTTCAACCCGACGGGCAAGGTCTGGGAAGCGGAGCGCTTGCCGGATGCAGAGATCCGCAGCCTCACGGAATTGCCCGCCGTCCTCTCGCGCTGGAACCGCTGAAAAGATCGCAGCCTCCGGCAGCTCCTACCTTTGAAATGCATTCCCCCTGTAGGAGCTGCCGAAGGCTGCGATCTTTTGCTTTTTCATCGGACATGAAAAAGCCCGCAGCGACGGCGGGCTTTTTCAGCAAGCGAGCGACGCGCCTCAGATAGGGCGGCTGCCGTACTTGTTGTCCGGCTTCTTGGGCGGATCGGCGACCACGTTGGCCTCCACTTCCTGCACCTTACCGCCGCGCGCAAGAAATTCTTCCATGGCCCTGGCCAGGGCGTCACGCTCCTTGTTCTTGGCTTCGATGCTCGGCAACTCGTCGACCGATACCGCCGCCTTGGCTTTGCCTTTGGCAGCCGGGGCCGGCGTGTCATCACCGCCATCGTCTTCGGCAACGTCTTCCGCTGCCGCTTCCAGGCCTTCCTCGGCCTCGTCTTCGTCGCCTACTTCGAGGTCGTCGTTTTCCAGATCATCGTCGCTCATGTTCTACCTCATGACTTGCCAAAAGCAGATTAGTTATAGACCAGCTTTGGCGGCTGTCGAAGCCGCCGTTGAAAAATCTTCCACCGCTGCCGGGCAGCGGCTCATGCCTGTTCACCGTGCAAGGTAGCGAGGACTTTACGGGCACCGCCGTGATCACGGTGCTCGCCCAGATAAATCCCTTGCCAGGTACCCAGTGCCAGTCGCCCTGCCGCAACCGGCAGACTGATCTGGCAACCGAGTACGCTGGCTTTGAAGTGCGCCGGGAGATCATCCGGGCCTTCGTCGTTGTGCTCGTAGCCGTCTGTTCCTTGTGGGATCAGGCGATTGAAAAATCGTTCGAAGTCGCGACGAACTGCCGGATCGGCGTTCTCGTTGATGGTCAACGACGCCGACGTGTGCTGCAGCCACAAATGCAACAGACCGACCCGACAGGTCTTGAGTTCAGGCAAGCCTGCGAGCAACTCGTCGGTTACCAGATGAAAGCCCCGGGGCCGTGCCCGCAGGGTTATCAGAGTCTGTTGCCACATACAGTTCTCCGCTCGTTCGGGGCGCATTCTAGCGTGCTCTGAAAAAAAACAAAGGCCCTAATATTCCTGCAGCGATGTAAGCGATTGCCCGCAGAAAAAGCCTCGTCGTAAAGACGACCAAAGCCGTAAGAAAAATCCTTTCAGCCGCTCCCTGAATGACAAATCCCGGACAAAAAAATGCCCGGCGAACCGGGCAATTTTTTCAGTGCGCGTACTTACAGGTTGTAGCCGCGTTCGTTGTGTTGTGCCAGATCGAGGCCGACCGACTCTTCTTCCTCGGTAACACGCAGACCCATGACGGCATCCAGCACCTTGAGGATGATGAAGGTGACGATGGCGGTGTAGATCACCGTGAAGCCGACGCCCTTGATCTGAATCCAGACCTGCGCGCCAATGTCAGTCACGGTGCCGAAGCCGCCCAGTGCCGGTGCGGCAAACACACCGGTGAGGATCGCGCCGAGGATACCGCCGATACCGTGCACGCCGAAGGCATCCAGGGAATCGTCATAGCCGAGTTTGCGTTTCAGGGTGGTGGCGCAGAAGAAGCACACCACGCCTGCGGCCAGACCGATCACCAGTGCACCCATCGGGCCCACGGTGCCAGCGGCCGGGGTGATCGCGACCAGACCGGCGACCACGCCCGAAGCAATGCCCAGTGCGCTTGGCTTGCCGTGGGTGACCCACTCGGCAAACATCCAGCCCAGTGCCGCAGCCGCAGTGGCGATCTGCGTTACCAGCATGGCCATACCGGCAGTGCCGTTGGCAGCAGCAGCGGAACCGGCGTTGAAGCCGAACCAGCCGACCCACAGCATCGCCGCGCCCATCAGCGTGTAACCGAGGTTGTGCGGAGCCATCGGCGTGGTCGGGAAACCTTTGCGCTTGCCCAGTACCAGGCACGCGACCAGACCGGCGATACCAGCGTTGATGTGCACCACGGTGCCGCCGGCGAAGTCGAGCACGCCCCAGTCCCACATCAGGCCGCCGTTACCGGACCAGACCATGTGCGCGATCGGTGCATAAACCAGGGTGAACCAGACGCCCATGAAGATCAGCATCGCGGAGAACTTCATGCGCTCGGCGAACGCACCGACGATCAGCGCCGGAGTGATGATCGCGAAGGTCATCTGGAAAGTGATGAACACAGCCTCAGGGAACAGCGCCGCCGGGCCGGTAATGCTCGAAGGCGTGACACCGGCGAGGAACGCCTTGCCCATGCCACCGAAGAACGAATTGAAGTTGACGACGCCCTGCTCCATGCCGGTGGTGTCGAAGGCAATGCTGTAGCCATAAATGACCCACAGGATGCTGATAAGACCGGTAATGGCGAAGCATTGCATCAGCACGGAAAGAATGTTTTTCGAGCGAACCATGCCGCCGTAGAACAGCGCCAGGCCGGGGATGGTCATGAACAGCACCAAGGCTGTCGAGGTGAGCATCCAGGCGGTGTCGCCGGAATTGAGGACTGGCGCTGCCACTTCGTCTGCCGCCATGGCGATGCCGGGCATTACGATGGACAACAGGGCGCCTAGCCCTGCGAATTTACGCAGAGTCATATTGTTTTCTCCTGGGGCGTTGGGTTTGTGGCGGCGCTTAGATCGCGTCGGTATCGGTTTCGCCGGTACGGATGCGGATCGCCTGTTCCAGATTGACCACGAAGATCTTGCCGTCACCGATCTTGCCGGTGTTGGCCGCCTTGGTTATCGCCTCGATAACCCGATCCAGATCCTTGTCGTCGATGGCCACGTCGATTTTCACCTTGGGCAGAAAATCGACCACATATTCCGCGCCGCGATACAGCTCGGTGTGACCCTTCTGCCGGCCGAAGCCTTTGACTTCAGTGACGGTAATGCCCTGCACGCCGATTTCGGACAGCGACTCGCGCACGTCGTCCAACTTGAACGGCTTGATGATGGCAGTGACTAGCTTCATGAAACTCTCTCCCGAATTGGTGGACTTGCCCCAGGAAAACAAACCCGTCTCAAGTCTAAGCGCAGTGCCTGGCTTTGTAACGCATCGTTGACGCCAGCTAACCGCATCAGACGAAACTCCCCGCTTCGTCTGCCGCACTGCATTCGTCACAGCGACTGCATCAGTGCATGGGTCGTGGGTGACTAAGCAGAAACCTTGCCAGCTCGGCAAAATCCCGGCATTTCAACCGTTTAGCCTCGGTTGCGCGCACTGGCGCAGAAAAGCGTTTACCGATACGCACAACAACGGTGCGCCACCGTCCGTCCCCCTGCGCGAAAAGCGTGCATCCGTGCGACGGGATTGACTATAGACACTGCGTGATACACTGCCGGCCATTGTTTCCAGGACATTCCCCATGCTCGCGCCCAAAGACTTCCTCGACGCCCTGAGCGGCACCGCCTCCCGCCTGTTCAGCGGCGACACGCCACTGCCGAAAGCCGAAATCGAAAGCCAGTTCAAGATGCTGCTGCAGAGTGCCTTCAGCAAACTCGATCTGGTCAGCCGGGAAGAGTTTGATAGTCAGATGGTCGTACTGGCCCGCACTCGCGCTCGCCTCGAAAGCCTCGAAGCCAAAGTCGCCGAGATGGAAGCCAAGCTGACACCGCCCGCGGAATAAATCGCGTCCCCTGTAGGAGCTGCCGAAGGCTGCGATCTTTTGATCTCCGGCCCTTCAACCATCCCGGCAACGTCCTACAACCTGCACCACCGCCGTCCGATTGCGCCGAAAAGCCCAGGTTTCTAAGCTCATCTGATGCTGAATGTTCAGCACCGGGTTTGGCGACCCGAACAGCTTAAGGCGCACGACAACCATGATGGCGGGTACATTTACCGCCACATCGTTTCATGGCGGTTGTGCGTGGGAGACCTTCGGGTCTGCCGGATTCCTTTTGCTCCGGTTCGCCAACCCGCGTACAACTGCCACCTAATCGTTTGGCGACGATTGAGGGCAGCCCCTTAAGCAAGAGGAACTGCTCAATGAATCAAGAAGAGACTTATCTGACCCCGCACATCTTCACCCGCCACAAACTCCCCCCTCCACGCCCTCCTCATCCAGAACTAACCCTGGCTCTGCGCACGAGACCTGAGCCGCCTGCTGCACATCTACCTCAACGAACGCATGCTGCGAAAACTCGACCCCGACCAATACCAAACCCGCAAACCTTGACCCACAACCAGATCGAAAACGTCCTGCTGATCAGCGAATCCGGCATCTACGCCCTCCTCGTCTACCACTACTGCCCCGAATACCGAGCCCTGCGCGAATGGCTCACCCACCAGGTCATCCCCACCCTGCGCGACTCCCAACATCCCAGCACAAGCGAACGTCCACACCTGAGCCTGCTCAGTTGGCCGGACATGACGTTGAGTTTGTTGCACTGGAATAATCAGCCGTGGATACGGTTGCAGGATGTGCCACACATGGTGACGGAGCGAGAACAGGTAAACCGCACGGTTGTGAACTCATGGTGGAGAAAGGCTCTGCAATTGATCTGAATTTTGCGCTGCAACCTCACCAAAGGTCATTTCAGCGATACCACTGAAATGACCTTTTTTGTGTCTTCGTTATCTCCCCCCCCTACTCCGGAATCCTCCACTCACAGAAGTAACGTCCTACAAAACGCGTCCCCCACGTCTGATTTCGCTGCCTCCTCTCTGCTGGCTATCTTCTGCGACCAGATCCAAACAGATGAAAACAATGAGAAGAAAAGGCAAAGCAACGGATCTTCGTAACCAGACATTCAGATCAAACTCGCGAAAGATCGCCTACAAATTCTTTCTCAAGGACATGGCCCCGAGAATCCCAAGTATTGATGCAGCAGCGGTCAAGTTTGAGCCAATTACCCCAGCAGCGATAAAGCAATACTTTCTCTGGGAGGGGCCAACAATTTTCCCTTGGGATGACGTTGCAGCCTGGAAAAGTAAAGATGCGAAAGGTCTGGATTTGGCGATATGGTACAAACAGATTCTTTGCGGCATGTGCTATGCGCCCCCGCGCGCAAGCTCTATTTGCTTAAAGATTGTTCTGTTGGAAGGGCATCCGGACAGGGCGCACCCGCTTCGCGGCAGGATCGCGCCGATTGCTCTGCTTGTCGCAGATCACTATGCGCGAGCGCTAGGATGCAAAGAAATCGAGATTCAGGATCCTGATCCGAATGTTGTTTTTTATTACCGGAGACTGGGGTTCGAATTCGACCACACCAACCGGCTTGTCATTTCTGTGAACGGTCAATAACATCGAAATCAACAACCCAATCGCACGAGGTGCGTATGAGCCCAAAAAAGCGAAAGGCAAAGCTTCTTCAGATTGTTGAACTACATCTCGAAGCACTCCGGTTGGCTGGGGATATGTCAGCCAACCAACGGCGATTTATTGAAGTTGCTGTTACGTGTGGGCCAGAGCTTGAGCCAAGCGGCCCGCTGGCGGGTAGAAGATCCTGAGTCAAAAATAAAAAGGCGTCCATAGGACGCCTTTTTTGTGTTTGGAGGAGTAGTCGCAGCGATTCTTTAGCTCCGGGCTTTACGGCCTTGGGTTCAGAATCCGACGAGCTGGCCCGTCGTCACTACTTCAGAGAAACCAGCTTTCTCTGCTGCCAAAATGCGGGGGAGCTTTTGCTGGTGCCCAGTCCCGACGAATGCGCAGTTGCAGTCCTCGAACGGGATGATCCGTCAATGCCGGGCGAGAGTCAACGCTCCAATTCAGGCAAGCAGTGACAGCCCATCGGGTCTTGATACGTCTTGTAAACCTCTATTTCAGCACTGAAACCCGGCTCAACTACCCTTCAAAAACCCGCAGGAAGCGGCTCCCCGATTCAGCTCAAGGAACGACCATGTCCCTCTCCATTGTCCACAGTCGCGCCCAGATTGGCGTGGAAGCCCCCGCTGTTACCGTCGAAGTCCATCTGGCCAACGGTCTGCCGTCGCTGACCATGGTCGGCCTGCCTGAAGCGGCGGTGAAGGAGAGCAAGGATCGGGTGCGCAGCGCGATCATCAATTCCGGGCTGCAGTTTCCGGCGCGGCGGATCACCCTGAATCTGGCGCCGGCGGATCTGCCCAAGGATGGCGGACGCTTCGATCTGGCGATTGCCTTGGGGATTCTGTCGGCGAGTGTGCAGGTGCCGTGTCTGACGCTGGATGAGGTGGAATGTCTGGGTGAGTTGGCGCTGTCGGGTGCGGTGCGGCCGGTGCGTGGTGTGCTGCCGGCGGCACTGGCGGCGCGCAAGGCCGGGCGAGCGCTAGTGGTGCCTCGAGCGAATGCGGAAGAGGCGTGCCTGGCATCCGGGCTCAAGGTGTTTGCGGTCGATCATTTGCTGGAAGCGGTGGCGCATTTCAATGGGCACACGCCGGTGGAGCCTTACGTTTCCGATGGCTTGATGCACGCTGCCAAGCCCTATCCCGACCTCAACGAAGTGCAGGGTCAAACAGCCGCAAAGCGCGCGCTGCTGATTGCCGCTGCGGGGGCGCACAATTTGTTGTTCAGCGGACCTCCGGGTACGGGCAAGACGCTGCTGGCCAGTCGTCTGCCAGGATTACTGCCGCCGCTATCCGAATGCGAGGCGCTGGAAGTGGCAGCGATTCAATCGGTCGCCAGCGGGGTGCCGTTGACTCACTGGCCGCAGCGCCCCTTTCGCCAACCGCACCACTCCGCTTCCGGTCCGGCACTGGTCGGTGGCAGTTCAAAACCGCAACCCGGCGAAATCACCCTCGCCCATCACGGCGTGCTGTTTCTCGATGAACTGCCGGAGTTTGATCGCAAGGTTCTCGAGGTGCTCCGCGAGCCCTTGGAGTCCGGGCATATCGTCATCGCCCGAGCCAAGGATCGCGTGCGCTTCCCGGCGCGGTTTCAGTTGGTGGCAGCGATGAATCCGTGTCCCTGTGGATATCTTGGCGAACCCAGCGGCAAGTGCTCGTGCACGCCGGACATGGTCCAGCGCTATCGCAACAAGCTATCGGGGCCTTTGCTGGATCGGATTGATCTGCACCTGACGGTGGCGCGGGAGGCGACCGCATTGAATCCGGCAGCCAAGCCCGGCGAAGACAGCGCCAGCGCTGCGGCGTTGGTGGCCGAAGCCAGGGAGCGCCAGCAAAACCGCCAAGGCTGTGCCAATGCGTTTCTCGATCTGCCGGGATTGAAGCGTCACTGCAAGTTATCCACAGCCGACGAAACATGGCTGGAGGCGGCCTGTGAGCGATTGATCCTGTCGCTGCGCTCGGCGCATCGCCTGCTCAAGGTCGCGCGCACACTGGCGGATCTTGAGCAGGCCGATGCGATTACCCGCGAGCATCTGGCCGAGGCACTGCAGTACCGGCCGGCGACACCTTAATGGTCGGTCAGATCAACCAGCGGTGCCTGGCGCACTTCGGTTTCGCGCCCGGCCTGAATCTCGGTCACACGCTTCAAGGCGTTATCCACAACACCTTTGTCTGCGAGCAGGCTGTAGATGATCTGGAACTGTTTGTGTTCTTTCGACGCAATGGTTGGAACCAGATTCAACGGCCGCTGATAGCGACGGTTGTAGGAAAAACTGGTGCCCGGCTCCAGCCCGGTGACGTAGCCCTGCCCTTGGGTGTCGGTGTTTTTCCACAGCGAGAACACTGGCAACTGCTGGGTATTGAAGCCAACCGCAACGCCGAGGCTACCGGCCTTGTTGTGCAGCACGGTCAGGGTATCGCCCTTCGCGTCCGCATACGGCACAACGTTGTAGACCGTTTCGTCGTAGTCCCTGGTCGGTGCGCGGTACGTCTGCCAGTCGGACAGATCACCCTTGGCCTTGTCGTTGAACGGCGATACCTGCTTCACCGGCGCCGCAAACTTCGCGCCCTGCTCAAGAAACGGCGTACTGAAATTGCTGTGATACAGCGCCTGATATTCCTTCGCATAGTCGCCATTATTGGTCAGGGTATCGTTGAGGACGAAGCTTGCGCTGCCCGGTTCGGTGACCAGTTCGGTCGCTACCGAGAAATCGACTTTCTTGAAGGCCTGCTCTTTCAGCTCACCGCGCAGGCTGATGGCGTAGGGTGGCTGTTCGTCGATGTGCAAGGTGACGGTGCTGGCCGGGATATTGGCGGCGCGACCGTGCAGGGTCAGCAGTTCGCCGTTGTCCATGCCGGGATGGCCAACCCACTCATAACCACAGCGGGTCACCAGCTCGTTGAAACCTTCCAGCCAGCCCAGGCCACCGCGACCGTTAAGTTCGATGAAGGCCGGGTTGACCACGTCCTTGACCGGCGAATCCCAGCCCATGCGCACGTTGCCGACAGAGGCCTGCAAGACATTCATGCCTCGGGTCGGCACCACCGAGAGTTTCATCGTGCCGTTATCGATATCGACGATGCTGACGCCTTCCTGCCGCCCACCGTGCAAGGTGCGCAAGCTTACGGAGAAGGGTTTGTCGGTTTTCACGCCGAGCTGCGCACTGGTGATGGTCCAGTTTTGCGCGGGCTTATTGGCATCGAGAAGGACGTAGTCCCAAGCCATGGCGTGGGAAGCAATAGAGAGTGCGCCGAGAGCGACGGCGAGTTTGAGCGGGGTCATGGCAGCAGCCTTTATTGGAGTTGTGCCATTTTTATAGCGCTGCGGAAACGTTTCAGCAAGTGCAAAGGTCGGTTTGTTCAAGAGCATTCGCGAGCAAGCTCGCTCCCACAGGTTTTTCGGGTGTTCACACGAATTGTGAACTACCCCGGAAACTGTGGGAGCGAGCTTGCTCGCGATAACGATTTCAGCCGCACATCAACGGAAGCGATCAACCTCAGAACGCAGATCCGCCGCCAGTTTCTCCAGCTCTTTAGCGGTGATGGCCAGGTTGGAAACCACCTCACGCTGCTCGCTGTTGGCCATGGCAATGCTCTGCAGATTGCTGCTCAGCAACGTCGCGGTACTGCTTTGCTCCTGAGTGGCGGTGGTGATCGCGGCAAACTGCTGGCCTGCCGAGCGGCTCTGCTCGTCGATCCGTGCCAGTGCCGAAGCTACGTTGGCATTACGCGACAGACCTTCCTGCATCAGCACGTTACCCTGTTCCATGGTGCTGATCGCGTTGCCGGTTTCCTGCTGGATGCTGTGGATCATGCTGGAGATTTCGTCGGTGGCCTGACGGGTACGGGATGCGAGGCTGCGCACTTCGTCCGCCACCACGGCAAAACCGCGGCCCTGCTCACCGGCACGGGCGGCTTCGATGGCAGCGTTGAGCGCCAACAGGTTGGTCTGTTCGGCGATCGAGGTGATCACGCCGACAATGCCGCCGATTTCCTGCGAGCGCTGACCGAGGGTGTTGATCACCGTGGCGGTGCTGTTCAGCGCGCCAGCGATCTGCTCCAGCGACGACGACGCTTCTTCCATCGAGCTGCGGCCGATCTGCGTTTGCTGGGCGTTTTCCTGCGCCAGACGCTGCGTCGCGCCCATGTTGTCGGCAATGTCCAGCGACGTCGCGCTGAACTCTTCCACGGCGCCGGCCATGCTGGTGATTTCGCCCGACTGCTGCTCCATGCCTTCGTAAGCACCACCGGACAAACCGGACAGCGCCTGCGCACGGCTGTTGACCTCTTCCGAGGCACGGCGGATATGCTCGACCATGGTCGACAGGGCCTGGCTCATCTGGTTGAAGGCGCGGGACAGCTGACCGATTTCGTCGTGGCTCGATACGTTCAGACGCACGCTCAGATCACCGGCACCCAAGGCCTCGGCCTGGCGCACCAGATCGCCCAGTGGCGCAAGCTTGCTGCGCAGCAGCCAGACCACGGAACCGACCGCGAGCAACATCGCCAGCAGGCTGCCGATCGCCAGTTGCGTACCGACGCTCCAGGTCACCGCGCGGATCTCGGCTTTCGGCATGCTCGCTACCACCGACCACGGGCCACCTTCGAACGGTACGGCGATGCTGTAGAAGTCTTCGCCCTTGTCGCTCCAGAACTCGCCCTTGCCCGGGGTTTTCACCAGGTTGTTGATGGTCGGGGCGGCTTGATCCAGGTTTTCCACGCCGGCAATCGGCACCAGCCATTTGTTCTGCTCGTCGAGCAGGGCCAGCGAGCCGGTCTTGCCGATGCGGAAGCGCTTGAGATTGGCGAACTGCGCGTTTTGCGCGTCGGTGTAGTCGAAGCCGACGTACAGCACGGCGATGATCTTGCCGCCCGCGTCGCGTACCGGGGTGTATTGCGACATGTAGTAGCGCTCGAACAGGAGCGAGCGGCCGACATAACTCTGCCCCGCCATCAACTTCGCGTAGGCCGGGTTGGCATGATCGAGCACGGTGCCGATGGCACGGGTGCCGTCCTGCTTGCTGACGTTGGTGCTGACGCGAATGAAATCTTCGCCGCTGCGCACGAATACCGTGGCCACGCCGGCGGTCATCTGCTTGAACTCGTCAACTTCCTTGAAGTTGTTGTTCAGCACCTCGTTGCCCAGGTGCAGGCCCGGGGTCTGCACGCCGGCCACGGTCACTGGCTGATCCGGGTGCACACTCAAGCCGCTGCCGAAGCGTTTTTCAAACAGCCCGCTCAGGCGCAGGGTGCTTTCGCGCAGCGTACCGTGGAAGGTACTCAGTTGATCGGCCAGCAGCCGGGCCTCACTGGCCAGATGCTCTTCACGGGTGGCGAGGTTGGCGGAATCCAGCGAACGCAAGGCGAACACCGTACTGCCGCTGATAACTATCGCCAGTATTACAGCGAGGGCGAGGCCCAACTGCGAGGCGATCCGAGCACGAGGTTGAGACATGAACAGCTCCTGGCCGAGCCACCGAATCCTCCTTGATCGCGGTAATTGCCCGGAAAATATTCTAATAATGGGGGTAGCGCGAAACCGGCACGACGGTTCCACATGCTCCTAGTCGGCGGTAAAACCGAATACTTGAGCGCGTTGCGTGGGTATGGCGCAGTGGTGGCATTGTGCCGGCTCGAACGTTTCAGCTCAAGCGTGTCACTGCCGGGAGTTGCATGGCGCGGACTTCGCTTTGCAGAAAGTCGCTAAGACGGCGCAAACGTTCACCTCCGGGACGGGTTTTTGGCCACACCAGGTAATAATCCAGGCCACTGGCGACCGCCGTCGGCCACGGCAGGCTCAAGCGTCCTTGCGCGACATCTTCGGCAACCATCAACAAATCCCCCATTGACACACCGTAGCCGCGCGCCGCCGCGATCATGCCCAGTTCCAGGGTGTCGAACACCTGCCCGCCCTTGAGCGAGATCTGATCGGACAAACCCATGCGCTCCAGCCAACTGCGCCAGTCGCGGCGATCCGGAGTCGGGTGCAGCAGTTCAGCGGCGGCGAGACGCGCCACGGTCCAGGGCTGATCATTAAGAAGGGTCGGCGCGCCGACCGGAATCAATTCCTCGGGAAACAGCAGGCTCGCTTCCCAGTCCGGCGGGAAATGCCCGTCGCTGAGCAACACCGCGCAATCGAATGGTTCGTTGTTGAAGTCCACCGAATCGATGTCCATCCACGCGCTGGTCAGTTGCACCTCATTGCCCGGTTGCAAATGACGGAAGCGGCTCAACCGCGCCAGCAGCCAACGCATTGTCAGGGTCGATGGCGCCTTCATGCGCAGGATGTCGTCTTCGGCGCGCAAGGTATTGCAGGCTCGCTCGAGGGCGGCGAAGCCTTCGCGGATACCGGGCAACAGCAGCCGTGCCGATTCGGTCAGTTGCAGATTGCGCCCACTGCGGTGAAACAGTCGGCAGGCGAAATGTTCTTCAAGGGTGCGCATGTGCCGACTGACCGCGCTCTGGGTAATCGACAGTTCTTCCGCCGCGCGAGTGAACGAGCTGTGTCGCGCGGCCGCTTCGAATGCGCGCAGGGCATACAACGGCGGCAGGCGTCGGGACATACAAAAAGCTCCAGTAGCGGGGATATGGTCAATTCGGCGGGCACGTTTCAGTATGAGTAATAATCATGCCACCCATCCTTTTTATCCCTTTGTGCAACGCCTGCCAAGCGCCGAGAATCGACGCTCTTCTGTTCCCTCTGATATTTGGGTGGTGATGACCATGCGGCATCCTGTGCGTACCGAACTCTGGGCCATTCTGCGGCTGGCGGGGCCGCTGATTGCTTCGCAGTTGGCGCACATGCTGATGGTGCTGACCGACACCCTGATGATGGCGCGCTTGAGTCCCGAAGCGCTGGCCGGTGGCGGCCTCGGTGCGGCGAGTTACTCGTTCGTGTCGATTTTCTGCATCGGCGTAATCGCCGCGGTCGGCACACTGGTGGCGATCCGTCAGGGTGCCGGCGACATCCTTGGTGCCGCGCGCCTGACTCAGGCCGGGCTGTGGCTGGCCTGGTTGATGGCGCTCGGCGCCGGGCTGCTGTTGTGGAATCTCAAACCCGTGTTGCTGCTGTTCGGCCAGACCGAAACCAACGTCAACGCCGCCGGGCAATTCCTCATCGCCCTGCCCTTCGCTCTGCCCGGTTATCTGAGCTTCATGGCCCTGCGCGGCTTCACCAGTGCGATTGGCCGGGCGACGCCAGTGATGGTGATCAGCCTCGCTGGCACAGTAGCCAACTTCCTCCTCAACTACGCGCTGATCACCGGCATGTTCGGCCTGCCGCACCTGGGGCTGACCGGCATCGGTCTGGTCACCGCGATCGTCGCCAATTGCATGGCACTGGCGTTGGCCTGGCACATTCGCCGGCATCCGGCGTATGACGCTTATCCGCTGCGCACTGGCCTGTCGCGGCCGAATCGGCAATACCTGAAGGAACTCTGGCGCCTGGGCCTGCCGATTGGCGGCACCTATGCGGTGGAAGTCGGCCTGTTCGCTTTCGCTGCGCTGTGCATGGGCACCATGGGCAGTACGCAAATGGGCGCGCATCAGATCGCACTGCAGATCGTTTCGGTGGCGTTCATGGTGCCGGCCGGGATGTCCTATGCCATCACCATGCGCGTCGGCCAACACTATGGCGCCGGGCAACTGGTCGATGCGCGGATGTCCGGGCGGGTCGGCATCGCTTTCGGCGCGGTGGTGATGCTCGGCTTTGCCCTGGTGTTCTGGCTGTGGCCGAACCAATTGGTCGGCCTGTTTCTTGACCATAACGACCCGGCGTTTGCCGAGGTGATCCGTCTGGCGGTGAGCCTGTTGGCGGTCGCGGCGTGGTTCGAGTTGTTCGACGGCACGCAGACGATTGCCATGGGCTGCATTCGTGGACTCAAGGATGCCAAGACCACATTTCTCGTGGGGCTCGCTTGCTATTGGCTGATTGGCGCACCGGCGGCGTGGTGGATGGCGTTCCACCTCAATTGGGGGCCGACCGGCGTCTGGTGGGGTCTGGCGCTGGGGTTGGCGTTCGCGGCGGTGAGCCTGACGCTGGCATTCGAATGGAAAATGCAGCGGATGATTCGGCGCGAGCCGCAAGCTGAAGGTTTCAACATCCCCCAGGCCGAATGAGGGTTTCCTTTGTGGGAGCGAGCCTGCTCGCGAAGACAGAGTGTCAGGCAGAAAGCATTCAGCTGACAGAACGCATTCGCGAGCAGGCTCGCTCCCACAGGAGTTTCGGGTTGGCCGCAAAAGCCGTGATCAACCGACGATTTCCAGCGCCGGCTGCTGGCTCGATCCCGACGTCAGATATTCCACCAGCTCCTCCAGCGGCAACGGCCGGCTGATCAGATAGCCCTGCACCTGATCGCAACCAAACCCGCGCAACAAATCCAGCTGCCCCGGCGTCTCGACCCCTTCGGCAACCACTTCCAGGTGCAGGTTGTGCGCGAGGTTGATCATCGCGTGCACCAGTTTGCGGTTCTCTTCACGCTGTTCCATGCCGCCGACAAAACTCTTGTCGATCTTCAACAAGGTGATCGGCAGGCTGTTGAGGTGCACGAACGAGGAGAAACCGGTGCCGAAATCGTCCAGCGAGAAGCGCACGCCAAGGCGGCCGAGGGCGTCCATGGTCTGCTTGACCAGATCGCTGCGCCGCATCACTGCGGTTTCGGTCAGTTCGAATTCCAGCCACTGCGCCTCGACGCCGCGTTCGGCAATCAAACGGCTTAGCGTCGGCAGCAACTGGCTGTCCTGAAACTGCCGGAACGACAGGTTGATCGCCATGTGCAGGGCCGGCAGACCCTGCTCGCGCAGGGCCTGCATGTCGCGCAAGGCGCGGGAAATCACCCAGTAACCCAATGGCACGATCAGACCGCTTTGTTCAGCCAGCGGCACGAACTCACTCGGCGGCAATAGACCGCGCTCACCATGACGCCAGCGCACCAGCGCTTCGAGGCCGACAATCTGGCCGTCTTCGAGATTCAGGCGTGGCTGGTAATGCAGTTCCAGCTCATCGCGGCGCAACGCCCGGCGCAGCTCGCTTTCAAGGTCGGCCATGCTCCGCGCGTTGCGGTTGATGCGTTCGTTGAAGATATGGAAGGTGCAGCCCTGCGTACTCTTGGCCTGCTGCATGGCGATGTGCGCATGCCACATCAAGGGATCCGCACCGCCGTTGGCGCGGGCGTGAGCGATGCCGAGGCTGGAGCCGATCAGCAGGCTTTCGCCGTCGACCCAATAAGGCTCGGCCAAAGCTTCGGTGATGCGTTCGGCCATCCACTCGGCGCGTTGCGGCGCGCGGCGGGTGTCGATCAGCAGAGCGAATTCATCACTGCCCAGCCGCGCCAGTTGATCGCCCGCCTCCAGCTGACTTTTCAGCCGCGCGACGACCTGCAGGATCAGGCGGTCGCCGGCCTGATGGCCGAGGGCATCGTTGGCATGGCGAAAATTGTCGAGGTCGAGATGGCCAAGGGCGAGGCCGCGACCGTCGCCTTCGGCAAGACGTGCGGTGAGCAGGGTCTGGAAACCCTGGCGATTGGCGATGCCGGTCAGCGGATCCTGTTCGGCGAGGCGCTGCAGAGTGTTTTCCAGCACGCCGCGCTCGCGGACATGGCGCAGGCACCGCTGAAGCATGCCAGCGTCGAGGGCGTCGAATACCAGCCAGTCGCTGACACCGACCGGCGCAGTGGCCGGTTCATGTTCCAGCAGCAGAACGGTCGGCAGGCTGCAACGCCCCGGCGCCGGTTGCAACGCTGGCAAGGTCAGCAGCACCGCGTGGCGGTTGTCCTCGAACAGGCGGCTGACCGAATCCCAGTTCGGCGCGCTGATCAGCACCGCCGCGCTCCCCATCGGAGCCAGACACTCACGCAACAACGCTGTCCACGCTGGCTCTTCGGCCAGTAGCAGCAAACGCAAGGGTTCGACAGGCGTAGACAAGCTGACTCCCTAGACTCTGCAATGATGTAGGCGGGGCATTATGCCGTTGTGCTGAACAATGACCAATGCGTTGGCCGATGACAACGGCAGTGAAAGGTTATTTTGTGTCACGAATGAGAACATTAGCCGCAAAATCCCCGCGTATCCTGCGTGAAAGTAACAAAAGCGGCAAATTTGAATCGCGTGTTGCGTCACAAGTCGGACAGAGCAGCACAAATCGCTGAGCCTGTTAAAATGCCGGCCCATTTCGTCAACGACTCCCGAATTTTCGTATGTCCCGACTCAATCCCCGGCAGCAAGAAGCCGTGAACTATGTCGGCGGCCCTCTATTGGTGCTCGCCGGTGCTGGCTCCGGCAAGACCAGCGTGATCACCCGCAAGATCGCGCACCTGATCCAGAACTGCGGCATCCGCGCCCAGTACATCGTCGCCATGACCTTTACCAACAAGGCCGCGCGCGAAATGAAAGAGCGGGTCGGCACCCTGTTGCGTGCCGGCGAAGGGCGCGGCCTGACCGTCTGCACCTTCCACAACCTGGGCCTGAACATCATCCGCAAGGAGCATGCGCGGCTGGGCTACAAACCCGGTTTCTCGATCTTCGACGAGACCGACGTCAAAGCCCTGATGACCGACATCATGCAGAAGGAATACGCAGGCGACGACGGCGTCGACGAGATCAAGAACATGATCGGCGCGTGGAAAAACGACCTGATCCTGCCTGCCCAGGCCCTGGAAAATGCGCGCAACCCGAAAGAGCAGACCGCTGCCATCGTCTACACCCATTATCAGCGCACGCTCAAGGCGTTCAACGCGGTGGACTTCGATGACCTGATCCTGCTGCCGGTAAAGCTTTTCGAAGAGCACGCCGACATTCTCGAAAAGTGGCAGAACAAGGTGCGCTACCTGCTCGTCGACGAATACCAGGACACCAACGCCAGTCAGTATCTGTTGGTGAAGATGCTCATCGGCAAGCGCAACCAGTTCACCGTGGTGGGCGACGATGACCAGTCGATCTATGCCTGGCGTGGCGCGCGCCCGGAAAACCTGATGCTGCTCAAGGACGACTACCCGTCCCTGAAAGTGGTCATGCTCGAGCAGAACTACCGCTCCACCAGCCGCATCCTGCGCTGCGCCAACGTGCTGATCTCGAACAACCCGCACGAATTCGAAAAACAGCTGTGGAGCGAGATGGGCCACGGCGACGAGATCCGCGTGATCCGCTGCCGCAACGAGGACGCCGAAGCCGAGCGCGTGGCCATGGAAATCCTCAGCCTGCACTTGCGCACCGATCGCCCCTACAGCGATTTCGCGATTCTCTATCGCGGTAACTATCAGGCCAAATTGATTGAATTGAAGCTGCAGCACCATCAGGTGCCGTATCGCCTGAGCGGCGGCAACAGCTTCTTCGGCCGTCAGGAAGTGAAGGACCTGATGGCCTACTTCCGCCTGATCGTCAATCCGGATGACGACAACGCCTTCCTGCGCGTGATCAACGTGCCACGCCGCGAGATCGGCTCGACCACTCTGGAAAAACTCGGCAACTACGCCACCGAACGCAAGATTTCGATGTACGCCGCCACCGACGAAATCGGCCTGGGCGAACATCTCGACAGCCGCTTCACCGATCGCCTGGCGCGCTTCAAGCGCTTCATGGACAAGGTCCGTGAGCAGTGCGCCGGCGAAGATCCGATCTCGGCGCTGCGCAGCATGGTCATGGACATTGACTACGAGAACTGGCTGCGCACCAACAGCTCCAGCGACAAGGCGGCGGACTACCGGATGGGCAACGTCTGGTTCCTGATCGAGGCGTTGAAAAACACCCTCGAGAAAGACGAAGACGGCGAAATGACCGTCGAGGACGCTATCGGCAAACTGGTGCTGCGCGACATGCTCGAGCGCCAGCAGGAGGAAGAGGACGGTGCCGAAGGTGTGCAGATGATGACGCTGCATGCGTCCAAAGGGCTGGAATTTCCCTACGTGTTCATCATGGGCATGGAAGAGGAAATCCTCCCGCACCGCTCCAGCATCGAAGCCGACACCATCGAAGAAGAGCGTCGCCTGGCCTACGTGGGCATCACCCGTGCCCGCCAGACCCTGGCGTTCACCTTTGCCGCCAAGCGCAAGCAGTACGGCGAAATCATCGACTGCGCGCCGAGCCGCTTCCTCGATGAACTGCCGCCGGACGATCTGGCCTGGGAAGGCAACGACGACACCCCGACTGAAGTCAAAGCCGTGCGCGGAAATAGCGCATTGGCCGATATACGCGCGATGTTAAAGCGCTAGAATCGACTACTTTTTAATCTACCTTCGGCGCCCATCGCGCCAACAGAGGAAGCTGTTGTGGAAGCACTGCACAAAAAAATCCGCGAAGAAGGCATCGTGCTTTCCGATCAGGTCCTGAAAGTCGACGCCTTTCTGAACCACCAGATCGACCCGGCCCTGATGAAGCTGATCGGTGACGAATTCGCCGCGCTGTTCAAGGACTCGGGGATCACCAAGATCGTCACCATCGAAGCTTCGGGCATCGCCCCAGCGATCATGACCGGTCTGAACCTCGGCGTGCCGGTGATCTTCGCCCGCAAGCAACAGTCCCTGACCCTGACTGAAAACCTGCTGTCGGCGACCGTGTACTCGTTCACCAAAAAGACCGAAAGCACCGTGGCCATCTCCCCGCGCCACCTGACCAGCAGCGACCGCGTGCTGATCATCGACGACTTCCTCGCCAACGGTAAGGCCTCGCAAGCGCTGATCTCGATCATCAAACAGGCCGGCGCCACCGTTGCCGGTCTGGGTATCGTCATCGAGAAGTCGTTCCAGGGCGGCCGCGCCGAACTGGACTCGCAGGGCTACCGCGTCGAGTCGCTGGCCCGGGTGCAATCGCTGAAGGATGGCGTCGTAACCTTCATCGATTAAGGCCACACCACCGCTCCTCTGTAGGAGCTGTCGAGTGAAACGAGGCTGCGATCTTTTGATCTTGATCTTGAAACAGATCAAAAGATCGCAGCGTGCCGCAGCTCCTACAGCTTTTGCGGTGAGCCTTTACTGCGTGGTGGCTTTCAGGCCGGTGAGCAGCAGGCGCTGGAAAAGGTCTTCTTTGAGGCCTTCCGGATTGGTGAGCTGCATGCGCTCCAGGTGTTCCGGAAATTGCGACGCCTCCGGCGCATCCAGCGCTGCCTTGCCCAACTCCAGCATCTCGCTCAGCTTGAACTTGCTCTTCAGCCAGTTCAGCGCGCGCAGCAGATCCCGTTCGATCGCGGTGAAATCACAACCCAGCGGATACTCCGGAAACAGGTTCGGGTGCCGCGCGGCAATCGCCTGCAAGCGTTGCGGTGTGTTGTCGGCAAACCGTGGATCGATGCGGAAATCCTTCGGCAGCTTGCCGACGTTCTGCGCCTGTTCGATGAGCCCTGGCTGAAAACGTGAGTCGCTGATGTTGAGCAGCGCTTCGATTACCGCTGCGTCGGATTTACCACGCAGGTCGGCGATGCCGTATTCGGTGACGACGATGTCGCGCAGATGCCTCGGAATCGTGCAGTGGCCGTATTCCCAGACGATGTTGGAACTGACCTCGCCGGCGGACTCGCGCCAGCTGCGCAGAATCAGAATCGAACGCGCATTGTGCAACGCGTGTCCCTGCGCCACGAAGTTGTACTGCCCGCCGACCCCGCTGAGCACCCGCCCGTCTTCCAATTGATCCGCGACACCCGCCCCCAACAACGTCATGTTGAACACAGTGTTGATGAAGCGCGCATCAAGGCGCTGCAAGCGCTTGAGCTCTTCCTGTCCGTACAGCTCGTTGATGTAGCTGATGCGGGTCATGTTGAATTCAAGCAACCTGCTTTGCGGCAACTCGCGCAGCCGTTCATAAAAACTTCGCGGGCCAAGAAAGAAGCCGCCGTGCACGCAGATACCGTCAGGCTGCGCAGCTTCGTCGAGGGTGCCGGCATTGGCCTGCTCCTGGGTCAGCACATCCGGATAGACCTTGCGCCGGATGATCCCGGCATCCGCCAAAACCAGCAGCCCGTTGACGAACATCTCGCTGCATCCGTAAAGGCCTTTGGCAAATGGCGCGGTGCCGCCCTCGCGCTGGATCAATTGCGCCCATTGGCTGAGGTTGACGTCATCGAGCAACGCCTGATAGCCGGCGTTATCGGCCTGACGGGCCAGCAGCGCTGCGGTCAGCGCATCGCCCATCGAACCAATACCAATCTGCAGCGTGCCGCCATCGCGCACCAGCGTACTGGCGTGCAAGCCAATGAAATGGTCCTGAAATCCCACCGGCATGTTCGGCGTGGAAAACAGCGTGCTGCTGTCCTTCTCGTCGATCAGCAGATCGAAGGTGTCGATGTCGACTTCAGCATCGCCGGGCATGTACGGCAGATCCGTATGCACCTGGCCGACCAGCACAATGGTCTCGCCCGCCTCGCGGCGCTTGGCGATCATCGGCAACAGGTCAAGGGTGATGTCCGGGTTGCAACTCAGGCTCAGCCGATCGGGATGATCGCTGTTGCTGGCCAGCAACTGAGCCACCAGATTCAGCCCCGCTGCGTTGATGTCGCGGGCGGCATGGCTGTAATTGCTGCTGACGTAATCCTGCTGCGCCGGCGCGCTGTTGAGCAGACTGCCGGGTTGCATGAAGAACTGCTGGATACGGATGTTGGCGGGCAGGCTGTCGCGCTGCAGATCGGCGAGGAAATCGAACTCCGGATAATCACCGAACACCCGCTCGACGAAGGGCTCGATAAAGCGCTTCTGCAAACCATCGCCCAGATTCGGCCGACCGAGGCACAGCGCGGTATAGATCGTCAGCTGCCGCTCGGGCAGCTCCTTGATCCGACTGTACAGCGCGTTGACGAAGTGATTCGGCTTGCCCAACCCCAGCGGCAGGCCCATGTGGATGTGCGCCGGCAAGCGCACCAGTACGTCGTCCACCGCCTGTTCGATCGAACACAACTGCACCATCTGAAGCCTCCCGCCCGTTCCGTTGATAGGGGTAGACCGAGATTGCCGGGGAATTACTTCCGAGGGAAGGCGATTAAAAAGAAAAAACCGCTAAATTTCTCGATAGGCCGGAGCTGAGGCCAGGTTGCGAATACCTACAAAGAATATTTAGCAATAACAATGAATTATGCGCGCCCTATGAATCGCCTCACACATTTATACGTATTTTTCCTACATCGACCCGAATTTAATCACGCACCACTACAGGACGCGTCTGAATTGAAGTTATTTCCGTCCTCGCTAGGATTCATAACGTAACACTTCAAAAACTTATGCCATCAAGGCAAACACTAATTCACGTCAAGGCTCAACTATGGAAATCGACTTCTTAGCACTCCGTCGTGCCCGAGCACGCCTTTTAAACTCAACGACACCCATCTCAACTCTGGCAATTCAAGCGTTCAGTAACTTGAGCGCTGCAAGCAGCGGTTCGCGACCGTGTACTAGTTGCTGTTCACAGTGTTGGCAAGGATGCTGCTATGCGACCTACATGTAAATAAAATTTGGGCGGCACTCGAACCGAGTGGCCGCCCTGACTTGCCAAGGATAAAACATTGAAAAATCCTAAAGATTTTTTAAGTGGAACAACGCCACTTAAACGCGGCTACACTACTGACTGCCCGGTCTGGCCCTACCTCTCTTATTACATTTTCCATGTCGAAGAACAATTTCCAACATCATGTGAAAACGACGAAACATTGAAATCCACTGTTATCAATGGCTTTGTAACCAACCTTGCAGCCAGACTTACTAACGCCGCCAACAATGTCTTAGTAACGGAAAAAATAATATTTGAAAAAACCACCTGCAGCAAAATGAAGACTTCCGCATATTTCAAATTGATTAGTGAAAACAAAAACTACCTCCTGGACATCATTAGCGCCTACCCCGAACTGGATCGAGCTCTGACCAAACTTTCAAAAAATTTTATTGAATTTACGGCACAGTTAATCCTCGCCCTCATCGAAGACAGACAAGATATCAACGAAAAATTTAATATACCGACCGGTTCCAAACTTTCCTCCGTTGAGGTTTCATCCAGCGAAACTCACAATGGATCTAGAACCGTTTGCATACTTTCTTTTGATTCTATCAAGATAGTTTATAAACCGAGAAATTTGGAACTTGAAGCTGAAGCATCTGATTTACTGCTGCATTTGAGCCATGCTGCTGGAGATGGTTACGAAAACTGGAAATTGCCAAGGTATCTTGTAAAAAAAGAACACGGTTGGTCAGAGCATACACCTCAAACGCAGGCAGAAAGCGAAGCCGAAGTTTCTTCTTATTTTAAAAGAGCTGGATTTCTTTTAGGTTACTGCACCACCTTTATGGCCGCCGATATTACCTCTGACAATTTGATTGCACACGGCCCAAGCCCTATTCCAATCGATCTCGAAACTATTTTCTACAGCACTCTTAATATTGAAACCATTCCAAAAGAAGTACGCTGGAATGTCACCCAAACAAGCATACTTCCAAATTGGACTTGGAAAGGCACAGACGGTATAGGTGTAGACCTGAGCGCATTAGGTGGACTATCGGAGCAATATGTCAGCTTAAATCTGTATCAACATTTGGAAGATGAGAGTGGACAGAGCCAGTTTGGCATGGACGGAGTGAAAATATTTCCGAACCAAAACGTTTTGCATATCAATGGAAAAGCGGCACGGCCGTGGGACTACGAAAAAGAAATCATTGAAGGCTTGAACAAATTATTTTCCCTTGTGAATAGTAATCAGGCTTCAATCATCGAAATTATTGACTCTCTCAGAGGAAGAAGAAATAGGTATATCCCGAGGCCGACTGCCACATATCATTACGCTATCCAATGCTCCTTGCATGCGACCTTGATGCGGTGCACTAAAAAACGTAGGGCCTTTTTGGAGAACATTCTTAATAATGACACCGCCCCTGCCATAGGTTTTCTCAACGCCGAGATCGCCGCATGCCTGGACTTAGACGTACCTTTTGCTCAGGGACTAACTGGGGACCTTGAATTCTATGAATCAAGATACGACGGCTCTGGGCACCTAGATAGCAATGATTATATAAATGGAATAGATAACAGCGTCCAATATGTCAAAACACTAAACAGAAATAGAATCGCATTTGAAGAAAAATTGACTGTGAATACTCTATTAGCAATGAGAAATATGTATGAGCATGGTAATAAGCTGACGGAATACAAATTCAAACAAAACGACGACCTGAACGACCCTCGGTATTCAAATATAGACGAGATCATTTACAAAATCAGGTTATCATCAGAGATCAATGCGAAGTTGATCAATGAGATGCTAGCCACCGAAATTTCCAGCAATGGGCTTTGGCTAGGATTTCATTCCTCACCTGGCGGTTACATGGAATTCTCCGAGTTGGGGGACGATTTCTACTACGGATTGTCTGGTATTCTCTACGGCTGCGTAGTCGCTGCCAGCCGCAGCAGCGCTGTAGATAAAGCCTTGGTAGGCGAGCTGCTAAATGCTTGCTACAGCAGAATAGCCCAAAAACTTTCGAATAAAGGCACGCATCTAGGTGGATTTCACTTTGGCTTATCATCTGCAATTGTACCGCTACTGATAAGCTTAGACTATTTTGATGATAAAAGAGGAAGTGAACTACTACAACTCTACAAGAGATATGTTGAAGAGGTACTCAGTGAGCCATGGTGGCAAAAATATTTTTGGGGGTCAGACTTTCTATCAGGCATGTTCGGAACTCTAAACGTACTGACACATATATTCACCCTAACGAAAGACGAACAATTTTCTGATTTAGCGAAATCCTTATATGGCAAATTAGAGCCAGAACTCACGCTTATAGACGGACGTACGCTAGCAACATTCGATAATGCAGTTACTACGAGAAGCGATGCTTTATTAAGCGGCTTGTCTCATGGAATTATGGGGTGCGCATATTCACTATTTTATTTTAACGATCTGATTGCAAAAAAAGATTCAGTCAATAAGATATTCCTAGGATTTCTATCTTGGGAGCTCGAACAATACGATGAAATTATCGAAAATTGGCATGACTATAGAAAACGTTCAGCATCAAGTGCGGGCGAGTTTTCATGGAGTCATGGCTTACCAGGAAACTACTTGGCAATAGATTATTTCGCCAAAAATGGGGTGCCGCTGGCAACGGAGTTCTTGGAAAAACATCCCTCCAAAACTGTATTTTCTTACTGTGATCTAGAAAAAAGAAAGCGACCTATTAACGATTCCTTATGTCACGGCGCTTTTGGAATTCTAAATATCATTAAAAAGCTTTCACCAGAATCGCTCAATGACCCAAAAATATTTCTATGGTCCAACATCATCAATCTCAGCGAACAGAGCAGTCGTGAACTTAGAACAAAGACTGCTGATCCTTTAGGTTTGTGGATCGGACGAGTGGGATCGTTAATCGGAGCAATTGGGCTAATCGAGCATGAGTATGAATTTCCATTCCTCCCCCACCAGATGGAATTCTTAAATTCATGAAAAATAATCTAATATTATGCTGCTTTGGTGTAGGCATTGCGGCTCTAACAAGCGCATCACCCTATTTGATTGGCAACTCCATCAATCTTTATTTGGGAGGCGACAGCTTGTATTTATACACGCTCGCAGGTGCTGCGTTCTTTCTTATCGCCACTCCCCCATTCAAGCTGGCAGCCAACATCCATCTACAAAAAACCGCCTCCAAAACCAGATTTATTCTGAAGAAGGCAATTCTGAATCATCTACTTGGCGGAAGCTTCGGGCATACTCAAAAACCAGGCGAGTGGATCGAACTGATTGATGGCGACGTTGATGGCTCGATGTATTTGTATCACTCGCTATATTTTGATATTTCGCTGAACTGCAGCATCATTATCGTTGCGCTTTTCATAACCGCCTTCTACCACCCGCTTTTGGCGCTCGCGCCACTTAGCGGCCTCCTCTATGCTTTAGTTGCACATCTTGCTACTCGAAGAGCCAGTAGATCGCTATATGATGAGTACGTACAGCATAACACCGTAACCATCGGTGCTATCTGTGAGCATTTATATAATGCAAAACCATATACAAACAGGGCCAAGCTAGATATAAAAAATATCGAACGCCTCGCTTTTCGCTCAAGCCTGAAAGCATCGACTTTCGAATCAATATCAAGCTCATGTTATCCAGTGGCGATAGTGGTTCTATTATTAGTGTCGGCCCATCTGCTAAACGCCGGAAATTCTAATATAGGTGCCATTTTTGCCTCAGCCATCTATCTTGAGCGCGTGCTGAGCCCTGCGACATCGCTGATATCCATCTACTACTCAAGCAGAGAGGCATCTTACAGACGTAGTCGGATTCGCGGCTATGGACTACAGCACGAGGGGCATTGAACCATGTTTATTTGCCTGCAAAAAAATCTGACCGTTTTTTTTCTGTCCGTGATTTGCCTTACATTAGCAGCCGCATGTCAATTGTTGATACCATCAGTCGTCGCCAAAAGCCTGACGGCTCTCACCACTGGTGCGATTAGCAATGAGGTTTACTTCGTCCTTATCGCTGTTTTTTTAACCAAGCTTTCAACGCAAACTCTGGGTAACTCCTATGCGACGCTCATGGAAGCGAAGTCTCGTTTTGTGCTTATCAGTTTCATTGTGCATGATGAGCGGCCCTCTCCGTTATGTTCTCGGGTGACAATGATTAAAGAAGATGCTGAGAAAATTGCTTCCGTCATTCATGACGCAATTCATCTCATCGGCTCCTGCATTTTGACATTGTCCGCTGCCTTTATTCTGCTTAGGGAAAACATCTACTTCTTCCTGCCAATCGCTTCAACCATTGTATTGACTTGTGTGCAATTGAGATTTGCCAAGCCTATAATCCAGCGGCTATATGCAGCAGAAATGTCGAAAGAGGATTTGTACAAAGACTCGCTTATTAACACGTTCAAAGTTTCCAGCGAAGGCGAACAAAGTAAAATGCAACTCATCAGAAGCTTTGGATATTTGAGGGGCACAGTACGAGCACGCTACAAATATCAGAAAGCAAGCGCCATCCAATCCTTCTGGCCGGAAATGGCCATCTCCGCCGGGACGGTATCTGTCATTTTATTCAGCGCCGCTGCCACCCCGGAATTATTTGGCGAGCGTCTAATTGCCTGTCTCGGTTATATCGGAATCTTTACCATGGCCAGCTCGAGCTCGATAAGACTCGGGATAGCGATGATCGGCGTGAAGGTTTCAATCGACAGAATCTTCAGAGGGTATCGATATGAATGATCTGTTTATCCAACAAATACGCCTGAAGCCAGACATGACGGCGGCTGACTTTCTACATGACCTCTTTCCGCTTGAATTCAGCAGCTTAATAACTGTTTTTATCGGGGAAAATGGCTCTGGAAAATCCACTTTACTTGAAGCTGTTGCCATCAAGTTGGGTTGCAATCCAGAAGGCGGTGGGAAGAATTTCAATTTCTCGACCGAGAACACCCATTCGAAACTGCATGAAACCCTGACGCTCTCAAAAGGCTACCGAAGGGAGAAGGACGTTTTTTTCTACAGAGCGGAAACCTTCTACAACTTGAGCACTACGATCCGCAAGCTCGATGCAGAGCCGAGCTTTGATCCTGAAATCAAGACCTATTACGGTGGCGTGGATTTGCATTGCATGTCGCACGGTGAAGCAATGGAAGCGCTCTTCCACCACCGATTCAAAGCCCAGGGACTGTACCTGCTCGACGAGCCGGAAGCATCGTTATCCCCGGTGAGGCAATTGGTGTTTATCAACCGGATAATGGAGCTGTCGCGCGGCGGCGCGCAATTCATCATCGCTACTCACTCTCCCCTCATCATGTCGATCCCGGGCTGTGATCTGAGGCAGATATCCGGAGGGCGCTGCGAGCAAATAGCCGCCGAAGATACTGACGCTTATGCCGTCTACAAAGCCGTGCTCAATTCTGCCGGCGCTTACATTACGAAAAACATGCTGTGAGGTTGGAGGCACAAAAAAACCGTCCGAAAACGGTTTTTCGTTGAGAGCGCCGCTTACAGACCGGACATCTCTTTGATCGCACCCTTGAGCTCTTCATCGGAGCAATCGGCGCAGGTGCCTTTTGGCGGCATGGCGTTGATGCCGGTGATGGCCTTGGCAAGGATGCCGTCCAGACCACCCTGATGATCGGCCCGCTCCTTCCAGGCTGCCTTGTCGCCGATCTTCGGCGCGCCGAGCAGTCCCGTGCCGTGGCAAGCGTTGCAGTGCTTGGCGATCACGTCTTTAGGTGCCTTCGCCCCGCCACCGCCGCCTGCGGTCGCAGCCACCTCCATACCTTTGCATTCCTGCCCTTGAACACACACCTGGCCGACGGGCTCGAGGCGTTTGGCGATGTCGTCATTCGTCGCAGCTTGAGCGCTGACAGCCCAGAGGGCCAGTACGGTTGCTGGTGCAGCCAGCATTTTCATAATTAGGTTCACGCGTTCACCCTCAATGGTGGCTATTCACGCCTGCGGCCACGGTTCGCAGGCGGGCGCAAGTATAGCGGGTAGGCCGCTGTACTGAAACAACCCCATGGTTAGAGGGGTCTTGTTGCGCATCGGTAAAACGGTCCGGGTGCCTACGCCGTAATGGTCTGGCGCCTCTTGCTTAGAAATTCGCCGGCGTGGCTGCGCTGATTAGTCGCGCCGGCACGTCGAACGGATTACGGAAACGATGCGGCTTGGTACTTTCAAAATAGTAGCTGTCGCCAGCTTCGAGGATAAAAGTTTCCAGACCCACCACTAGCTCCAGGCGACCTTCCACCAGAATCCCGGTTTCCTCTCCTTCATGGGTGAGCATTTCTTCGCCGGTGTCGGCGCCCGGCGGGTAGATTTCGTTGAGGAAGGCGATGGCGCGGCTGGGGTGTGCGCGGCCGACCAGTTTCATGGTCACGGCGCCGTCGGAGATGTCGATCAGCTCATTGGCCTTGTAGACGATCTGGGTAGGCTGGTCCTGCAGGATCTCTTCGGAGAAGAACTCGACCATCGACATGGGGATGCCGCCGAGCACCTTTCTCAGCGAACTGATCGAAGGACTGACACTGTTCTTTTCGATCATCGAAATGGTGCTGTTGGTGACGCCCGCACGTTTGGCGAGTTCACGCTGGGAAAGCCCTTTGAGCTTGCGGATCGATTGCAGTCGTTCACCGACGTCCAAGGCGCGAGCCTCCTGATGTTGTAAGAATATTGAGCGTTATCATGGCGACAGCGTTCAGTATTTACAACACTTGCCCCCCGTAGCGGCGTCAACCCTCGGAATAGAGCCTCGGCACCCGACGCAGGTTACAGAAGATTTGATAAGGAATGGTGTCGGCCCACTTCGCCACCTCGCTGGCGAGGATGTTCTTGCCCCACAACTCGACGTCAGAACCGAGGCCGGCTTCCGGTACATCGGTCAGGTCGATGCAGAGCATGTCCATCGACACGCGGCCTAGCAGGCGGCTGCGTTTGCCGGCCACCAGCACCGGCGTGCCGGTCGGCGCCTGACGCGGGTAGCCGTCGGCGTAACCCATGGCGACCACGCCGATGCGCATGGGTTTGTCGGTGATGAATCTGGCGCCATAGCCGATCGGTTCGCCGGCCGGCAATTCACGCACGCTGATGACTTTCGATTCGAGGGTCATCACCGGTTGCAGGCGTTCGGCCACTGCGTTGGCTTCTTCGAACGGGGTCGCGCCGTAAAGCATGATGCCTGGGCGTACCCAATCGCTTTTGATTTCTGGCCAGCCGAGCACGGCTGGCGAGTTGCGCAGGCTGACTTCCGCCGCCAGGCCCTTACGCGCCGCTTCGAACACTGCCACCTGCTCGGCACTGCTTTGCGCATGCAGTTCATCGGCGCGGGCGAAGTGGCTCATTAAAACGATCTTGGCCACTTTGCCGCTGGCCAGCAGACGCTGATACGCCGATGGATAATCTTTCGGATGCAAGCCGACGCGGTGCATGCCGGAATCGAGCTTGAGCCACACCGTGATCGGTTTGCTCAGGGCTGCCTGCTCGATCGCTTCGAGCTGCCACAGCGAATGCACCACGCACCAGAAATCATGCTTGACGATCAACGCCAGCTCGTCAGCTTCGAAGAAGCCTTCCAGCAGCAGTAGCGGCGCACGAATCCCGGCAGCGCGCAGCTCCAGTGCTTCTTCGATGCACGCCACGGCAAAACCGTCCGCCTCGGCTTCCAGTGCCTGGGCGCAACGCACCGCGCCATGGCCGTAGGCGTCCGCCTTGATCACCGCAAGCGCTTTGGCACCGGTGACTTCACGGGCAATTCGGTAGTTGTGACGCAGGGCTTGAAGATCGATCAGGGCACGGGCAGGACGCATGGCGGCAGACTTCTGGGCGGTCATGGAAAGAAAAACCGGCGCTGACTGACGGCGTGAGCCGCCAACAGCACCGGGAGAGGGATCTCTAAAACGTTATGGCAGCGCGGCGACGATGGAGATCTCCACCAGAATGCTCGGCTTGGCCATCTTCGCTTCGACGGTGGCGCGGGCCGGCGCGGCGCCTTTCGGCAGCCACTGGTCCCACACCGAGTTCATCCCGGCGAAGTGAGCGTCGATGTCGTTCAGGTAGATCGTCGCCGACAACAGATGCTGCTTGTCCGTCCCCGCCAGATCGAGCAGGCGCTCGATATTGGCGAGCACGTCGCGGGTCTGCTGTTCAATTCCGGCGTCGAAGTCGTCCCCGACCTGCCCGGCCAGATACACGATGCCGTTGTGGCTGACGATCTGACTCATGCGCTCATTGGTGAGCTGGCGCTGGATTGACATGTTTTGCGGACTCCTGGGTCTGGTTGCCGTAACGGGAAATATCGAGGCCTTCGGCGCTGATCTGGGGCTTTTTCTTTGCCATCAGGTCGGCGAGCAAACGGCCGGAACCGCAGGCCATGGTCCAGCCGAGCGTACCGTGACCGGTGTTGAGGAACAGATTCTTGAATGGCGTGGCACCAACGATCGGCGTGCCGTCCGGCGTGGTCGGACGCAGGCCGGTCCAGAAACTCGCCTCGGCCAGATTGCCGCCCTGAGGATAAAGGTCGTTGACGATCATCTCCAGGGTTTCGCGCCGACGCGGGTTGAGCGACAGGTCAAAACCGGCAATCTCGGCCATGCCGCCGACGCGGATGCGGTTGTCGAAACGGGTGATCGCGACCTTGTAGGTCTCGTCGAGAATGGTTGAAGTCGGCGCCATAGCCGGATCGGTGATCGGCACGGTCAGCGAGTAGCCCTTGAGCGGATACACCGGAGCCTTGATGCCCAGCGGCTTGAGCAGTTGCGGCGAGTAGCTGCCGAGCGCCAGCACGTAGCGGTCGGCGGTTTCCAGCTTGCCGTCGACCCACACGCCGTTGATGCGATCACCGGCGTAGTCGAGCTTCTGGATGTCCTGGCCGAAACGGAATTCCACGCCGAGCTTGCGCGCCATTTCGGCGAGGCGAGTAGTGAACATCTGGCAGTCGCCGGTCTGGTCATTCGGTAGACGCAGTGCGCCGGCAAGAATGTCGGTGACGCCTGCCAAAGCCGGTTCGACGCGGGCGATGCCGGCGCGATCGAGGACTTCAAACGGCACGCCGGATTCTTTCAGCACGGCGATGTCCTTGGCGGCGTTATCCAGCTGCGCCTGAGTCCGGAACAACTGGGTAGTGCCGAGGCTGCGACCTTCGTACGCAATGCCGGTTTCGGCGCGCAACTCATCGAGGCAGTCACGGCTGTACTCGGACAGACGCACCATGCGCTCCTTGTTCACCGCGTAACGGCTGGCGGTGCAGTTGCGCAGCATTTGCGCCATCCACAGGTACTGATCGATGTCGGCGGTGGCCTTGATCGCCAATGGCGCGTGGCGCTGAAGCAGCCACTTGATCGCCTTGAGCGGTACGCCCGGCGCAGCCCACGGCGAGGCATAGCCCGGCGACACCTGGCCGGCATTGGCGAAACTGGTTTCCATGGCCGCAGCAGGCTGCCGGTCCACCACCACCACTTCGAACCCGGCACGCGCCAGATAGTAAGCACTGGCGGTACCGATGACGCCGCTACCCAAGACCATGACGCGCATTTTCAATCCCTCATCGCGGCTTTTCGCCGAACTGTTTGTTAGAGCAATGATGGGCGCAGTGTAAAAAAGAAATGCCAGTGCTTTTCACTATATAAGCGCCTATATTTGGCGACAATTCTCGGCAAAAACCCTTTTCACGGAGGCGCATCCCCTATGCGTACCAACACTCAGACCAAACGTGAGCTGGACAAGATCGACCGCAACATCCTGCGCATCCTGCAGGCGGACGGGCGGATTTCCTTTACCGAACTCGGGGAAAAGGTCGGTCTGTCCACAACGCCCTGCACCGAGCGCGTGCGGCGTCTGGAGCGCGAAGGAATCATCATGGGCTATAACGCCCGGCTCAATCCGCAGCATTTGAAAGGTAGCTTGCTAGTGTTTGTCGAGATCAGTCTCGATTACAAATCCGGAGACACATTCGAGGAATTCCGCCGCGCGGTGCTGAAGCTGCCGCATGTGCTGGAGTGCCATTTGGTCTCAGGGGATTTCGACTATCTGGTGAAGGCGCGGATTTCCGAGATGGCCTCGTACCGCAAGCTGCTGGGCGACATTCTGTTGAAGCTGCCGCATGTGCGTGAGTCGAAGAGCTATATCGTCATGGAAGAGGTGAAAGAGAGCCTCTGCCTGCCGATTCCGGACTGACATTTGAAGATCAAGAGATCGCAGCCTTCGGCAGCTCCTACATTGGAATGCGGTCCTGTAGGAGCTGCCGAAGGCTGCGATCTTTCAAACTAATACCTGCCGATTCGCCGCCATGTATTCGAATATCTGCTTTTCCACCCGCGGATGAATCAACTCCAGCGGTCGCCGCTCGTTCGGGCATGGCAGGGTCTTGGTGGTGCCAAACAATCGACAAATCAGCGGTCGCTCTTCATACACCGTGCAGCCATTCGGCCCCAGGTGCACACAGTTGAGTTCTTCCAGCGCCGCATCCTGCTCGGCGCGGGTCTTGCGCGGCAGTCGTGCCATCTCTTCGGGCGAGGTGGTCACCGGCCCGCAGCAGTCGTGGCAGCCCGGCACGCAGTCGAACGTCGGGATCTGCTGACGCAGGGTGCGGATTTTCTGGCTGTTGCAGCTCATCGAAACGGTGACCAAAGTGGCGGGACAACGATTGTGCCGCAAAAGCGCGGATCCAGACACCGCAGACCGACCGATGTTGCCCGCCTTCAGCCGCGCAGCTTATGCTCCGTCAAATTTTCTCGACACTCAGCCGTTGGATGATGCCCATGACCGCCCGCGCCCAGACCACCGCGAGCCAGCCCCACGTTGCCTCTTATTACGCCGCCAGCAGCTTGCCGCAGCCCGACCATCCTGTCTTGCAAGGCGAGGTGGCGGCTGATGTCTGCGTCGTCGGCGGCGGCTTTTCCGGGTTGAACACGGCATTGGAGCTGGCCGAACGCGGCTTCAGCGTAGTGTTGCTGGAAGCGCACAGGATCGGCTGGGGCGCCAGCGGTCGCAACGGCGGGCAGTTGATTCGCGGCGTCGGTCACGGCCTCGATCAGTTCGCCAATGTCATCGGTGTCGATGGCGTGCGCGAGATGAAACTTATGGGCCTTGAAGCCGTGGAGATTGTTCGCCAACGTGTCGAGCGTTTCGGCATTGCCTGCGACCTGACCTGGGGCTACTGCGACCTCGCCAACAAAGCTTCTGATGTTGAGGGTTTTGCCGAAGACGCCGAAGAACTGCGCGGCCTCGGTTACCGCTACGAAACCCGTCTGCTACAGGCCAACGAAATGCACACCGTGGTCGGTTCGAAACGCTACGTTGGCGGCCTGATCGACATGGGCTCCGGGCATCTGCACCCGCTGAATCTGGCGCTGGGCGAAGCGGCCGCGGCGCAGCAACTGGGCGTGCAGTTGTTCGAACGTTCGGCGGTGACGCGCATCGATTACGGCCCTGAAGTGAAGGTGCACACGGCCCAAGGCTCGGTGCGGGCGAAGACTCTGGTGCTGGGCTGCAATGCTTACCTCAATGGCTTGAACCCGCAGCTGAGCGGCAAGGTTTTGCCCGCCGGCAGCTACATCATTGCCACCGAACCGCTCAGCGAAGAGCTGGCGCATGACCTGCTGCCGCAGAACATGGCGGTCTGCGACCAGCGGGTAGCGCTGGATTACTACCGGCTCTCGGCTGATCGTCGTTTGCTGTTTGGCGGCGCCTGCCATTATTCAGGGCGCGACCCGAAAGACATCGGCGCTTATATGCAGCCGAAGATGCTTGAAGTGTTCCCGCAATTGGCCGGGGTGAAGATCGATTATCAATGGGGCGGGATGATCGGCATCGGCGCCAACCGTTTGCCGCAGATTGGCCGGCTCGCCGACCAGCCGAACGTGTATTACGCCCAGGCCTATTCCGGGCATGGGGTGAATGCCACGCACCTGGCCGGCAAGCTGCTGGCTGAGGCGATCAGCGGGCAGCATGGCGGCGGCTTTGATCTGTTCGCCAAGGTGCCGCACATCACCTTCCCCGGCGGCAAGCATTTGCGCTCGCCGTTGTTGGCGCTGGGGATGTTGTGGCATCGGCTTAAAGAGTTGGTCTGACAGAGTTGCGGTGGCTTTAAGGGCTCTATCGCGAGCAGGCTCACTCCTACAGTTGAAATGCGTTTCCCCTGTAGGAGTGAGCCTGCTCGCGAAGAGGCCCGCATGAACGATACAGATCTCAGATCCGCCAGAACGGCTTCAACCCCTCCTCCCGCGCCTGCTCCAGTGTCAGCCCGACATCCTTGAGCTGTTCCGGCGTCAATTCCAGCAACGCCTTGCGCGTGTGCAGACGATGCCAGAACAGGCCCCAGCGACTCAGGCCGGACGGTGCGTTACGCAGCAGATTGCGCGCGCTGTCCTTCTGCCCTGCCGCCAGTTCCTGACTGTGTAACGTCAGCCGCACATCGCTCAAGCCGTTCATTTTCGTTGCTCCTGTTTACTTGGGTAGCCAGAGATTCCATGATGCGCGGGCGAACAAAACCATTACAGATTCAACGAACCTGTATTAATTCCATACAGATTCGTCGATTCGCCGACTGAATGATTGATTTTTGCCGCATCTGTACTGGTTTCCACCAACGGACACCGAGGCCACCATGACTCTGTATGTAAACCTCGCCGAGTTGCTCGGCACCCGCATCGAACAAGGCTTCTATCGCCCCGGTGATCGCTTGCCGTCGGTGCGTGCACTGAGCGTTGAACATGGAGTCAGCCTGAGCACGGTGCAGCAGGCCTATCGGGTGCTTGAAGACAACGGTCTGGCCACGCCAAAACCCAAGTCCGGCTATTTTGTGCCTGTCGGTCGCGAGCTGCCGGAATTGCCCGCGATTGGCCGCCCCGCGCAGCGGCCGGTGGAAATTTCGCAGTGGGATCAGGTGCTGGAATTGATCCGCGCCGTACCACGCAAGGACGTCGTGCAGTTGGGGCGCGGCATGCCCGATGTCGGCTCGCCGACCATGAAACCCTTGCTGCGTGGACTGGCACGGATCAGCCGCCGGCAGGATATGCCCGGTCTGTATTACGACAACATCCACGGCAACCTCGAACTGCGCGAACAGATCGCGCGCCTGATGCTCGATTCCGGCTGTCAGTTGAGCGCCAGCGATCTGGTGATCACCACTGGCTGCCACGAAGCGCTGTCCACCAGCATCCACGCGGTCTGCGAGCCGGGTGACATCGTCGCGGTGGACTCGCCGAGCTTCCACGGCGCCATGCAGACCCTCAAAGGCCTCGGCATGAAAGCCCTGGAAATCCCTACCGACCCGCTCACCGGGATCAGCCTCGACGCACTTGAACTGGCTCTGGAACAATGGCCGATCAAGGCCATTCAGCTCACCCCCAACTGCAACAACCCGCTCGGTTACGTCATGCCCGAGTCGCGCAAACGCGCGCTGTTGACCCTGGCCCAGCGTTTCGACGTGGCGATCATCGAAGACGATGTGTATGGCGAACTGGCCTACACCTACCCGCGCCCGCGTACGATCAAATCCTTCGACGAAGACGGCCGCGTGTTGCTGTGCAGCTCGTTCTCCAAGACCTTGGCGCCGGGGCTGCGCATCGGCTGGGTGGCGCCCGGCCGATATCTGGAGCGGGTGCTGCACATGAAATACATCAGCACCGGATCCACCGCGCCACAACCGCAGATCGCGATTGCCGAGTTCATCAAGGCCGGGCATTTCGAGCCGCACTTGCGGCGCATGCGCATGCAGTACCAGCGCAATCGCGATGCAATGATCGACTGGGTGACGCGCTACTTTCCCACCGGTACTCGCGCCAGTCGCCCGCAGGGCAGCTTCATGCTTTGGGTGGAGCTGCCGGAAGGTTTCGACACGCTGAAACTGAATCGCGCGCTGCACGATCAAGGCGTACAGATTGCCGTCGGCAGCATCTTTTCCGCCTCGGGCAAATACCGCAATTGTCTGCGGATGAACTACGCTGCCAAACCAACAGCGCAGATCGAAGAAGCGGTGCGCAAGGTCGGCGCCGCGGCAATCAGATTACTCGCTGAGACCGACTGACCTTTTTTGCCAGCCCGGCGTCCAAAATGCCGACCTCAGCCGCCAACCGGAACGATCCTACGTGAGCTTCAGACAGCCCCTACTCGCTTTACTGATACTCGCCTCGATCCTCAGCGGCTGCGCCAGCCTTGATGTACCGCGCGAACCGAGCCAGGCTTTGCCTGCTTCGCAATCCAGCTTCGGCCGTTCGATCCAGGCGCAGGCCGCGCCCTACAAGGGGCAGTCAGGGTTTCGCCTGCTCTCCGACAGCGGCGAGGCGTTTACTGCCAGGGCCGAGCTGATTCGTCACGCCCAGGTCAGCCTCGATTTGCAGTACTACATCGTCCACGACGGCATCAGCACGCGGATGCTGGTGGAGGAAGTGCTCAAGGCTGCCGACCGTGGCGTGCGCGTGCGCATCCTGCTCGACGACACCACCAGCGACGGCCTCGACCAGATCATCGCCACCCTGGCGGCGCATCCGCAGATTCAGATTCGTTTGTTCAATCCGTTGCACCTGGGGCGCAGCACCGGCGTTACGCGTGCGGCCGGGCGATTGTTCAATCTGTCCGTGCAGCACCGGCGCATGCACAACAAGCTGTGGCTGGCGGACAACAGCGCGGCCATCGTCGGCGGACGCAATCTGGGGGATGAGTATTTCGACGCCGAACCCAACCTGAATTTCACCGACATCGACATGCTCAGCATCGGCCCGGTGGCCGAGCAGCTCGGGCACAGTTTCGATCAGTACTGGAACAGTGCGCTGAGCAAGCCGATCGACGAATTCCTCTCCAGCCAGCCGACCGCCGCCGACCTGGAAAACACGCGCACGCGCCTGGAAGAGTCGCTGGAAGAAACCCGCAAGCAGAACCACGCGCTGTATCAGCAGTTGATGAAGTTCACCACCGACCCGCGCATGGACATCTGGCGCAAGGAACTGATCTGGGCCTGGAACCAGGCCCTGTGGGATGCGCCGAGCAAGGTGTTGTCCAAGGGCGAACCCGATCCGCACCTGCTGCTGACCACGCAACTGGCGCCGGAACTGACCGGTGTCAGCAAAGAGCTGATCATGATCTCCGCGTACTTCGTGCCGGGTCAGCCGGGGCTGGTCTACCTGACCGGGCGCGCCGATGCCGGGGTCTCTGTGAGTCTGTTGACCAATTCGCTGGAGGCCACCGACGTGCCGGCGGTGCATGGCGGCTACGCGCCCTATCGCAAGGCGTTGCTTGAACACGGGGTGAAACTCTATGAACTGCGCCGTCAGCCTGGGGATAACTATGGCAGCGGTCCGAGGGTGTTTTACAGCCGCTCGTATCGCGGCTCGGATTCCAGCCTGCACAGCAAGGCGATGATTTTCGATCGGCGCAAATCGTTTATCGGCTCGTTCAATTTCGACCCACGCTCGGTGTTGTGGAACACCGAAGTCGGCGTCCTGGTCGACAGCCCGGAACTGGCCGAGCACGTGCGCGCACTGGCGCTGCAAGGCATGGCGCCGACCCTGAGCTATCAGGCGAAGCTTGAGGACGGCAAGGTCGTCTGGGTCACCGAGGACAACGGCCAGATGCATACCCTGACCAAGGAACCGGGGAGCTGGTGGCGGCGCTTCAATTCATGGTTCAGCACCAGCGTCGGCCTGGAGCGGATGCTGTAAAAAGCAAAAAGATCGCAGCCTTCGGCAGCTCCTACAGTTGGCAATGCGTTTGCCCTGTAGGAGCTGCCGAAGGCTGCGATCTTTTTATCTCAAGCAGTCTGGATTTTGCCGAAGGCGCCCTGGCGCAACAACAGGATAACCAACCCGAAAGCCCCTGCCGCCATCAACAGCGGCAACGCATGCCCATTGATCCACTGACTGCCTGCCCCCGCCGCCAACGGCCCGACCAGACAACCGACACCCCACAATTGCGCGATATGCGCATTGGCGCGCACCAGCGCATCGTCACGGTAGCGCTCGCCGATCAGGATCAGCGACAGGGTGAACAAGCCGCCGGCACTGGCGCCGAACAGCACCCACAGCGGCCAGATCAGCAGTGTGTCGAGCAACACTGGAATGGCCAGACTCGACAGCATCAACACCACCGCGCACCCGGTAAACAGCGTGCGCCGCGACAGGTAATCGGCCAATGCGCCGATCGGCAGTTGCAACAGCGCATCGCCGACCACCACGGTGCTGACCATGGCCAGAGCGATTTCGGCGGTGAACCCCTGCTGCAGGCAGTACACCGGCAGCAGCGTCAGGATCATCGCCTCGAACGCGGCGAACAACGACACCGCCCAGGCAATCGCCGGCAACTCCCGGGCAAAGCCCCACAGATCGCCAAACGTCACGCTGTTGGCCTCACTGCTCGGCGCGCCGCTGCGACCCAAGAGCAGGAAGGGCGAGACCGTCAGCAGACCGACCCCGACCCAAAAACCATAATCGTGCTCGGTGCCCAGCGCGCCCAGCAGCAATGGACCGGACAGTTGGCTCAGCGCATAGCTGCTGCCATACAGCGCCACCAGACGCCCGCGCCACTTTTCGACAACCAGCTGATTGATCCAGCTCTCGCCAAGGATGAACACGATGGTCAGGATCACGCCGATCAGCAGCCGCAGCAGCAACCAGATCGGATAACTCGGCAGCAATGCCAGTAAACCGATCGACAATGCCCCGGCCCACAGGCACAAACGCATCAGGTTAGCGGTGCCGAAATACGCAGCGAGATGGCTGGAAATCTTCGCCCCCAGCAGTACACCGATCGCCGGCATCGCCGCCATCACACCGATGGCGAACGAGCCGTAGCCCCAGCCCTCCAGACGCAACGACACCAGCGGCATGCTGACCCCCAGGGCCAGGCCGACACTCAAGACAGACGCCAACACGGCGAAATACGTCGCCCACCGCATGTTCCACGCTCCTGTGGATATTTTTATCTGCACCACAAAACCAGTGTGGGAGCGAGCTTGCTCGCGAATACGGTTTCACATTCAGCAGGTCTGCTGACTGATACACCGCTTTCGCGAGCAGGCTCGCTCCCACAGGGGATCTCTGTATGGTCGGGAGCCCGATCTACTCAGGCCCCTTAATGCATTACAGCTTGATCCAAGTCGCCTTCAGCTCGGTGTACTTGTCGAAGGCGTGCAGCGATTTGTCGCGACCGTTGCCCGACTGTTTGAAGCCACCGAACGGCGCGGTCATGTCGCCACCGTCGTACTGGTTGACCCACACGCTGCCGGCGCGCAAGGCCTTGGCGGTCAGGTGCGCTTTGGAGATGTCCTGGGTCCACACCGCTGCGGCCAGACCGTATGGCGTGTCGTTGGCGATCTGGATGGCTTCTTCTGCGCTATCGAAAGCGATCACCGACAACACCGGGCCGAAAATCTCTTCCTGGGCAATCTTCATCGCATTGCTCACACCATCGAAAATGGTTGGCTCAACGTAAGTGCCGCCGGTTTCCTGGAGGATGCGCTTGCCGCCGGCGACGAGTTTGGCGCCATCGGTGTGACCGGATTCGATGTACGACAGCACGGTGTTCATCTGCTGGGTATCGACCAGCGCACCGACGTTGGTCGCCGGATCCAGCGGATTGCCGGGTTTCCAGGTTTTCAGCGCCTCGATCACCATCGGCAGGAATTTGTCCTTGATCGAGCGCTCGACCAGCAGCCGCGAACCGGCGGTGCAGACTTCGCCCTGGTTGAAAGCGATGGCGCTGGCGGCGGATTCGGCGGCGGCCTGCAGGTCCGGCGCATCGGCGAAGACGATGTTCGGGCTCTTGCCGCCCGCTTCCAGCCAGACGCGTTTCATGTTCGATTCGCCGGCGTAGACCATCAGTTGCTTGGCGATCTTGGTCGAACCGGTGAACACCAGCGTGTCGACGTCATTGTGCAGACCCAACGCCTTGCCGACCGTGTGGCCATAGCCCGGCAGCACGTTGAGCACGCCTTTCGGAATACCGGCCTCAACGGCCAGCGCAGCGATACGTATGGCGGTCAGCGGCGATTTTTCCGACGGCTTGAGGATCACCGAGTTACCGGTCGACAACGCTGGCCCGAGTTTCCAGCAGGCCATCATCAACGGGAAGTTCCACGGCACGATAGCGCCGACCACGCCCACCGGTTCACGGGTCACCAGACCCAATTGATCATGTGGGGTCGCGGCGACTTCATCGTAGATCTTGTCGATCGCTTCACCGCTCCAGCTCAGCGCCTGCGCCGCGCCCGGCACGTCGATATACAGCGAATCGCTGATCGGCTTGCCCATGTCGAGGGTTTCCAGCAGCGCCAGTTCTTCGGCATGCTGTTTCAGCAGGCTGGCGAAGCGGATCATGGTGGCTTTGCGTTTGGTCGGCGCCAGGCGCGACCAGACGCCGGAATTGAAAGTAGCGCGAGCGTTTTCCACGGCACGGTCAGCATCGGCGGCGTCACAGCTGGCGATCTTGCCGAGCAGGCGGCCATCGACCGGGCTGATGCATTCGAAGGTTTCGCCGGAGATGGCGTCGGTGTATTCGCCATTCAGGAAGGCGCGGCCTTCGATTTGCAGATCGCGGGCGCGTTGTTCCCAGTCGGCACGAGTCAGGGTGGTCATTCGGGTGTCCTCCTCTTATTGAATACGAGCGCCGCAAGCGTTGCGACGCTGTTCAAGAATTCTGCCCGGCCAGCCTGCACTTTCGGCCCGAGGCACCCGCCACCCTAAACCAGCGGCCGGGTTTGTTTCAATATATTTGACACAAGCTGGCCATACGGCCTTGCGGTGTTCATTTTAATAAACATAGACTTTGGCCCATTCCAGCCAACGCGTCGTCATTAGCGGAGAAAACAACAATGAACATCCAGAACGTCGTCGACATCAGCCTCGCCAGCAGCGAAGCCGAACGCTATCGCCCGGATCCGGCGAAAGTGCTCAAGGGCGACCCTGAGCAGGCGGTGTTCCATCAATATGACAGCCCTTGTGGGCAGATGGGCGTGGGTGTGTGGGAAGGCGCGGTGGGCCAGTGGACGGTGAATTACACCGAGCATGAGTACTGCGAGATTCTGCAGGGGGTTTCGGTACTGCGTGACAGCGATGGCAATGCGAAGACCTTGCGGGTTGGCGATCGCTTCGTGATTCCGGCGGGGTTTCGCGGTACCTGGGAAGTGCTCGAGGCTTGCCGCAAGATCTATGTGATTTTCGAGAAAAAATAACTATATACCGCACGGCCTGGCGAAACTGGTCAGAGAATCGGGCGGCCTGAAAAAGGCACCCAACGCACGCATAAGGAAATGCGAAATGACCAATGAAGAAGCACTGCAACAAATTCGCCACCTGATCGGCACCCGCTACGTACGCAGCGTCGTGGCTTACATCAGCGAGCTGACGGGCATTACAGATATTTGTGTCATGACTTGCCCCACCGATATCCGTCCTGATCGCCTGAATATTACCCCGGACCCAGCAGGCAATATCCATTCATTCAGCTTTGGCTGAGATCAGCCCACACCGCGGCCCCGGGGATCAAACCCAGGGCTGCTCCAACAAAAAAGGCCCGTATCGTGAGATACGGGCCTTTTTCGTAGTCAGGAAAAATCAATTACTTGATTTTGCCTTCCTTGTACATCACGTGCTTGCGAACAACCGGATCATATTTCTTGATCTCGATTTTGTCCGGGGTAGTACGCTTGTTCTTGTCGGTAGTGTAGAAGTGACCAGTACCGGCGCTCGAGATCAAACGAATCAATTCACGCATGATTAGCTCCCTTAAATCTTGCCATCGCGGCGAAGTTCGGCGAGCACGACAGTGATGCCACGCTTGTCGATGATACGCATGCCTTTGGCAGATACGCGCAGACGCACAAAACGTTTCTCTTCTTCAACCCAGAAGCGGTGATGCTGCAGGTTCGGCAGGAAACGACGACGGGTTTTGTTGTTTGCGTGGGAAATGTTATTCCCAGTCACCGGACCCTTACCGGTAACTTGACATACTCTCGACATGCCTCAGCCCTCTAAAACCACATGCCCAACCCGGCATGGGTTGGCCGCTTAATCTCTCAGTCATTTGGCGCCAGGCGCCGCGTTTCTTTAGAGGTCTTACCGGCTACACCTACAGTGAAGGAACCGGGCCCCTAGAAAAGAGCGCTGCTTTATACCAGAAAGACCGGGGTGCAACAACAATCGGTGTGCAATCAATCGGAAAAGGGGCGATTTTTTCCGCCTCAGGTGCCTTGAATAAAGGCCGCGACGAGTTTTGACCACTCGTCGCAGAATTCCCGCCCTACAGACGATTCAGACTTTCCATCTGGCTGTCAGCGCTCGAAACCGTGCAAGACTGCGCCTGAAAATGCAAAAAGGGGATAGTCATTTGCAATTCAGAGCTCTAGGGTAGGACTTTTCCAGACTGCACTTGCAGATGGGCCTTCGATCTGTAAAGGAAACCGACCATGCGCCTCGCTGCCCTACCCCTGTTGCTCGCCCCGCTCCTGCTGAGCCCCCTCGCCCAGGCCGCCGCTTTGAGCGTGTGTACCGAGGCCAGCCCTGAAGGGTTCGACGTGGTGCAGTACAACTCGTTGACCACCACCAACGCTTCGGCTGACGTACTGATGAACCGTCTGGTGGATTTCGACACCGCCAGTGGCAAGGTGATCCCGAGCCTGGCCGACAGCTGGGAGGTCAGCACTGATGGCCTGACGTATGTATTCAAGCTGCACCCGCAGGTGAAATTTCATACAACCGATTACTTCAAGCCGAGCCGCGAGCTGAGTGCCGAAGACGTCAAATTCAGCTTCGACCGCATGCTCGACCCGGCCAACCCGTGGCACAAAGTCACCCAGAGTGGTTTCCCGCATGCGCAGTCGATGCAACTGCCGACCCTGATCAAGAAAATCGATGCCCTCGATCCGCTTACCGTGCGCTTCACTCTTGATCACCCGGATTCGACCTTTCTCGCGACCCTGAGCATGGGTTTCGCCTCGATCTACTCTGCTGAATACGCCGACAAGCTGATGAAGGCTGGTGCGACCGACAAACTCAACAGCCAGCCAATCGGCACTGGCCCGTTCGTGTTCAATCGCTTCCAGAAAGACGCGGCGATCCGTTACAAGGCCAACCCGGATTACTTCCATGGCAAGCCTGCCGTCGACCCGCTGATCTTCGCCATCACGCCGGACGCCAACGTGCGCCTGCAAAAGCTGCGGCGCAATGAATGCCAGATCGCCCTGTCGCCAAAGCCGTTGGACGTACAGGCCGCGCTGAAAGAACCAACACTGAAAGTCGAAAGGACTGACGCGTTCATGACCGCTTTCGTGGGCATCAACAGCCAGCATCCGCCGCTGGACAAGCCGGAAGTACGCCAGGCGATCAACCTCGCTTTCGACAAGGCCAACTACATCAAGGCCGTGTTCGAAGACACTGCCGAAGCGGCCAACGGCCCCTACCCGCCGAACACCTGGAGCTACGCGAAGAACCTGCCGGGCTATCCGCACGACGTAGCCAAGGCCAAGGCGCTGCTGGCCAAGGCCGGATTGAAAGATGGATTCCAGACCACGATCTGGACGCGCCCATCGGGCAGTCTGCTGAACCCGAACCCGAGCCTCGGCGCGCAGATGCTGCAATCGGACCTGGCCGAGATCGGCATTCAGGCGGAGATCCGGGTGATCGAATGGGGCGAGCTGATTCGCCGCGCCAAGGCCGGCGAACATGACCTGCTGTTCATGGGCTGGGCCGGCGATAACGGCGACCCGGACAACTTCCTCACCCCGCAGTTTTCCTGCGCCGCAGTGAAGTCCGGGACCAACTTTGCGCGGTACTGCAACGCCGATCTGGACAAGCTGATCAGCGCCGGCAAGACCACCAGCGAACAAGGCGTACGCACCAAGCTGTATGAACAGGCCCAGGCGCAGATTCAGCAGCAGGCGTTGTGGCTGCCGTTGGCGCATCCAACAGCCTATGCACTGACGCGCAAGGATGTTCAGGGTTACTCGGTAAGTCCGTTCGGCCGGCAGGACTACTCCAAGGTCAGCCTCAAATAACCTGACCAACGCAAGACCTGAGGATGCAATCAGCCTGTGGGAGCGAGCTTGCTCGCGAAAGCGGTCTGTCAGTAAATATTATGCTGACTGACACGACGCCTTCGCGAGCAAGCTCGCTCCCACAGTGGATTTGCACCGTTTTCGAGAGTTACATCCAGCCACACTCGGCCATCGACAGCGGCTCACCGTCACCAACGATGAAGTGATCGAGCACCCGCACGTCGATCAACTCCAGAGTCTTCTGCAAGCGCTTGGTGAGCAGCCGATCCGCCTGGCTCGGATCGGTATTGCCGGACGGATGGTTGTGACACAGGATCACCGCCGCGGCGTTATTGGCCAGCGCGCGCTTCACTACTTCCCGGGGATGCACGCTGGTGTTGTCGATCGAGCCGCGAAACAGTGCCTCGAAGTTCAGCACCTGATGTTTTGAATCAAGGAACAGGCAGCCGAACACCTCGTGCGGTTCATGCCGCAGCATCGCCTTCAGGTAATCGCGTACGACCTGAGGGTTCTCCAGCGCCGGCTTCTGTCGTGAGCGCTCGGCCAGATGGCGCTTGCTCATCTCTTGAGCGGCTTGCAACTGAGCGAACTTGGCCGGGCCCAGGCCCATTTGTTTGCTGAATGCGTCCTGATCGGCCTCGAGCAACAAACGCAGGCCGCCGAATTGCATCAGCAGATGTCTGGCGAGGTCCACGGCGCTCTTTCCGGGCAATCCGGTGCGCAGAAAAATCGCCAGTAACTCGGCGTCCGAAAGACTCCCCGCTCCATGTTCCAACAACCGTTCCCGTGGCCGTTCCGCCGCCGGCCAATCGCGAATACTCATAGCACCTCCTTGTCTGTGGGCGCCGCTGTTCCGTAGCGGTCGCTGTGATATCGTAGCCCATCTTTTTGGCGGTCGATTCAACCCTGGGGAGGGGCATCGCACCGCAATCATCAACGAAATGAAAGGCAGACCTATGCAGCGGCTGTATCGGAAACGCATCGTTCTGGGCGTCGGCGGCGGCATTGCGGCCTACAAGAGCGCCGATCTGGTTCGCCGCCTGATCGACCAGGGTGCCGAAGTGCGCGTGGTCATGACCCATGGCGGCGCCGAATTCATTACCCCGCTGACCATGCAGGCCCTGTCGGGCCACCCCGTTCACCTCGACTTGCTCGACCCCGCCGCCGAAGCCGCCATGGGCCATATCGAGCTGGCGAAATGGGCCGATCTGGTGCTGATCGCTCCGGCCACCGCCGACCTGATCGCCCGTCTGGCCCAGGGCATTGCCAACGATCTGCTGACTACACTGGTGCTGGCCACCGACGCCGTGGTTGCTGTCGCGCCAGCGATGAATCAGGCGATGTGGCGCGACCCGGCGACCCAGGCCAACCTGCAACTGCTGGAAAGCCGTGGCCTGAAGACCTTCGGCCCGGCCTCGGGCAGCCAGGCCTGCGGCGACGTCGGCATGGGCCGCATGATGGAAGCCACCGATCTGGCGCTGCTCGCCGCCGATTGCTTCCAGCGCCTGGCCCTGACCGGCAAGCATGTGGTGATCACCGCCGGCCCGACCCAGGAAAACATCGACCCGGTGCGCTACATCACCAACCACAGCTCCGGCAAAATGGGCTTTGCTCTCGCCGAAGCGGCCGTGGAAGCCGGCGCCCGCGTCACCCTGATCAGCGGCCCGGTGCACCTGCCGACGCCGGATCGCGTCACCCGTATCGATGTGGTCAGCGCCCGCGACATGCTCGCCGCCTGCGAATCGGCCATGCCTTGCGATGTGTTCATCTCGTCGGCAGCGGTGGCAGACTACCGCCCTGAAGTCGTCGCCCCGCATAAACTCAAGAAAGATCCTACGAGCGGTGACGGCTTCGTCCTGCAAATGGTGCGCAACCCGGACATCCTTGCCACCATCGCAACCCGTCCCGACCGTCCGTTCAGTGTTGGCTTCGCTGCCGAAACCGAACACCTGCTCGACTACGCTGCACGCAAGCTGAAGGACAAGAATCTCGATCTGATCGTCGCCAACGACGTCGCCAACCCGAGCATCGGTTTCAACAGCGAAGAAAACGCCTGCAGCGTCATCGACCGTGAGCTGCACGCCACGGTTTTCGCCCAGACCAGCAAGAGCAAGATCGCTCGCCAACTGGTCACTTTTATCGCCGAACGTCTGAACCAGGTTTAATTTACATGCACGCTTTGCAAGCCAAGATCCTCGATCCACGCATCGGTACCGACTTCCCGCTGCCGCAATATGCCACCCCGGGCTCAGCCGGCCTCGACCTGCGCGCCATGCTGGAACAGGACATCGTGATCAAACCGGGTGAAACCGTGCTGATCCCCACCGGCCTGTCGGTGTACATCGGTGACCCGAACCTCGCTGCACTGATCCTGCCGCGCTCGGGCATGGGCCACAAACACGGCATCGTCCTGGGCAACCTGGTCGGCCTGATCGACTCCGATTACCAGGGGCCGCTGATGGTCTCCTGCTGGAACCGCGGCCAGAGCGACTTCACCATGACCGTCGGCGAACGTCTGGCGCAACTGGTGCTGGTACCGGTGGTGCAGGCGCATTTCGAAATGGTCGAGGAATTCGTCGAAACCGAACGTGGCACCGGCGGCTTCGGGCATACCGGCACCAAGTAATCGGATACGCCCTGTAGGAGCTGCCGCAGGCTGCGATCTTTTGATCTTGATCTTGAAACACAAAGTCAAAAGATCGCAGCCTGCGGCAGCTCACGGAAATTTGTGCAGATTCGCCTGAACGGTTAAGCGCGGAAAATCAAGGTTTTGCCGGTCGCGAGCCCGGTCCGCCGAGGCATCATGGCCCTTTCATAGCACGAACTCTCTGCGGAAAACGCCGTCATACCCTTCAGTTTGAGCCTGCCGTCGAAGATTTCGCCGGTCTGTCCCGCCCTTTTCGAGATGGAGCATTTCCGCAGATGAACACCCCCGCCAAGATCGCCCCGAAGCTGCCTGACAGCATTTTCCGCGCCTACGACATTCGTGGCACCGTGCCGGAATTCCTCAACGGTGAAACCGCTTATTGGATCGGTCGCGCCATCGGCTCTCAGAGCCTGGCTCAGGGCGAACCGAACGTGTCGGTCGGTCGCGACGGTCGCCTGTCCGGCCCGGAGCTGGTCGCGGAACTCATTCGCGGCATCGCCGAGAGCGGCTGCCACGTCAGCGATGTCGGCCTGGTGCCAACGCCAGCGCTGTATTACGCCGCCAACGTGCTGGCCGGCAAGTCCGGGGTGATGCTCACCGGCAGCCATAACCCGTCCAATTACAACGGCTTCAAGATCGTGATCGCCGGCGACACCCTTGCCAACGAACAGATTCAAGTGCTGCACGAGCGCATCAAGAACAATGACCTGAGCACTGGCCAGGGCAGCGTCACCCAAGTCGAAATCCTCGACCGCTACAACACCGAAATCGTCCAGGACATCAAACTGGCCCGGCGCCTGAAAGTCGTGGTCGACTGCGGCAACGGCGCGGCCGGCGTTATCGCCCCGCAACTGATCGAAGCGCTGAACTGCGAAGTCATCCCGCTGTTCTGCGAAGTCGACGGCAACTTCCCGAACCATCATCCGGATCCGGGCAAACCGGAGAACCTCGTCGACCTGATCGCCAAGGTCAAAGAGACCAACGCCGATATCGGCCTGGCCTTCGACGGCGACGGCGACCGCGTTGGCGTGGTGACCAACACCGGCAGCATCGTCTATCCGGATCGTCTGCTGATGCTGTTCGCCCGCGACGTAGTGGCGCGTAACCCGGACGCGGAAATCATCTTCGACGTCAAATGCACCCGTCGCCTGGTGCCGCTGATCAAGGAATACGGCGGTCGGCCGCTAATGTGGAAGACCGGTCACTCGTTGATCAAAAAGAAAATGAAACAATCCGGCGCGCTGTTGGCCGGCGAAATGAGCGGGCACATCTTCTTCAAGGAACGCTGGTTCGGTTTCGACGACGGCATCTACAGCGCCGCGCGTCTGCTGGAGATCCTCAGCAAGGAAAAATCCACCGCGGAAGAGCTGTTTGCGACCTTCCCGAACGATATTTCCACGCCGGAAATAAATATCCATGTGACCGAAGAGAGCAAATTCAGCATCATTGATGCACTGCACGATGCTCAGTGGGGCGAAGGCGCCGACCTGACCACCATTGACGGCGTGCGGGTCGATTACGCCAAAGGCTGGGGCCTGGTGCGCGCGTCCAACACCACACCGGTGCTGGTGCTGCGCTTCGAGGCCGATGACGAGGCTGAATTGCAGCGCATCAAGGATGTGTTCCACGCCCAACTGAAACGCGTTGCACCTGATCTCCAACTACCGTTCTGATCCACCCGGAGCCCTGAATGACCCTCGAACGCGAAGCCGCCGCCAACACTGCCAAGGTCCTGTCCGAAGCGCTGCCTTACATCCGACGCTATGTCGGCAAGACCCTGGTGATCAAATACGGCGGCAACGCGATGGAAAGCGAGGAGCTGAAAACCGGCTTCGCCCGCGACATCGTGCTGATGAAAGCCGTGGGCATCAACCCGGTGGTCGTGCACGGTGGCGGCCCGCAGATCGGTGACCTGCTCAAGCGCCTGTCGATCGAAAGCCATTTCGTCGACGGCATGCGCGTCACCGACGCGGCGACCATGGACGTGGTGGAAATGGTCCTCGGCGGTCAGGTCAACAAAAGCATCGTCAACCTGATCAACCGCCATGGCGGCAGCGCGATCGGCCTGACCGGTAAAGATGCCGGGCTGATCCGGGCGAAGAAGCTCACCGTCTCCCGCCAGACCCCGGAGATGACCCAGCCGGAAATCATCGACATCGGCCACGTCGGCGAAGTAGTCGGGATCAATACCGAGCTGCTGAACCTGCTGGTCAAAGGCAACTTCATCCCGGTCATCGCGCCGATCGGCGTGGGTGAAAACGGTGAGTCCTACAACATCAACGCCGACCTGGTGGCGGGCAAGGTTGCCGAAGCGCTGAAGGCCGAAAAGCTGATGCTGCTGACCAACATCGCCGGCCTGATGGACAAATCGGGCACCGTGCTGACCGGCCTGAGCACGCAGCAGGTCGACGACCTGATCGCTGACGGCACGATCTACGGCGGCATGCTGCCGAAGATCCGTTGTGCACTGGAAGCGGTTCAGGGTGGTGTTGGCAGTTCGTTGATCATCGACGGTCGTGTGCCGAATGCGATCCTGCTGGAAATCTTCACTGACACCGGAGTGGGTACGCTGATCAGCAATCGCAAGCGTCCTTGATCGCTAATCGCTGAAAGCAAAGATCGCAGCCTTCGGCAGCTCCTACAGGGATTTCGCACATGCGAGAATCCGCTTTTGCAGGAACTGACGAACGCTGCGATCTTTTTTGTGCGCGAGAGAAACGCCTGACTTAACACTGCGAAACGTCCGACATCCCTTCAGAATAAATCTCCCTAGGATCTTCCCCTCATCCAGCGGAGATCTTCCCATGCAAAAAGACAGCGTTCCTTACGGCAGTGACATTTCAGCAGGTACTTATGCTTGCGTGGACTGCGGCCGAGAGTATTCAGCCCCCTCGCAGACTTCGATGCCGCCCTGCCCTGACTTCACGGAAGCGTCTCATCCTCTCAAGGGTTGGAAAGTGCTGCGTGGCCAGGGAGATGCGCCTCAGGATCCCTACCCAGCCGCCAGCGACAAATAATCCGGAGTGCCTGATCCATGCAGATCTCGTTCACGATCGACGCCGACGCTTTCGAGCAGGAACAAAAGGAACCGGTGAAAAAGACCTTGCGCATCGGCGATGCTGAAATCGCCCACGCGCTGGAGCGCATCGCCAAGGCCAGCCTGACCGAATACCTGAAAATGCTGGTCGAAGGCGGTATGCCCAGCCGCGCTGACGAAGCCAAACAGGATCGCCTGCTCTACCTGATTCAAAGTTACTTCGGGCAGACCCTGCCGACCGAATCGCAGATATCGACGATCTTTCAACTGACCCAGAGCCAAAGCAAAACCCTGCTGAAGAACACCGTTTCGCGCTTTCGCAACCAGCTTGATGACATCCTGCAGCACAGCATGCGCGCGGTGATCGAATCCGCCGAGCATGCGCAAAACGTCTTTCTGGTGGTGATCAGCTCGGACGTGATTCGTGATGAGTTGAACATGCTCATCACCCAAAACGAGCCGACCTTCAAACCCATCACCAAACGCAAGGGCAGCGCCGGGCAGTTCGAGATCAGCGAAGATTCCCATGCATTGCTTTGCGCAACGCTGGGTCTGAATGCCGTTCAGTGACATCGTCGCGGTCAGTGGCTTGCTGCTGACCCTGACTACGTTCATGTTCAATCTGGCGTGGCCGGCGCTCAATGCAGCGCTGACTGAGGATGAGTTTCAAAAGGGTTCGCAGGGCCGAAAGCGCAGTCGAGAAAACGTGATGGCTGCTTTCTACTGGCGAGCATTGCCACTGACGTGCGCGTTTGTGGCGCTGTTTTACGTCAACTTGCCGGCTGCGGTTGGCATCATCGACAGCAGCACGCTGGATTTGTGGGATTTCGATGTGGATCGCACGTTGTATGTAATGGTGGTTGTAGCGCTGCTGGTGTTTGCGCTGGTCAATGTCGGACTGGCGCTGAGACTGCTGATCAAATGGCAAAAACTGCGTTAGACCCGTGTAGGAGCTGCCGAAGGCTGCGATCTTTTGATGTTGTTTTTCCAGATCAAAAGATCGCAGCCTTCGGCAGCTCCTACAAGTGCGTATCACACGCCAAATTGGGCGCGATAGGCTTCCACGGCTGGCAGGTGCTGCTTGAGCTGTGGATCGTCGGCGAGGAACTCCAACACTTGATTCAGCGACACGATGCTGATTACCGGGATGCCGAAGTCGCGCTCGACTTCCTGGATCGCCGACAACTCGCCGTTGCCACGCTCCTGACGGTTCAGCGCGATCAGCACGCCGGCGGCCTTGGCGCCGTCCTGGGAAGCGATGATCTGCATCACTTCGCGAATGGCGGTGCCGGCGGTGATTACGTCGTCGATGATCAAGACTTCGCCAGTCAGCGGTGCGCCAACCAGGCTGCCGCCCTCGCCGTGGGCCTTGGCTTCCTTGCGGTTGAAGCACCATGGCAGGTCACGGTCGTGATGCTCGGCCAGCGCAACGGCGGTAGTCGCCGCCAGTGGAATGCCTTTGTAGGCCGGGCCAAACAGAACGTCGAAGGGGATGCCGCTTTCGGCGATGGCCGCAGCGTAAAAACGCCCCAGTTGCGCTAGGGCCGAACCCGAGTTGAACAGGCCAGCGTTGAAGAAGTAGGGACTGGTGCGCCCGGACTTCAGGGTGAACTCACCGAAGCGCAAAACGCCGCGATCGATGGCAAAACGAATGAAATCGCGCTGATACGCTTGCATGAAAAAAACCCCAAATACCACGGATTTAGCTAATTAGCTTGACGCCGTGTATCATACACGCACGCGATTTTTGGGGCCATTTATGCGGATCATCAGTGTGAACGTCAATGGTATTCAGGCGGCAGTCGAGCGCGGTTTGCTCAGTTGGCTGCAAGCCCAGAATGCCGACGTCATCTGCCTGCAGGACACCCGTGCCTCCGCCTTTGAACTGGATGACCCAGCCTTCCAACTGGATGGCTACTTCCTTTATGCCTGCGATGCCGAAGTCCCTGCCCAAGGTGGTGTGGCTTTGTATTCGCGGTTGCAACCGAAGGCTGTCATCAGCGGTCTCGGTTTCGAGACGGCCGACCGCTACGGGCGCTACCTGCAAGCAGATTTCGACAAAGTCAGTATTGCCACCTTGCTGTTTCCTTCGGGGATGAACGGCGATGAGGACTTGAACCAGAAGTTCAAGCTCATGGACGATTTCGGCAAGTACCTGGACAAACAGCGACGCAAACGTCGCGAGTACATTTACTGTGGCTCGCTGTACGTTGCGCAGCAGAAACTCGACATCAAGAACTGGCGCGACAGCCAGCAGTCTCCAGGCTTCCTGGCGCCGGAACGCGCCTGGATGGACGAGATTGTCGGCAACATGGGCTATGTCGATGCACTGCGTGAAGTCAGCCGTGAAGGCGACCAGTACAGCTGGTGGCCGGATAACGAACAGGCCGAGATGCTCAATCTGGGCTGGCGCTTCGATTACCAGATCCTGACCCCGGGCCTGCGTCGCTCGGTGCGCAGCGCACGCCTGCCGCGTCAGCCACGGTTCTCGCAGCACGCACCGTTGATCGTCGACTACGACTGGACGCTGACCATCTAAGCGTTTTATCGCAGCCAAAGAAAATGCCCGCATCGTGAGATGCGGGCATTTTTTATGCGCCGTGCTTCCTAGACCGCAGCGAAGAATGGCAAGGTCAGGTACAGCTTGATCACGATGACGTTGACGATATCGATGAAGAACGCCCCGACCATCGGCACCACCAGGAACGCGATCTGCGAAGGCCCATACCGCTGCGTGACTGCTTGCATGTTGGCAATGGCCGTCGGCGTGGCACCCAGACCAAAGCCGCAATGCCCCGCGGCGAGCACGGCGGCATCATAGTTGCTGCCCATCACGCGGAACGTCACGAAAATCGCGAACAGCGCCATGACCAGCGCCTGCACGGCCAGAATGATGAAGATCGGCAATGCCAGCGCTGCCAGATCCCACAACTTCAGCGACATCAGCGCGATCGCCAGAAACAGCGAGAGGCTGACATTGCCGAGCACAGAAACTTCACGCTCGAATACCTGATACAAGCCAAGCGCTGACAGACTGTTGCGCAAAACCACACCCACAAACAGCACGCAAACAAACGTCGGCAGTTCGAAAGCAGTGCCATGCAGCAAGCCATTCAAAAGATTGCCCGCGAGCAAGCTGACGGCAATCAGCGCCAGTGTCTCGACAAACGAAAAAGGCGTGATCGAACGTTCTTTGTTCGGCTGCTCAAACCCTCTTGGCAGTCGCGGCGCTTGCTGCTGATTGCACCCCGGCACTTGCACCCGCTTGATCAGCAACCGCGCAACCGGCCCACCGATCAGGCCACCCAGGACCAGACCGAACGTGGCTGAGGCCAGCGCCAGCTCCGAAGCCGAGGCCAGACCATATTTCTCGCTGAACACCGCGCCCCATGCAGCGCCAGTACCGTGGCCGCCGGCCAGCGTGATCGAGCCCGTCAGCAAGCCCATCAAAGGATCGAGTCCGAGCAGGGTTGCCAGCCCGATGCCCATGGCGTTCTGCACCACCAGCAAACCGATGACGGCCAGCAGGAAGATGCCGACAATGCGACCGCCCTTCTTCAGACTGGCAAGGTCTGCGCTCAAGCCAATCGTGGCAAAGAAAGCCAACATCAACGGTGTCTGCAATGATGTATCGAAGCGAACTTCGATATCCATAGTTCGCAATATCAATAACAGCAACGCGACCAGCAGGCCGCCCGCTACCGGCTCGGGAATATTGTAACTTCGCAGAAAGCCAACACGCGCAACAAGTCCGCGTCCGAGCAGTAATACTAAGGAAGCGGCCACGAGCGTGCCGTAAAAATCGAGCTGAATCATGTGGATTATTCTTGGCTAAGTATTCACGAGGCGAGCTGTTACCTGGGCCCGACCGGTGAACCGGCTGATTTTCTCAACACTGATTACTGGGGAGTTCAAGTGCCATCGATGGCTTGAACATATCGAAATGTTTCAATCGAAACATTACACCGGGCAACTTTAACAACCAGCTTGCGCGAATAACAAGGACAGGAATATACACTTGCCTGATCAGTTGTGACCAAAGATGTAATTGAAAAATATCAGTAAATAAATTCCAAGCCGCACATCGTTAACAGACTAGTCCTACAACAAAACCCAATTATTTAGTTGCACAAATAAAAATGCCCCGATAAGTCGGGGCATTTTCATATTGCGATACAACAGACTTTCACTTGATCAATCGCCAGGTGAACGGATATCTGTAGGGGAAACCTTCGTTGGCTTTGACACCTGCAATGATCGTCAGGACCAGCGCCGCGATCGCCAGCAAACCAAACAGGAAGAAACCGATGATCAGCAGCATGAGCAGGAAGCAGATCATTGAGGCAATCGCCACAGTGATCTGAAAATTCAGCGCTTCTTTGCCCTGCGCATCGATGAAAGGGTCCTTCTCGCGCTTCATCTGCCAAAGAATCAGCGGCCCGATCAGATTGCCGAATGGAAGCCAGATCCCCAGCAAGGCGGACAAGTGACAGAACATCGCCCATTGGCGAACCTGCTGACTCGGTTTGGGCAGCAACTCTTGCTCGTCACTCATCACGTCCTCCTTGTGGTCAAGAACCTCAGTCGGCCAGTGCGGCCTTCTGCAGTTCGAAAATCTCGTTCATGCCTTTCTTCGCCAGTTCCAGCATGGCGTTCAGGTCTTCAGGCTGGAACGGCGCGCCTTCGGCGGTGCCCTGCACTTCGATGAAACCACCGGTGCTGGTCATCACGACGTTCAGGTCGGTTTCAGCAGCGGAATCTTCAAGATAGTCCAGATCCAGCACCGGCTCGCCCTGGTACATGCCCACCGAGACTGCACCGATCATCTGCTTGAGCGGGTCGCCGCCTTTCAGGCCGCCGCGCTTCTTGATCACTTTCAAGGCATCGACCAGCGCAACCATGGCGCCGGTGATGGACGCGGTGCGAGTACCGCCATCGGCCTGGATCACGTCGCAATCGACATACAGGGTCACGTCGCCGAGCTTGGACATGTCCAGCGCCGCGCGCAGGGAACGGCCGATCAGACGCTGGATTTCCAGAGTACGTCCGCCCTGCTTGCCACGGCTGGCTTCACGCTGGTTACGCTCGCCGGTGGCGCGCGGCAGCATGCCGTACTCGGCAGTCAGCCAGCCCTGGCCCTGGCCTTTGAGGAAACGCGGCACGCCGTTCTCGACGCTGACGGTGCAGATGACTTTGGTGTCACCGAATTCGACCAGTACGGATCCCTCGGCGTGTTTGGTGTAGTTGCGGGTGATGCGGATCGAGCGGAGCTGATCGGCAGCGCGACCACTTGGACGTTTCATAGGGATACCTGTACTGAGGACGGAAAACTGCCGAGCATTATAGAGCGCTGCACCGCGAGTGGGCACTGGTTAAAACTGCCGGCCGACGACCGAAGCCCCTCAAGCGTGCATAACCGACGGGCTGCAGCGCTTTGTCACACCGTGTGTTTGGGCGCATTCGCCGCACTGCGCTACAATCCTGCGCCTTTGCTGCCAGTCGGCTTAAATTCATTGAAATCGCGCCTGCGAAACAGCGTTTCGCGCCGATCTGCATTGCGAGGTCACCGCCATGGTGCACAGCATGACCGCCTTCGCCCGCGTCGAGAAAGCCGGTGTTCAGGGCACCCTGAGCTGGGAACTGCGCTCGGTCAACAGCCGCTATCTGGAACCGCACCTGCGTTTGCCCGAATCGTTTCGCGACCTCGAGGGCGCCGTGCGTGAAGCGCTGCGTCAGGGCCTGTCGCGGGGCAAATTGGAGTGCACGCTGCGCTTCACCGAGGAGAGCACCGGCAAGCCGCTGCAAGTCGACCGCGAGCGCGCTGCGCAACTGGTTGCCGCTGCGGAAACCGTTGCCGGGCTGATCAAGAATCCCGCCGCACTGAATCCCCTGGAAGTGCTGGCCTGGCCCGGCGTTCTGGTGGCCGATGCGACCGACCCGCAAGCATTGAACGCCGAAGCGCTGGCGCTGTTCAATCAGGGTTTGAAGGATCTGAAGGCTGGCCGCGAGCGCGAAGGCGCGGAGCTGGCTCGCTTGATCAATGATCGCCTGACGTCCATCGAAGAAGACGTGGTGACCCTGCGTGAACTGGTGCCGCAGATGCTCGCCACCCAGCGCCAGAAAGTCCTCGACCGCTTTGCTGACATGAAGGCCGAACTCGACCCGCAGCGTCTGGAACAGGAAATGGTCATCCTCGCGCAAAAAAGCGACGTAGCCGAAGAACTGGATCGCCTGAGCACCCACATCATCGAAGTTCGCCGGGTGCTCAAGTCCGGCGGTGCCGCCGGGCGGCGTCTGGACTTCCTGATGCAGGAGCTCAACCGCGAGGCCAACACACTGGGCTCCAAGGCCTTCGACCCGCGCAGCACCCAGGCCGCCGTCAACCTCAAGGTGTTGATCGAGCAGATGCGCGAACAAGTGCAGAACATTGAGTAAGGCTACCCCGACATGACCCAACACACCGGCACCCTGTACATCATTTCCGCGCCATCGGGCGCGGGCAAGAGCAGTCTGGTCAAGGCGTTGACCGACGCCGATCCGGAGATCCGCGTTTCGGTCTCGCACACCACCCGCGCCATGCGTCCGGGTGAAGTGGACGGCGTGAACTACCACTTCGTGACCCGCGAAGAGTTCGTGAAAATGGGCGAGCATGGTGACTTCCTTGAACGCGCCGAAGTCTTCGGCAACTTCTACGGCACTTCGCAAAGCCGCCTGCAACAGACGCTGGACGAAGGTCATGACCTGATTCTGGAAATCGATTGGCAAGGCGCCGAGCAAGTGCGCAAGCTGATGCCGCAGGCGCGCTCGATCTTCATCCTGCCGCCATCGCTGCAAGCCCTGCACCAGCGCCTGACCAACCGTGGCCAGGACAGCGACGAGATCATCGACGGCCGCATGCGCGAAGCGGTCAGCGAGATGAGCCACTACGTCGATTACGATTACCTGATCATCAACGACGATTTCGCCCACGCGCTGGACGATCTGAAAGCGATTTTCCGTGCCAATCAACTGCAACAGAAACGCCAGCAAGTGCGTTTCGGCAAATTGCTGGCTGAATTGCTCGGCTAAATCATCACTTCCCAAAATGCCTGCAAGCGCTTTACATTGGAGCTTGCAGCGCGTTGAAGGGTCTGGTCAAAAAATCAGCGCTTCCCTAATCGCTGGTGATTTTTTAAACTGCTCAGTCCGCTCGCCCAACCGGGCAGCGCGCATATTGCATTCGCTCCGAGGAATACCATGGCCCGCGTAACCGTTGAAGACTGCCTAGAACACGTGGAAAACCGCTTTGAGCTGGTCATGCTCTCTACCAAGCGTGCCCGTCAACTGGCCACCGGCGGCAAAGAGCCATTGGTGCAGTGGGAAAACGACAAGCCGACCGTAGTCGCGCTGCGTGAAATTGCTGAAGGCCTCATGAGCTACGAGTTCATCGCCGAACAGGAAATCGTCCAGGATGAACCGCTGTTCGCAGCGTTCGAGGACGAGTCGAACGAGGCCGTCTAAGCCTATGCCTGGTCGACGTAGCACGGCGCGGGGTCACAGCTTTCGGCAGGAATCATCATGCCGAGCATAGACGCCCTCGCCGATCGCTTATCGACCTACCTCGGCGACGACCAGGTCAACCTGGTCCGCCGAGCGTATTTCTACGCCGAACAAGCCCATGACGGTCAACGCCGTCGCAGTGGCGAGGCGTACGTCACGCATCCTCTTGCGGTGGCGAATATTCTTGCCGATATGCACATGGACCATCAGAGCCTGATGGCCGCAATGCTGCATGACGTGATCGAAGACACCGGTATCGCCAAAGAGGCGCTGCAAGCGCAGTTCGGTGAAACCGTGGCCGAGCTGGTCGACGGGGTCAGTAAGCTGACCCAGATGAACTTCGAGACCAAAGCCGAAGCGCAGGCGGAAAACTTCCAGAAAATGGCCATGGCCATGGCCCGCGACATTCGCGTGATCCTGGTCAAGCTCGCCGACCGCCTGCACAACATGCGCACGCTGGAAGTGCTGTCCGGCGAAAAACGCCGGCGGATCGCCAAGGAAACCCTGGAGATCTATGCGCCGATCGCCAACCGCTTGGGTATGCATGCGATCCGCATCGAGTTCGAAGACCTCGGTTTCAAGGCGATGCACCCGATGCGTTCCGCGCGGATCTACCAGGCGGTCAAACGCGCCCGGGGCAACCGCAAGGAAATCGTCAACAAGATCGAAGAGTCCCTCGGCCACTGCCTCGCCATCGACGGCATCCAGGGCGAAGTCAGCGGTCGGCAGAAACACCTCTACGGCATCTACAAGAAAATGCGCGGCAAGCGTCGGGCCTTCAACGAGATCATGGACGTCTACGCGTTCCGGATCATCGTCGACAAGGTCGATACCTGCTACCGCGTACTGGGCGCTGTGCATAATTTGTACAAACCGTTGCCAGGGCGCTTCAAGGATTACATCGCGATCCCCAAGGCCAACGGCTATCAGTCGCTGCATACCACGTTGTTCGGCATGCACGGCGTGCCGATCGAAATCCAGATCCGCACCCGCGAAATGGAAGAGATGGCCAACAACGGCATCGCTGCCCATTGGCTGTACAAATCCAGTGGCGACGAGCAACCGAAAGGCACTCACGCCCGCGCGCGCCAGTGGGTCAAGGGTGTGCTGGAAATGCAACAACGCGCCGGCAACTCGCTGGAATTCATCGAAAGCGTGAAGATCGACCTGTTCCCGGACGAAGTCTACGTGTTCACGCCCAAAGGCCGGATCATGGAGCTGCCGAAAGGCTCCACAGCGGTCGACTTCGCCTACGCGGTGCACACCGACGTCGGCAACAGCTGCATCGCCTGCCGGATCAATCGCCGACTCGCGCCGCTGTCCGAACCGCTGCAAAGCGGCTCCACGGTCGAGATCGTCAGCGCCCCCGGCGCCCGGCCGAACCCGGCGTGGCTCAACTTCGTGGTCACCGGCAAGGCGCGTACGCACATCCGCCATGCGCTGAAACTGCAACGCCGTTCCGAGTCCATCAGCCTCGGCGAACGCCTGCTGAACAAGGTGCTCAACGGTTTCGACAGCTCACTGGAAAAAATTCCGGCCGAGCGCGTGAAGGCGATGCTCACCGAGTACCGCCTCGAACTGATCGAAGACCTGCTCGAAGACATTGGCCTGGGCAACCGCATGGCCTACGTGGTGGCCCGGCGCCTGCTCGGCGAAGGCGAACAGTTGCCGAGTCCGGAAGGTCCACTGGCGATTCGCGGTACCGAAGGCCTGGTGCTCAGCTACGCCAAGTGCTGCACGCCGATCCCGGGCGACCCGATCGTCGGGCACCTGTCGGCGGGCAAAGGCATGGTCGTGCACCTGGACAACTGCCGCAACATCAGCGAAATCAGGCACAACCCGGAAAAATGCATCCAGCTCTCGTGGGCCAAGGATGTCACCGGCGAATTCAACGTCGAGCTGCGCGTCGAACTGGAACACCAGCGCGGCCTGATCGCCCTGCTGGCCAGCAGCGTCAACGCGGCCGACGGCAATATCGAGAAAATCAGCATGGACGAACGCGATGGTCGCATCAGCGTCGTGCAGTTGGTGGTCAGCGTCCACGACCGTGTGCACCTGGCCCGCGTGATCAAGAAACTGCGCGCCTTGACCGGGGTGATCCGCATCACCCGCATGCGTGCATAACCTGCCAATTACAAGGAGTCCTACATGACCAAAACCGTCATCACCAGCGACAAGGCCCCGGCCGCCATCGGCACTTACTCCCAGGCGATCAAGGCAGGCAACACTGTTTACATGTCGGGACAGATCCCTCTGGACCCGAAAACCATGGAACTGGTCGAGGGCTTCGAAGCGCAGACTGTCCAGGTTTTCGAGAACCTCAAATCCGTGGCCGAAGCTGCCGGTGGTTCGTTCAAGGACATTGTCAAACTGAACATTTTCCTCACCGATCTGAGCCACTTCGCCAAGGTCAACGAGATCATGGGCAAGTACTTCGACCAGCCCTACCCTGCCCGCGCCGCCATCGGCGTGGCCGCCCTGCCGAAGGGTGCGCAGGTTGAAATGGATGCCATTCTGGTCATCGAGTGATGCGCACGGCGCGGCCTTCAGCGCCGCGCCGACTGCTGCAAGAAAAGGTTTTGAAAGGATTCCACCATGCGCAAAGCGCTAGCTCTCTCGCTGCTCGCCCTGTTCCTCGGCGGCTGCGCCAGCGACCCTGCCGACCGTGACATCAGCGGCACCTGGATCAACCAGGTGGCGATCGATGCCGCCGCCAAGGGCGGCCCTCTGCGCGAAGCGCTGCAGGCCTACGGCCCGAATCTGGAATGGGACGTCAACACCAAGGCCGGTCAGGCTCGCTACACCAACGGTTTTGAGAATGTCGAAGGACGGTTGCTGGGCCAAGAGTCCGGCGCCTGGAAAGTCGATTTCTACGGCAGTTCCGCCAGCGAACTGAAACGCGACGGCGGACGCCTGCAGCAAGCCGCCAGCGACAACGAACCCGAACAACTCTTCGATCGCGCACAGATCCCGGTGCCCGAAGGCGCGCCAATCGGTGCGAGCTTCGAACGCGCGCTGTATTCGGCGTATCTGGGCGGCAACTGGACCATCACCAGCGGTCAGGGTGAAGGCGGCACCGTGCAGTTCCAGGCCGATGGCCAGGTGACCGGCCTTCCGGGCGTTGATCGTTATGCCTTGTGCCTGGCCGGCGATTGCGCGTCGATGAGCAATGGCAACGACAGCATGTGGCTGCAACTCAATGGCCAGGGCAACAATTGGATCTTTGTGCGCAAGGGCAAGGAGCTGGAGATTCTGCAGGCAGTGAATGCTGCGCTGGCGGATGAGCAACCGCAGTTCGCCGCAGGTGAGCGCAAGTGGTTGCTGGAAAAGCAGTAACCCTTTGAAAAGATCGCAGCCTTCGGCAGCTCCTACTTTGGAATGCATTTTCCTGTAGGAGCTGCCGAAGGCTGCGATCTTTTGCTTTTAGCGACCTTCCAGAATCGCTGCATAGCCTTCGCGGTAGCTCGAATACTTCGGCACCCAGCCCAACGCTTTCGCCCGCGCATTGCTGCAACGCTTGCTGCCGGTGCGGCGCACGCTGGCGTCTTCCGCCCATTCAGTCACACCCAGATATTCGCGCAACCAGCCCACCACCTCGGCCAATGGCGCCGGCGCATCGTCGACACCGATGTAAAGCTGCTCCAGCTTCACGCCCTCGCGATCTTTTTCCAGCAGGAATGCCAGCAACCCGGCCGCATCATCGGCATGAATCCGATTGCCATACAGCGGCGGCTCGACCGCCACGCGATAACCGCGACGCACCTGGGTCAGCAGCCATTCGCGACCCGGGCCGTAAATGCCGGTCAGGCGCAGCACGCTCGCCGGGATCCCGCTATTGAGCGCAATTTGCTCGGCTTCGAGCATCAAACGCCCTGAATAACCGGCAGCGACAGTCTCGGAGGTCTCATCCACCCAGGCTCCGTCCTGCTGGCCATACACGCTGCTGCTGGACACGAAGATCAGTCGCTCGGGCACTTGTCCATAGTCGTCCAGCCAGCTCAGCACATTCTGCAAACCTTGCACGTAGGCCTTGCGATAGCCTTCTTCGTCGTGGTCGGTGGCCGCAGCGCAATACACCAGATAATCCACAGCGCCCACCGGCCAAGTCGCCGGGCACTCTTCGCTGAACAGGTCACCAGCGACGCCGATGACGCCCTCCGGCAGCCTGGAAACATCCCGGCGCAAGCCATGAACCTGCCAGCCAGCCGCCAGCAATTGCGTGGCGAGACGACTGCCGACATCACCACAACCGGCAATCAAAACAGAAGGCGCGGACATCAGAAAACTCCCATCGGAAAGGCACAGACTAGCTCTGGCACAGGACGAACGGCTAGCAATGAAGGAAAAAAAGTTACTCTATTACTTTTGTTAACAAGAATTACTTGCAATAATGCACGCCACTTTTGTTCTCGGCCTCACGAGGCCTGGAAGAGCAACAACGTTTTTCTACCTCAGGTCCGGCCAGCATGACACGTAATCAAAATCCCGCTTCGCCAACCACTCGACCTCGCGCCTGGAGCGCTGTCGCGGCTCTGTTGCTCAGCCTGATGCTGGCACCGACCGCGGCCTTCGCCGACGCTCAAGCGCCAGCCACCCCAGCCGCCACCGAGCAGAGCGCACCCGCTGCCGCTCCGACTGCACCCGCCGCCACCGATCCGGTGCAGGCTGTCGACGCGGCCGACGCACCTGAAGTCCTCGAAGCCGATAACACCTTGGGCATGGCCCACGACCTGTCGCCGTGGGGCATGTACCAGAACGCCGACATCATCGTGAAAATCGTGATGATCGGTCTCGCTATCGCTTCGATCATCACCTGGACCATCTGGATCGCCAAAGGCTTCGAGCTGATGGGCGCCAAGCGTCGTCTGCGAGGCGAGATCGCCGCACTGAAAAAAGCCACCACCCTCAAAGAAGCCAGCGCCACGGCCGGCAAGGAAGGCACCCTCGCCAACCTGCTGGTGCACGACGCTCTTGAAGAGATGCGCCTGTCGGTCAACAGCCGCGAGAAGGAAGGCATCAAGGAGCGTGTCAGCTTCCGCCTCGAGCGCCTCGTTGCTGCCTGTGGTCGCAACATGAGCAGCGGCACCGGCGTCCTCGCCACCATCGGCTCAACCGCGCCGTTCGTCGGTCTGTTCGGTACCGTGTGGGGCATCATGAACTCGTTCATCGGCATCGCCAAAACCCAGACCACCAACCTCGCCGTCGTGGCCCCAGGTATCGCTGAAGCGCTGCTGGCCACTGCACTGGGTCTGGTTGCGGCGATTCCGGCGGTGGTGATCTACAACGTCTTCGCCCGCTCCATCGCCGGCTACAAGGCGCAGGTCTCCGATGCCTCGGCAGAAGTCCTGCTGCTGGTCAGCCGCGATCTCGACCACCAGCCTGAGCGCAGCTCGCAGCCGCACATGGTTAAAGTGGGGTAATCGGCCATGGGCCTGCATTTGAAAGAAGGCGCAGACGACGATCTGGCCGAGAACCACGAAATCAACGTTACGCCGTTCATCGACGTGATGCTGGTGCTGTTGATCATCTTCATGGTGGCCGCGCCGTTGGCCACTGTGGACATCAAAGTCGATCTGCCGGCCTCGACCGCCAAACCGGCGCCGCGGCCAGAGAAACCAGTGTTTCTCAGTGTGAAAGCGGACCAGCGCCTGTTCCTCGGCGACGACGAAGTGAAAGCCGAAACCCTCGGCGCCACCCTCGACGCCAAGACCCAGGGCAAGAAAGACACCACGATCTTCTTCCAGGCTGACAAAGGCGTGGATTACGGTGACCTGATGAGCGTGATGGATAGCCTGCGCGCCGCCGGTTACCTGAAGGTCGGTCTGGTCGGACTTGAGACGGCAGCCAAGAAATGATCACGACGCGCCATAAGCTGACGCGTTACAGCGGTAGCCTGGCCGTGGTGCTGGGCGTGCACGCGCTGGCCATCGCGCTGGCGCTGAACTGGACCGCCCGCCCGCCCATCGAACTGCCGCCGCAGGCAATGATGGTCGAGCTGGCTCCGTTGCCCGCCCCGCCACCGCCGGCTCCGCCGAAAGTCGTCACACCGCCGCAGCCACCGGCTCCGGTTGAAGAATTGCCGATCCCGAAACTGGCTGAAGCACCGAAAGCGGAAATCGCGGTACCGAAACCCAAGCCGAAGCCCAAGCCGAAACCGCCGAAGCCGGTCGAGAAGAAGCTGCCTGATCCACCGAAGGAGAAACCTTCCGAGGAGAAGCCGGCCGATACTCAACCGACCCAGGCACCGACGGAGAAATCCGCCCAGCCTGCACCGGGTCCGTCGCCGGCTCAACTGGCGGCCAAGGCCAGCTGGCAAGGCACCCTGCTCGCGCATTTGCAGAAGTACAAGAAATACCCGCAGAGTGCACAGTCGCGGGGCAAGGAAGGCTTGAATCGTCTGCGCTTCGTGGTTGATGGCGAAGGTAATGTGCTGTCGTTCGAACTGGTGGGCCGCTCCGGCAACGCTGATCTGGACCGTGCCACCCTGGACATGATCCGCCGCGCCCAACCGCTGCCCAAGCCACCGGCCGACATGCTCAACAACGGCTCGATCGAAATCGTTGCGCCGTTTGTTTATTCGCTTGAACGTCGCCGCTAAAGAGCAAGATCAAAAGATCGCAGCCTTCGGCAGCTCCTACAGGGGATCGCATTTCCAAATGTAGGAGCTGCCGAAGGCTGCGATCTTTTGCTTTTCGCCTTATTTACGAGCGGCAAACCGACCTTGGCCAGTGTCGCACTCAGCCCGCAGTCTGATAACGTGCGTCTATCGATTGCAGCCGGTATGCTTGGCGCGCATCTTCATGGACGCTTGCTATGACCCTCACAGAATTACGCTACATCGTTACCCTCGCCCAAGAGCAACATTTCGGCCATGCCGCCGAGCGTTGCCACGTCAGTCAGCCGACGCTGTCGGTGGGCGTGAAAAAACTTGAAGACGAACTCGGTGTGCTGATTTTCGAGCGCAGCAAAAGTGCCGTGCGCCTGACCCCGGTCGGCGAAGGCATCGTCGCCCAGGCGCAAAAAGTGCTGGAACAGGCCCAGGGCATCCGCGAACTGGCCCAGGCCGGCAAGAACCAGCTGACCGCACCGCTGAAAGTCGGCGCGATCTACACCGTCGGCCCGTATCTGTTCCCGCACCTGATTCCACAACTGCACCGGGTTGCCCCGCAGATGCCGTTGTACATCGAAGAAAACTTCACCCACGTGCTGCGCGACAAACTGCGCAACGGCGAGCTCGACGCGATCATCATCGCCCTGCCGTTCAACGAAGCCGACGTGCTGACCCTGCCGCTGTATGACGAACCGTTCTACGTGCTCATGCCGGCCCAGCACCCGTGGACCAAGAAAGAATCCATCGACGCCGGCCTGCTCAACGACAAGAGCCTGCTGCTGCTCGGTGAAGGCCATTGCTTCCGCGATCAGGTGCTCGAAGCCTGCCCGACCCTGACCAAGGGCAACGACGGCGCCAAGCACACCACGGTCGAGTCCAGCTCGCTGGAAACCATTCGCCACATGGTCGCGTCCGGCCTGGGTATTTCGATCCTGCCGCTGTCCGCGGTGGACAGCCATCACTACGCTCCGGGCGTGATTGAAGTGCGCCCACTGACCGCGCCAGTGCCGTTCCGCACCGTGGCGATCGCCTGGCGCGCGAGCTTCCCACGGCCGAAAGCCATCGAGATCCTCGCCGACTCCATTCGCCTGTGCTCGGTGGCCAAGCCTGCCGCGCCGGTTACGGCCGGTTAAGCGAGCGTCATGACGGAGCTGTCGCAAGTGTCGGTGACGGCACTCAAGGGTGTCGGCGAGGCCATGGCCGAGAAATTGGCCAAGGTCGGCCTGGAGAATCTGCAGGACGTGCTGTTCCACCTGCCGCTGCGTTACCAGGATCGCACCCGCGTGGTGCCGATCGGCGCGTTGCGGCCGGGACAGGACGCCGTGGTCGAAGGCACCGTCAGCGGCGCCGATGTGGTCATGGGCCGCCGCCGCAGTCTGGTCGTGCGCTTGCAGGACGGCACCGGCGGCCTGAGTCTGCGCTTCTACCATTTCAGCAACGCGCAGAAAGAAGGCCTCAAACGCGGCACGCGGGTTCGCTGCTACGGCGAAGCCCGGCCCGGCGCATCAGGCCTGGAAATCTACCACCCGGAATACCGCGCCATCACCGGCGACGAACCGCCGCCAGTGGATGAAACCCTGACCCCTGTCTACCCGCTCACCGAAGGCCTGACCCAGCAGCGCCTGCGCCAGTTGTGCATGCAGACCCTGACGCTGCTCAAGCCAAGCACCCTGCCCGACTGGCTGCCGACCGAGCTCGCCCGCGACTATCAACTGGCGCCGCTGGCCGATGCGATCCGCTACCTGCACAACCCGCCCGCCGATGCCGACGTCGATGAACTCGCCCTCGGTCATCACTGGGCCCAGCATCGCCTGGCCTTTGAAGAATTACTGACGCATCAACTGTCGCAGCAGCGTCTGCGCGAAAGCATGCGTTCACTGCGCGCGCCGGCAATGCCGAAAGCCACGAAACTGCCACCGAAATACCTGAAAAACCTCGGTTTCAACCCGACCGGCGCGCAACAGCGCGTCGGCAACGAAATCGCCTACGACCTCAGCCAGCACGAACCGATGCTGCGCCTGATTCAGGGTGACGTTGGCGCGGGGAAAACCGTGGTCGCCGCCCTCGCCGCACTGCAAGCGCTGGAGGCCGGTTATCAGGTCGCGCTGATGGCGCCGACCGAGATTCTCGCCGAACAGCACTTCATCACCTTCAAGCGCTGGCTCGAACCGCTGGGCATTGAAGTCGCGTGGCTGGCCGGCAAGCTCAAGGGCAAGAACCGCGTCGCTGCGCTGGAGCAGATCGCCAGTGGTACACCGATGGTGGTCGGCACCCACGCGCTGTTTCAGGACGAAGTACAGTTCAAGAACCTCGCGCTGGTGATCATCGACGAACAGCACCGCTTCGGCGTGCAACAGCGTCTGGCGCTGCGGCAGAAAGGCGTCGGCGGGCGCATGTGCCCGCACCAACTGATCATGACTGCCACGCCGATCCCGCGGACACTGGCGATGAGTGCCTACGCCGACCTCGACACCTCGATCCTCGACGAATTGCCGCCCGGCCGAACCCCGGTCAACACCGTGCTGGTCACTGACACCCGCCGCGTCGAAGTCATCGAACGAGTGCGCAGCGCCTGTGCCGAGGGGCGTCAGGCCTATTGGGTGTGCACGCTGATCGAAGAGTCCGAAGAGCTGACCTGCCAAGCCGCCGAAACCACGTTCGAAGACCTGACCGCCGCCCTTGGCGAATTGAAAGTCGGGCTGATTCACGGCCGCATGAAGCCGGTCGAAAAGGCTGCGGTGATGGCCGAGTTCAAGGCCGGCAACCTGCAACTGCTGGTCGCGACCACGGTGATCGAAGTCGGCGTCGACGTGCCCAACGCCAGCCTGATGATCATCGAAAACCCCGAGCGCCTCGGCCTCGCGCAACTGCACCAGTTGCGTGGCCGAGTCGGCCGGGGCAGCGCCGCCAGCCATTGCGTGCTGCTCTACCATCCGCCGCTGTCGCAGATCGGCCGCCAGCGCCTGGGCATCATGCGCGAGACCAACGACGGTTTCGTCATCGCCGAAAAGGACCTCGAACTGCGCGGCCCCGGGGAAATGCTCGGCACCCGCCAGACCGGCCTGCTGCAATTCAAGGTCGCCGACCTGATGCGCGACGCCGATTTGTTGCCCGCCGTGCGCGATGCCGCCCAGGCCTTGCTGGAGCGCTGGCCGACCCACGTCAGCCCGTTGCTCGACCGTTGGCTGCGGCATGGGCAGCAATACGGCCAAGTGTGAGCACCGTCGCAGTTTGTGCAGGATCGTTCCTACAGAGCTGGTTATACTCCTGCCATTGTTTCAAAAACGGATACAGACCATGACTGACGCAGCTCTCGCCCCCGAACTCCCGCACGCGCCGTCTGTAATTCGGCTGCTGCTTGGCAAGCTGGGTATCGCCTACGAAGAAGTGCTCGACCACCACGGCCTCAATGCTTCGCGCAAGGTCCAGGCCGTGTTGCTGGATGACGCCGTGGGCGCGCTGATGGTGCTGTTTCCACAGAGCCAGTTGCTCGACCTCAATCGCCTCGCCGAACTCACTGGTCGCCGCCTAACCGCCGTGTCCACCGAGCGTCTGGAAAAGATGCTCGGCAAACACAACCTGAGCCTGCTGCCGGGCCTGCCGGCGCTCACCAGTTCGCCGTGCCTCTACGAGGAAAGCCTGCTGCGCGAGCCGAAGCTGCTGATCAACTCCGGCGAGCCGGGCCTGCTGCTGGAAATCACCAGCGAAGACTTCAAATCGATGCTGACCAAGGCCAGCGCCGCCAACTTCGGCGAAGCCCTGAGCAGCATCCGCCCCAATCTCGACCGCCCGGACGATGACCGCGAGGAAATCACCCAGGCAGTGCAGGCGTTCACTGCGCGGCGCATTCAGCAGCGTCTGGAAGCGACCATCGAGATTCCACCGCTGGCCGAAACCGCGCAAAAAATCATCAAGCTGCGCGTCGACCCCAACGCCACCATCGACGACATCACCGGCGTCGTTGAAACCGACCCGGCGCTGGCTGCGCAGGTGGTGAGCTGGGCAGCGTCGCCGTATTACGCCTCGCCGGGCAAGATCCGCTCGGTGGAAGACGCGATCGTTCGCGTGCTGGGCTTCGATCTGGTGATCAACCTGGCGCTGGGCCTGGCCCTCGGCAAGACCCTGAGCCTGCCGAAAGACCACCCGCAACACACCACACCGTACTGGCAGCAGTCGATCTACACCGCCGCCGTCATCGAAGGCCTGACCCGCGCCATGCCGCGCGCCCAGCGCCCGGAAGCCGGCCTGACCTACTTGGCTGGCTTGCTGCACAACTTCGGTTACCTGCTGCTGGCCCACGTGTTCCCGCCGCACTTCTCGCTGATCTGCCGCCACCTGGAGGTCAACCCGCACCTGTGCCACAGCTACATCGAGCAACACCTGCTCGGTATCAGCCGCGAACAGATCGGCTCGTGGCTGATGCGCTACTGGGACATGCCTGATGAGCTGGCCACCGCCCTGCGCTTCCAGCACGACCCAAGCTACGACGGCGCCTACGCCGAATACCCGAACCTCGTCTGCCTGGCCGTGCGCCTGCTGCGCAGTCGCGGGATTGGCTCTGGGCCGGACGAAGACATCCCCGACGCGCTGCTTGAGCGTGTGGGTTTGACTCGCGACAAGGCCAATGACGTCGTCAGCAAAGTCCTCGAAGCCGAAGTGCTGCTGCGCGAACTGGCTTCGCAGTTCAGCCAGGCCTAAAACGAAACAGGCCCGCTCCCCAGGATTTACACAAATCCCTGTGGGAGCGAGCCTGCTCGCGAAGAATCCAACTCGGTCTACCAGACCGCCACTGATCGTTCCCACGCTCCGCGTCACCAAAGGCTCAAGCCTTAGGCTTAGCCTTCCTCGGCACCAAATACTTCATCAACCCCTGAAACCACATCACCAGCGCCGGATTACCCTTGAGCTGGATCGACTTGTCCTGAATGCCCTGCATAAACGCCAACTGCTTGTTCTTCGCCTGCATCGTCGCAAAGCCATAACCGGCATCTTTAAACGCAATCGCAAACGCCGGCTCCGCCACCACCCCAGACTTGCTGGTGATGCGCTGATTCTTCACCACAAAATGCCGCGCCACTTTCCCATCCAGGGTCTGCAGCTGAAACACCAGGTCCTTGTCACCCAACTGCTGCTGGAACGCAGGATTTGTCCGGCTGGCCTTACCCATCAACAAACCCATCATCCACAGAAGAAAACGAAATTTCATGCGCACAGCCTCAAAAGGAAAATGAACGGCCGGGGCAGTGTAAGGGATTCGGACGATAACGCCACTATCTGACGCTGTTGGCAGAGGATGCTGACTATTCCCCGCACGATGACCACCAAGTCACGATTCCGCAAGCAACGTCCTACACCTGTTGAAACACATCCCTGTAGGAGCTGGCGAAGCCTGCGATCTTTTGATCTTCCGGCCCGCGAATCTATGGGAAATTTCCTGCGAAGTGCGGGGCGGTCCATGAACTAGTCGAGCTTGAAGATCACCGATAGGCTTCCTGCGTCATCGGGTATTCGGTGACCGGATGTGCAAGTCCGAATTCGGGAGCAATTTCTTCTTACTCCAAGGGATTTACACCGATGACCAATTCAACTGCCAACACTGAGGACACCTCCCCCTACGAATCCTTCGATTCAAGAAAACTACATGAAGCCGCCGAACGCGCCCTCGATCACCACTTCGGCAAATCCGACCTCCCTCAGGCCCCACGCCGTGAAGGCCTGTTCAGCCTGAACCCGGACATCGACGCCGAAGCTCTTCTAGCCAACGCCTCGGAAGACCTGCTGTCCATCAGCATCATCGCTGCAGATCTTGCGGACGACATAGATGGCTCCCGCCGCTCGGTGGCCCTGGCCCTGAGCAGAATGGCGGACGGTGTGAGATTGATGGTGGAAGGGACGCTCGACCAGATTGAAGTGCGAAGCGTGGCGGCCAAGCCGTAGCGAGATTTGCGGATGAAAAAAGGGGACGTTAAGTCCCCTTTCTGAATATTCCCTGCCTCACCATTGGCAACCTGTTTCAGATTTCGAATCCACGTTGTAATCGTTTTCAAACGAATACTTCTTTGCGGATTTGTAATTCGTATACGACATCGCATCAACCCGGCCACCCTGAGTGACCATCTGATACTCACCTGTCAGTGCGCCATTAACTACTTCAACCCAAGTTGTCGTGTACTGGTAGGGCCGGCCATACACGAGTTCTTCTTGTTCAGTACTGCGATGAACCAGCCCAATAGCCTTTTTTGACTTGCTGTATTTGACGCCAGCACCGCTCCACTTGGCGACAGAGTCGTAATAGGTTCGGAATTCAAAATTTATGGGTTTGCCTTCGTAGGAGCGGAAGCAAAAAACCTTGGTCGTGACCTCGCCATGAGCCGCCAGAGGAACGAAAACGAGCAACGCGGAAAACAATGCAGACGAAAATTTCAAACCGAACATTCCTTTAGCGGTTTCAGGGGTATCAGCAAATTACTCTGGCCTGTTATGCCCCAGGCTCAAGCGCGCCGCACTTCAGCTCTTTGATTTGCTCACTCTGAATCGGAACCACACATGCAAGGCGCTTCTCTCCGAGCCCACGAAGCTCCGTCAAACTGAGCGTCACGTGCAACCCATCCTCGGCAAACAAATGATCCTCAAACCCGGCATCGGCATAATCCGTCCAAAATGCCTTGCCCTCGAAGCGGCAGAACCGCTTGGAGGACAGCACCCTCCAACCGCCGTTGGGCGCCAGTATTTGGACCGTCAGACATGGGCTGCCAAAGGTGCTGACATAACGTGCCACGACATCGCCGAAGCGCTGGGAGCCGGACAGGTACACCTTGTTGAGATCGACCACATTACCCGGCTCATCAGCGACGATTGTGTCCAGGTAAGCCGCACGTTCCAGACTCAGTCTGGCCATGCAGTTGTTAACCGTTGTGACATGCGCTGCCACCCCAGGCTCGATTTCCGTGGCTTCAAGCGGGCAGGTGGTGTCGCGTAGCTTGATCCAGGCGCGCTGGGATTCTCTGGCCATTGCGACCAGCGCCTTACCCTGCTCAGGGTCGCGCCGTTGTTGAGCCTCAAACCGTCCCAGCAGCTTCTTGTAGCTGGCATTGAGTTGTGTGTCGGCTTCTTTGCGAGCTGCCTCCACACACCGATCGACCTGGGCGCTCACGGTGATTTCTTTGCAGTCGTCCTCGGCCATCGCGCAGGAGGCAAACAGGCATCCAAAGGACAACACGATAAAACGCACAAACATGTTCAATTTTTCATTCCCTGAATGGCGGATCGCTCAACGACACGTTGAGGTATTTTCTGCGTCTTGCCGTCGGCGCTCATCGCGTCGCGGTACTGGCTGTAATAGCGCTGCGCTTCATCTTTGCGATCGAGGCGCCAGAGTGAATCGGCGATGTTCAACATCAGTACCGTGCGTTTACCAACGGCCTCAACGCCGCGATAAAACTTCAGCGCCAGCTCATCTCTACCGCCCTCGGCCAAGTAGAAAGCCAGGTCGTTGAACGCTTGAACATTGCGCGACGGTGGGTGACAAGCCATATAGGACTCTGGACTTATAGTGCGAAGATTGAATGCGAGTTCTTCCACGCGAGATTGTGGCATCTCAATATTTGAGACCTGCTTCAATAAGTCCTTTGGAGACGGCGTCTGCATGACGAGGTCAGGCGCATCCTCTTCCCCGGAAGTCCACCGATTGCCCTTCCACTTGCCGTAGCAAAACCTGGCTGCCGGCTGACTGAGCACGCAACCGGTCTCCATTGAAATGACCCCGCAACCAGTTTCCTCTGTCGGGATTTCTTCACCCTCCTGGCCAATGACAACGCCATACAGAGTCTGAAGGAGGAGCAATGTTTTCTTGTCGGGACTTAACCAAGCCTCATGCGTCTCAGTACCCACCGCGGGTACATAGAGGGGAAACGTTTTTCCATTGGCGGTAAACGAGGCAACCGCCGACTCCGCAGCAGGCCTGCCCCATGTCTTGTCCTTCAGCGTCACTAAGTGCCCGCCAACCCCCACGATCTGAATATTTGCAGACAAGGCATTGGCTGAAGCTGACAGGCTCATGACAATCATCAACCACTTAAGACTGCCCGCGAGAAGACGGTTCATCCACTCACTCCTCATCCATCGGCGACGATTCAACGTCGGTCATGCTCAGCAGCCGGAATTCGTTGCTCACAAACTCGTAGTAACGATCCCGGTTGCCGCTCTCCAAAGCATTCCCCTGCGCATCTTCTTCGCCGTCGAGCGTGATGCCGGACACGATAATCAAGCTGCTGTCGGGCTGGAAAACCATGCCGAACGTGCTGCCGTCGTAAGCATTCGGTAGACCGCCAACGACTTCCCCAGTCTGAGCGTCCATCACTTCGCCGCAAATGGCGCTGCCGCCACAGCCGAGCCTGTGCAGGATGTAATGGCCGGCGAAGTTGACCTTGCCTTTCAGGGCTTGCACCCGTGCCTGATCCATCATTGGGCTGCTGTTTTCTTGCGGCACCAGCTTATGGTTGGGGCCGGTGAAAACTGGCGTGACGGTGTAATCCTTGAAGGTTGGATCGGCAGCGAATGCCATGGATGCGGCAACCAATAACAGGCTGCCGAGAAGAACCGAAAATCCTTTCACGCTGTAGCTCCATCTATGCAATGCATCGTCAACATCCTCACTCGAAGGCGATGCTCCGCACTGCTGTTTTGATTTCTTCAAATCCTTCAACGCTTATCGCCAACGGGGCGGATGAGCCCGACTCCGCGGACCCAATCAGTACCTGTTCGTTATGCATAAGGCAGAAGGTGATGCGACTGAACAGACGTCGACTCTCATCGTGATAACCGATGATGAATCCTGACGACTTTGCCCCCTTCAGCGACTCAAACGTGTAGGTTTGCGGATCCCCCGCCAACAACGTTGGCCCCCAGCCGTGATCTGTCAGAGTCGCCGGACACTTGCGGTCGTTGGCTTCACGCAACAGCTGCAACTCCATCGCGCCATCGGCCGGCAACTGCTGACTAGTGAGAGCGGAAAAACTTCCCGCACTTTCACACATAACACCAAACCATGGCTCGCTCAGACCCGCTGACTTTTCGAAATTCCACTCAGCGCTGTTTGAGCTTGGCGCCTGCCACAAGTGCGGCGCGTTCAATGTGTTGGGAAGTTGTTTTGTCGCAACGAATACCAGATCAGGCGAATTGAACTGCAGCCATTGATCTTGCGTAAGCGTCATCGAAAACCGGCAGGGTGTCATAACCACCAAAGCGGTAACTGGCCCTTGAGCGGCCTGCGATTGACCGAGAGCATCACCGATCAACACGGTCTTGTCGGCAATGGCATGACTAACCTGCGTGAGGGCAAAACCAAAGAGCAGTCCGCGTAGATACCGAGGCTGTATGAAACTCAACGGTGATACATCAGCCACGGCTCTGGTCGCTCGATTCGGTCGCGCAATTGCCTTTCCGACAGTCATGTCGATAGAGCCAAAACAGCGGCGGCAACAACACCAACAGAGCAAAACCATCGAGCCACACGTGCGACCAGACCTGCTGTTGCGCCGAGAGCCACATGTCCTGCGGCGCCCATAACAGGATGCCGGCGATCAACCAGCCCCAGATGGCCGGAGCTTTCAAGCGATTGCCCAAGTGCACCAGCGCGAACATGTACAGCGAATAACTTTGCAACGTCGCGCCGAACAGCGCGAGCCACCAGACTTGTTGTTCGTGGCCGGCGGTGGGAACCGCATCGGCACCCCAGAACGACAGTTCGAGGACTTGCAGGTAGCCATCGAGCAAGCCGGAGTCACCGGCCCAGGTCAGGGTAAGACCGGCGAGGATGTGCGTGATCGCAGCGGCGTATAGCCAAAGCACCAACGCAGGGCGAAGCGAGGAAGAAGGGGCTGGCATTCCGTGTCCTGAGCGCGTTCCTTGGGGGTGGGGAGTTTAAAGGAAAATCGGGGTCGTCAGATGCTCAAGCATTAAACGTTTTAGCGTGAGGAATTCAGAAAGAACTTGTGCAAAACCGCCTCAAACAGGCCCTCGACATTTAAATGCAGTGGCTGGCTTTGACCGGCGCCGTGGCTGACGATCCCAATCGCCCCACGTTGAAGAGGCCCAGCTGATCACCTTTGTCAGCCGCCATTTGATAACAGGCTAACGCTCGAGACATATCCTTCGTTCCCCACTCGCCTGCTTCAAAGGTAGAAGCCAGATAATTCATCGCGTCTGTGGAGCCCATGGTAATCGCTCGAATAACCTGCTCTTCTGCCTGCTTGGGATGAAGGCAAGGGCCGTTATAGTCGGTGGAGTTTCCCGAACAAAGAAACGTCGCATAGCCCATCGCACCCTTTGGTATTTTCGAAGCCGCTTTGAACAAAGCCTCAACCTTAGGGGTTTCCAGCTGAGATGCCATTTGCGAAAGACTCAGGCTTGCCGCCGACAGGCTCGCCTGTGCATCACCCGACTCTGCAGCACACACAAAATTTTCCAGCGACGCTTCAATCAGCTCCGCAGTCAGCCGGTATTGCTCAAGAGACCCCAGCCCACCCAACGCTTCTGCACGCTGATAACAAAAGTTTTCGGCGCGGCTCATTCCCGGGTTATCCGTTGCGACAAGATCCTTCTCGCTGACCGACCAATCCTCAACCCCCTCAAGCACCCAACATGCCTGACGAGAGAAGTTGAAGATCTTGATATTGCTGTTACCCGCCCGTTTATCCACAACGTTGACGTGACTGTCATCGACCTCTTCGATCTCGACTCCAGGTGTCTTGCCGGGTGTGATGGCGGCCATCAGCGGATAGGTGAACGTTGTTCCACTGACACCCGAGGTCGAAGGCTCAAAGGTACTACGTTCCTTTCCCGCCACCGGTTTCAACACCAGCGACTTGACCGTCATCGCAGTGAGACGGCGTTGTGATTCGCTGTTGGCGGAAAACGCTGCCAGGAAAGGCGCGAACTCCTCCGAGGGGCAAGCGTCGCTGGTGGGAGCCGTCGAAGCGTTCTTGTCGGATGAAAGTACAGGGACGATTTTGTCCAGATACTCCGAACGCTCACGACTCATTCTGGCGATACACGAGTTAACCGCAAACACATGCGCCGGCATCCCCGTCTCGATTTCGAATGCCTCCAAAGGGCAGTTCGCATCGCGCAACTTCAACCACGCACGTTGTGACTCTTTGACCTTCGCGGCGTACTCCGCGCCCAATGCCGGATCTGCTCGATAGTCAGACTCAAGCCGCGACATCAACTGCTTGTAGCTGACATTCAACTGCGCATCGGCGGCCTTCTTCGCCGCCTCCGAGCAGGGCACCATTTCCAGACTTGAGGTGACATGGCTGCAATCGTCCTGTGCATAGGCCGCTGAATCTGGCAGTAGCAGCACGGCCAGAAGGGTTAAAACAAAACGGTTCACTGTGTTCATCCTTGAGTCATTCAGGCTTTGCGTTTGGTGGGAACATGGGGGCAGACCACCTCTTTCGGATACTACTAAAAGGTGGTCTGGCCCTATTTCACTACTACCACCGAGACCAGCAATCAAAAAATCGGAATCTGAAAACGCATTCTCCCCATGCACCGATCTTTAGCCTCGCCGAACAACCTGGATGTTATCGCGCAGTTTTCTTCTGCATATCCTTTCCAAGCCGGTCCGAAATCCTCGTTACCACCGACAAACTTCAAAGCCTCCGGATAGTTCATAGCGGTGGCTTTTTCATTAACCAGCGATACGGCTTTGTAAAAACCATCTCCTATGACCCCGGTGCGAAGATAAACAAGTTCAGCAACACGAAAACTCGTCAACTGTTTCTTACACGACAATTGCTCAATCGGAGACTCTCCGCCCTCTTCATCGTCGTTTTTGCAATATTCATCCCTAAGGGTTATCCATTTTTTTTGCGTAGAAAGAAGCGCCGCCCTAGTTGTTGAATCGAGTTCAGCAGACAACGCCTTGTATTGCTCATTCAGGACCTTATCAATTTTTTCAAACGATTTCTGGGAGCAACTGATAATGTCAGGATTCGTTGAACTGACGGCGCTACAATCAACCTCGGCCGACGCAACGCCGGTAGAAAGAAATACGACCGATAAAACAGCAAATATTTTCTTCGTCACTTCCAGCAATTGCATTTCAACGCCTCCTCAAAAAATACCGCTTCTTTTTCACGTCTCGTGGCTACACCGGCAGTACTAGGGTCATTCTCCCAAAGCCGCTTCATGCTACGTAACCGGGAAGGAATCAGTTCGGGTTTATCGTTATCGAAATCTTCTTTTATCTGTTTCATCTCTAGCCGCTTCAAAGCCTTCGCCGGCGTGCTTCCTGATAAGGAATTGCCGCGATTGACTACGAGGGAAAGTAATACGCCCTGACAATCCGGATGCAAATTTATAGCTTTAGGGTATACGTCAACAACTTGTTGGGCATACCGTTTTTTCATGATGACAGCCAACTTTAAAGCGTTGTCCTTACTGATGGATATCGAGCTGACGTTGTGCACATAATCGCGCGCATCTTGACCTTTCTTGCCAAGAGCTCCTTTCAATCTTCCTATCTCTTCAGGGGTGTACAGGTCCTTCAGCTCTGCATCCACTCTCGCGGCTGTTTGCTGCCCCAGATCGTAACCATAACCTATCGTTATTCCACTGTTGGCATCGGACAATGCATATGGGTGTTCCCGATAAGCTTCGATTGCCAACAGAAATTCAAAAAGTTTTTTCGATACTACATATGGCCCAACTGTTGTGTCGAGGGTATACACTTCGGCCTTACACTTCTCAGGGCAGCCGGACAAGAAACCGCCCAACAAACCAAGCAAATGGATATGCTGAACGTTATTATCACTGGTTATGCCATGCTTCCCGACCAACTTATCCCACCAACTGAGGCGTTCAATTCGAAGCTTTTCTTCCAGCCACTGCTGATGAGGATCCGAGACACTATGCCCCATCAGTTCGTCCAGCGAATCCCACTTTTCTTTTTTGAACTGCCACTCGCTTTCGTAACGCGTAACCATTTGGGATATCGGCTGAGAAAACCAAGGCTTGCTTAACGCTTCCTTGATTTCCGCAGGTGTAAGTTTATTGTCGCTGTTTTTATCGAGCATTTTGTACAGATGCTGCTTAGCGGGACCATCATTGGCGTTTCCAACATTGGGTAAATATGTCGCTCGCTCTTCCTCAGTCAAATTTTCCTGAGCATGCAGGGATGCAGCGAGGTGGTCCGCATTACTGACAGTTTCTTCGATGAAACTGAAACCTTCCCACTCAAAGGGTGAATGCCGCGATAACTTGGTATCCGGCTCGGCAAACCATCCATTGAGTTCATTCCCGTCGGCATCACCCAATAACCCGTCCAAGCGCCACCACAACGTATAGGTAGTGCTTCCTCCCATGACAACAGGAACCTTTATTTTTCTTTCCGCGGGTAAAGCTTCCAGCACTCCGACAGGAACCAGAAAATCATAGCCAACTGTTTTTTGCGGATCAGTCACTTTAGGTGGATTGGCAGGCCCCATTCCCTCAACGTGAGTAACCACCACGCTGCCTTTCGGAATTTTCACTAGCGTTTTTTCAGCTGCTGGCAGTCCCGCAGCCTTCTCTTTGCTCAGCGCGGTAAAGGCTTTCACGTCTTCACAGCTGAACATCTCAACGTGCAGTAGATTTTTCGGGGCCGAATCGGAGTGATTCTGATACTTCCCTACATGTCCAATCAGACTGCCCGCGGTAATCGGGAATGGAGTCGCCAAGACATGCACGGCGTCCTTTTCGGCTGGCTCACTCTTGGCCTCAAGTAGCCCCTCCCAGACATATCCAAGCGCCTCTCCCGCTGCCAGCGGCGGAACAGCATTTCCACTGACGATCTCCAGCAGTTTCTGGTACTTGCCACGCGTCCCGTCGGTTCCGATTTTAACTTGCGTACCGTGCGGCAAAATTGCTTTCACAGCGCCTGACGGGCTGGCAGAGGCGCGTACAACAAGACCTTTCTGAGGCGGAGTCATTGGGTCTTTGGCAGCGGCACCAATGACGTAAGTATTGGGCGTTGGACCTGCGGTCATCTCTCTTTTGAACACCCAGCCTGTACCTGGCGGCAGGTCGCTACTGGCTGGCGTGACGCTGACAACCTTGAGCCAACCATTGTGCTCTTCGCCTGTCTCGACAACCGTGCCGCGATTCAAAACTGTCAAGACCGTTGCATACCCGGGCTTTCCTCGTGGTTCCTGGCGGACACGCAAGCCCAGAAGTTCATCGTTGGCAGTTGCCTTGACCTGCAACGTACCGCCGCTCCAAAAGGCCGGCCGCGGCAGTGCCGGGGTTTCTTCATAGCTTTTCCATTGCAACAAATGCATATACAGACTGAAAAAGGTAAGACTCGGGCCGGGAACGGGTGCTGCAGGAGGAGATCCCGCTGGTACCGGCGACGCTGGCGGCATCGGCACTTCCAATCGGTGTTTGACCAATACAAAGCCAGTGGAAAAGTCGGACTGGGTTGTACCGAAATTCGACTTGGGATAGATGCTATCGATTCGATAGGCAACCACTTCACCGTCCGCTATGCATCGGACTTCTGTCGAGTCCTGCACCAGACCCGAATCTTCATCGAAATGCACGCCGCCATGCCAAAGGCCATTGGCCCCCAGCGGATAGTAACCATCCTTCGCTTTGGCGAGAGCCTTGTAGAACTGCTGCGGATTGCTCGCTTCGGCTGCCCCTACTTTCAAGGGATACGACCATTTTTCTACTTTCTTTGTTGTCTCTGTCATTACCAATTACCTGAATTCTGATCCCTGGTGGCTTGGATTGCCGTCGATGTCTTACCCGGAAAAATTGAGCATCCGCTTCGGTTTGCGTTTGATCTTTTCCTCAGACGCATTCCCCAACGCCTGATCCATCAAACTCCCCGCCTTATCCTTATCCGCCGCACCCGGCAGCACCGGCGGTTTAATCCCGATGCCAGTACCCGACCCAGCCGAGCCACCCGCATTGATCTTGATCACCGGCCCAACCATCGTCACCCCACCGCCATCGAGCTTGATAAAGCTCCCACCCCCAAGAATGGTCAGCTCCGTCCCCGCCTCAATAACAATCTTGTCCCCAGCCTTGAGGTGAATCTCTTTCCCCACGCTAGTGAGCTGCGCCGTACCGAGTTTGACGTGTTGGTTCTGCCCAATCGTCAAATGATCATCCAGCTTCGCTTCAACCTTGCGGTCGGAGATCGTGGTGCGGTGTTCTTCAGCCTTCAGCTCGGTGTAGGTGTTCTTCACCACCGTGTCGTGACGCTCATTCCCGACCCGAATCTTCTGGTCATGCTCTACGTTTTCATCCCAATCCCGCTGGGCATGGATGTAGATCTGCTCGGCACCTTTCTTGTCTTCAATGCGCAGTTCGTTGTAACCACCGCCACCCGGTGAGCTAAGCGTCTTGAACACGCTGCGCGTCTTGTTCGCCGGTAGTGCATACGGCACCGGGTTTTCTTTGTGGTACAGGCAACCGGTGACGAGGGGTTGGTCGGGGTCGCCTTCGAGGAAGGTGACGAGGACTTCCATGCCGATGCGCGGGATGGAGATGGCGCCGTAGCGGTCGCCGGCCCAGGAGCTGGAGACGCGTAGCCAGCAGCTGGTTTTGTCGTCGGCGAGGCCTTCGCGGTCCCAATGGAACTGGACTTTGATGCGGCCGTATTGGTCGCAGTGGATTTCTTCGCCTTTGGGGCCGGTGACCATGGCGGTCTGGCTGCCGAGCACTCGCGGTTTCGGGTGCTCGAGGGCCGGACGGTAGAACACGTCCCACGGGGTGGCGAGGAAGGTGTTGCGGTAGCCCTGGTGGAAGTCGTCTTTTTCGTCGGTGGTGTCGCTGGTCACGCCTTCTTCGAGGACTTGCGGTTGTTTGCCTTCGTGGAAGATCTCGGTGAGCAGCCACAGGTCGTTCCACTCGCTGCGCGGGTGATCGGACATTTCCATGAAGTGGCCGCTGACCAGTCTGGTCTGGTCGCCGCGACCTTCGGCCTGGCGGTAGTCGGCGCGGTGGCGTTCGAGGGCGCGCTGGCTGAGGAACTTGCCACGCGCCCGGTCGATGAAGCGGCCGGGGTAGTCGTAATCTTCGAGATCCGGTTCAGTGCTGTCGCTGTCTGGTCTGCTCTCTGGTTTAAACGCAGCCTCCATTCGCAGGCGCGGTTTTTCGAAGTCGTAGTCACGGCGAGTGGTGCGGGTGGTGCGGGTTTCCAGGCGCAGTTTGAAGGCTTTGATTACCGGCTCGTCCGCGACCATGCCGCTGCCCTGCACATAAGCAGTTGGCTGCCCAAGGTTCTGGAACACGGTCTGGTCGTCACCGAACACCAACAGATGCGCTTTTTCGCTGTGCTGGAAGTGGTAGTGAATGCCCTCCTCCTCGCACAGGCGCTGGACGAAATGCAGGTCGGTTTCGTCGTATTGCACGCAGTAGTCGCGATCCGGGCACGGCTGGCTGAGCTGGAAGCTGTAGGCGTTGCCCTTGATGCCGTGTTCTTCGAGGATCAGCGCGATGATTTTCGGCGCCGACATCTGCTGGTAGATGCGCTGGTTGGTGCGGTGATGCAGGTATTGCAGTTGCGGCACGATCGAGACTTTGTAGCGGGTCAGGCGCTTGCCGGCATCGCCCTGAGCGACGCGGTAGATCTGCCCGTGAATCCCCGAGCCCTGTGGATCGAATGCGAGAAAAGCCTGCTTGTGCAGCAGTTGCTCGAGATCCAGATCCGGGTTTTCGCTGACCAGTTCGAGGTCGAAGCGATACGCCTGGCTGATGCCTTCGGTGCCGGTGAACGACAGCACTTGCAGGTCGCCGACGTAGTCTTCGACCTTGAGGCTGAAGTGGGTTTCGTTAGCTGAGTTGAACATCGTGTGCTCCCTGTTCGAATGTCATCCGTTACGCCCGAAGTCGCAGACGTTGCAGCCAGGACGAAGTGGCGCCCAAGGCGTCACGCAGTTGTTGGGCAGTGATGGTGCGCTCTGCCGGGCTGAAGCTCAGCGCGGTTCGCAGCGCTTGCCAGCCGTGCTGGGGTAGATTCGCTGGGGCGCGCAGCTCGCGCTCCAGGTGCTCGTCGCGGGCCTGGGTCGAGGGCAAGCGGCGGAACGGGTGTTTGCCGCTCGCCAGTTCGTAGATCACGCAGGCCACGCCGTACACGTCCGCGCTGGCCGACAACGGTTGGCCCTCAAGCAGTTCGGGGGCGGCGTAGCCCGGCGTCCAGGCGTTGAAACGCTCGCGGCTCAGGTGCGGCAGGCCGGGCAAGGTGCCCTCTTCTGCCTGTCCCAGACCGAAGTCGAACAGGCGCAGGCCGTCTTCGCTGAGCATGACGTTGCTCGGTTTCAGGTCACCGTGCAGCACGCCGCGACCGTGGGCGTAGGCCAGCGTGTCGAGCAGCGGCAGGACGATGTCGCGCAGTTCTTTCCACGGCAGGCCGAGCGGCCGCTCGCAGAGCAATTTGTCCAGGGTCAGGCCACGCATGTATTCCATGGTGATGAAGGCCCGCTGGCAATCGGTGTCGACTTCAAAGGTGTGCGCACGCACGACGTTGTCGTGGCGCAGGCGTCGGGTCAGGGCGAACTCGCTGTAGAGCAAGGCACTGGCGTCCGGCGATTCGGCAAATTCTTCGCTGAGGATTTTCAGCGCAATGTAAGGGTCGGGATCGCCGAACTGTTCATGCAGCAGATCCCGCGCCCGGTAAACGGCGCCCATGCCACCAGCCCCGAGCAGACGCTCGAGGTGGTAGCGACCGGCGAGTACATCCGGCAGCGCACCGATGCTGGCCTTGGTCGGCGCCAGCAACGGTTCAGCCTTGTTGCCCTTGGCGAAGGCGAAGTAGGTCAGGTTGTTGGCCTGCTCCTCGCTGATCAGCAAGTCATCGATGGGCGATTCGAGTTCACTCATTGGCGGATCACCACGGCAGTCAGGTTGTCCCGCGCAGCGCCTCGCAGGGCGCCGTCGAACAAACGTTCCAGCGCCACGTGCGGCGCGCTGAGGCTGAGCGCGTTGCCGAGGGCGTCGCTGCTCAGGCCCTGATACAAACCATCGCTGCAGAGCAAAAACACATCGCCCGGATAGACCTCGAGTTCGAGCACATCCAGGGTCAGTGTGTCGGCGGCGCCGACGGCTCGGGTCAACGCCTGAGCCGCTGGATGCGCAGCCGCCTGCTCGACGCTCATTTGCTGTTCGTCGATCAGTTGCTGTTGCAGCGAATGATCCTTGGACAGCTGATACAACCGCTGCCCGCGCCACATGTAGCAACGGCTGTCACCGGCCCAGATGCAGGCCGCGCGACTGCCTTCCACCAGCAGCGCCACGACGGTGCTGCCCATGATGCTGTCGTGACGTCCGGCAGTGACGGTCAACTCCTGGCCCAAGCGCCGGTTCAGCCAGTGCAGGCACTGGCGGATGGCTTTGAGGCGTTCGTCGAAGTCCTCGTGTTGCGGCAACTCAGCCAGGCTGGCGACGATCAACTGGCTGGCGATGTCGCCACCCTGATGACCGCCCATGCCGTCCGCGACCACCCACAGCCCATGCTGCGGGGAATCGAGGAAGGCATCTTCGTTGCGCGCCCGCACCTTGCCCGGGTCGGTACGCGCCGCGCTGCGCCAGGGACTGGCCACCAGCATCAGAGCTGCACCGGCATACGGAAGGTGCGCAGTACGCCCATGTCGAACGGGTTCGGCGCGCGCTGGCTGGTCAGCAGGTAGTTGGCGCGCAGGCCGCCCACGTCGGCTTTCAGCACCAGCACGTCACGACCGTTCAGGTACTCGGTCTGCATCAGGTCGAACAGACGGAACAGCGACCATGGGCCGGAGTTCTTCTCGATACCGATCGGACGCCCGGCCATCTTGTCCATGACCAGACTGGTGCGACCGTCTTCAGCATCGGTCGGCCACTTGAAGGTCATTGGCAGGATCGGGCCGTGACGGTATTCCATGGTCTTGTCGCCAAACTTGAATTCTGAGCGACTGACCGCCGGATCGAGGGTGTACGGCTCGAGCTTGAACTGCACGGTCGGCTCGGCCGGGTTGATCGAGAAGAAGCTCTGGCGAATCGTCTGCGCCGCCGCCATCTGGTCGAGGTAGACCTTGGATACCGGCAGGCTGTGACCATCGACGGTGCGCATGCGGTAGTTGCCCGGATCGCCGCTGACGAACGGACGCATGTAGCTGTCGAAGAAGCGGTCGACGGTACCTTGAGCACGGAAGAACTCGCGGAAATCGCTGATCGCCACGTCGCTGGTGCTGCTGGCGCTGAACGGATAACGCTTGCTGATGGTTTTGCCATACACGCTGTACAGCTCGTTCTGATAACGGCCGTTCAGGTATTGATAGGCATCGTTGAGCACCAGGCGCCACGAGTCCTCGGCCAGCACGTTGAACCACACGCTGAGCGGACGCGGCAGACGGCCGGAGGCGTTACGCAGGTTCGTCAGCGCATCACGCTGGCCGCTCATGCGCGTCTTGGCCATTTCGAACGCAGCTTGTTCCGGCGTGCTGGAACGGGCCAGACCGGCCAGTTGCAGTTGCAGGTCGTTGAGCGCGCTGAACGCTTGCGTCAGATCAGCGCCCGGGCCGTTGTTGTCATCGAGCAGACGATGCAGCGGTTCGAAGCGGCGTTGCAGGGATTTCTTCGCGGTGTCCGGCAGATTCTTCGCCACGTTAAGCGCCGAAGCCTTGTCGGCGGCAGCGGCGGCGAGTTTGCCGACCTTGCCCAGTTTGCCTTTCTGCCCGGCCAGCGCATCGGCGGCTTCGCCGGCTTCGTCGACCGGATCAACCGCAGCTTCGAAGCGGGTGTTTTCACGCACTTCGGTGAGCAATGCGAGGACCGGCGAGTTGGCCGAAGTCAGGCCCGCCAGTTGCTCGGCGCCTTCGCCGGCGTCGCTGATCGGTGGCAGCGCGACCTGGCCAACGGCTTCGCTCCAATAGTTGGCGTAGTCGCGGAAGTACAGCTGCTCGAGCTCGACCATCAGGCGACGCAAGTCCATGTCGCTGATGCCCGCGCCTTCGCCCAGCACCCAGTTGTCACGCAGGATATCGGTGACCAGCGCGGCGCCCTGCACCGAGAAATACTGCTGATAACCCTGTTGGGTGTAGAAACCCGGGATCACGTATTCGGTGCCGATGAACAACGAGCCTTGCGGGCCAAGGTGCTGGCTGAAGCGGTAGTCCGGCAGGTTGCGCGCCTGCTCGCGGAGCATGCGGTAAACCACGTTGGCTAGCGATTCGCTGCGCAGGACCTGACGCGCCTGCGTCACCAGTTGGTCGTTCAGCGGGTAGATGAACGGCTGCTTGAGCAAGCGCTCGAGGTGAGTATTCAGACCGTTCTGCACAGCGGTGTTGCCGGTGTAGCGCTGCGACCAGTCAGTGGCGACCCAGTCCTTGAGCCACGCCGCGTCGCGACGATCCTTCATGTTCAACATCAGGTACGCGCGCAGGCTGTTGAGCAGGCGATCGCGGTCCTTCATGTTGGCGCGGATCTGCCCTTCGAGCATGGTCGCCACCCGGGGCAGCAACTGCGCTTCAAGCTCACGCTCGTAGGCGGTTTTCACCACCGGGTTGATCTCTTCGCCCTGATACAGGCCGCCACGCTCGTGGTAAGAGACGTCGCCCTTGTTCGGGAACACCTGGGTCGCAGCGTAGCTGGTGTCGAGAACTTTCAGCACGCCCATGGCGTCATCGCGCGGCGTCACGGCCGAGCGTTGCTGGGTCCAGTTCTGCGCCAGCGTGCGCAGGTTTTCCAGACGCTCGTAGTTGGCCGAGAAACCGCCGGCCCAAAGCATGCCGAACAGCGCCAGTGCCGCCAGTGCACCGACGTACAGCGCACGCTGGCCCCAATGAATGCGGCTGCGCTCGCGCTTGTCCAGACCGGCCAGATCGGCCTCGGGGAAAATCACTTGGCTGAGCAAGTGGTGGATGAACCGCGAACGGCCGCTGCGCAGGGTCGGCAGCACGCCGGCGTTCATGCCGAGGCTGGCGCCGATGCCGGCGGTGGTCGAATCCATTTCCTGGGTCAGGTGCGGTGCGCTGGTCAGGTAGAAGCCGCGCAGCTGCGTGGCCCGCTGATAGCGGTTGCCGGTGAACGCCATGTCGACGAACAGGCACAGGCGCTCACCGATCTGCCCCAGCTGATGCGGGAAGTCGAGGATACGTCCACGGCGCTGAGTATCGCGCTCGGAGTGCATGCGCATGATCACTTGGCTGTTCAGGCGTCGCAGCAGTTCTTCGAACTCGTTGCGCAGAACCGCGACGTCGGTACCGACCTGATCCTTGCGGAAACTCGTGCCGAGCACTTGATCGCTTTCTTCGCGGGTCAGTTGATCGAAGAACTCGTCGAAGCCGAGCAGCTTGTCAGCCTTGCTCAGGACCAGATACACCGGCACATCGACGTGCAGCTTCTGATGCACGTCCTGCAAACGGCTGCGCACCTGGCGCGCCAGCGTGTCGATGTCCTGCTCGCTGCCACCGGTGAGGGTTTCCACCGGAATGGTCACCAGCACGCCGTTCAACGGACGGCCACGACGACGCTTGCGCAGCAGTTCCAGCAGGGTTGTCCAGGCGTTGCCGTCGACTTCGGCGTCCGGCTGAGTCGTGTAGCGCCCGGCGGTGTCGATCAGCACACCGTGATCGGCAAAATACCAGTCGCAATGACGGGTGCCGAGTGTGTCGCGAGTGAGCTTGCGGTCGATCTTGTTGATCGGGAATTCCAGACCGGAAAAGTCCAGCAGGCTGGTCTTGCCGGAAGCCTGCGGACCGATCAGCAGGTACCACGGCAAGTCACTGCGCCAGCGCTCGCTGCGACCGCGATACAGGCTCGACGTCTTCAGGGTTTTCAGCGCGTCCTTGAAACGCGCCTTCAACTCTTTCTGCTCTTCGTCGATCAGCTCTTCGCGGCGAATGCGGTCCTGGCCGTCTTCGCTCTCTTCCTCGGCTTTCTTGCGGATACCGGCGCGCCAGCTGACGAAGACCATGGTCAGGCCCCAGATCAGGAACAGCACGCTGATGGTCAGCAGGCGCGAGGTCGCGCTTTCCCAGAACTTGTAATCATCGACCGCCAACAACGGGCCGACGAACCACACCAGCAGCGCCACGAACAGCACCAGCAGTAAGGTCCAGACCCAGGTCTGGCGCAGGAAGGCGCCGACTTTCTTGAAAAACTTTTTCATCACACGTCCCTGTTTTACGGCTGCGCCTGCGGTTGCACCGCGGCTGGATCAAGCGGCTGATAAGGATGCAGAACGGTGTCGCGTTGTTCGCTCAGGACCCAGGCGAAGCCCGAATACATCACCACCAGGCAGACCAGAGTAAAGAGCACCACCATCCACGCCGGCACGATGCGCACCAGGTTGCGGCGCTGGTCGTTGAGGCCTTCCCAGTGCGGCGACAACTCGCGCGGCACGTCGCCACGTAACTGACGGATCTGCCGGTACAAGGCGTCGCGGATGCCTTCGAGTTCGAGCATGCCGCGTGCCTGCACGCGGTACTTGCCCTCGAAACCGAGCGACAGGCACAGGTACATCAGTTCGAGCATCGGCAGGTGCTTGACCGGGTTTTTCGACAGCCGATCGAGCAACTGGAAAAACTTCTCGCCGCCGAAGGTTTCGTTGTGGAAACTGCTCAGCAGGCTCATCTGCGACCACTCGCTTTCGTTGCCCCACGGCGTGGTCACGACAGCTTCGTCGACCACGGTGCAGAGCACGTAACGCGCGGCCATCACCTGGCTGCTTTCGGCGCCGTTGTGCAGGGCGCGCACTTCGAACAACTTCAGCCCGGCGGTCAGCCGCTCATTGAGCGCGTACAGGTCTTCGCGGGTTTCGCTGTGCTTGAGACGCACCACTTCCGAAAGCAGGTCGGAGGAGGCCGCGACCAGCGAGTTGAGGCTGATGTTGAATGCCTCCGCCGGACGCAGGCGCGCGGCGTAGATCATGCGTTCTTCCAGTTGCTCGAAACGCGGCGGCGCGGCGAAGTCGGTCAGCGGACTCGATGCCGGTCCGTGGCCCTGACGGTCGAGCAGGACGGTTTTGTCGTCCTGGTTGTAATCCGTTTCCTTGATCATGTCGGTCAGTTCCTGATGGCCCAGAATTTCAGTTCAAGCTCGGCGAATTCGCCGGACACGTGGAACGCGAAACCGCCGGAGCGCTCGAGTTGTGCCAGGTCTTCGGAACTGAGTTCGAGGATGAAGTAGGTTTTGTTCGAGTGGAACGCGATCTGCCGTGGGGCCACCGGCAACGGTTTGACCTTGATCCCCGGCAAGTGCAGGTTGACCAGTTGGCGGATGCGCTCCACCGGGCCGACCTTGAGGTGCTGCGGCAAACGCTGACGCAGTTCTTCGGAGTCGCAGTTGGCACTGGCTGCCAGCACGAACGAGGCCGAGCCGAGCAGTTTGTGGTCATGCAACGGCGAGACGATGATGCCGTACTGACGCGCCTGCAGGATCAGCTCGATGGCGTGCTGTTCGAGCACCATCGACAGCACCTGACGGATCGCTTCCATCAGTTTGCGGAAGCTTGCGCCCTGATCGGCGTGGGAATAGCGGCTGTCCAGACGCGGGCGTTTGCTCTCGCCGGAGAAGGTCGCCAGATCGCCGAGCATGGTCAGCAGCGTGCGGTACAACTCTTCCGGGTGCACCTGCTCCAGGCCCAGGTAATGGCGCAGCAGCAGTTCGGTGCGGTTGATCAGTTGCAGCATCATGAAGTCGCCGACTTCCGCGCCGCCGACCTTGCCGTTGGAGCGAATCCGCTCGGCAATGGTGTCGCCACGGTGACTGAGCATGCTGATGACTTCTTTCAGGCACGACAGCAGATAGCTCGAGGCGTGGGCCTGAATGTAGGTCGGGACGAAATCCGGATCGAGGCTGATCACGCCGTCGGGCGTGGTGTCGAGCACGTCGCAGATTTTCAGCTTCACGTAGGCCTGATCGCTCTGCTGCTCGCCGAGTAGCAGTTTGAAGTCCGGACGCCCGCAGCTGACCTGACTGGCGGAATCATCACCAGCGTTGGAGTCGGCGACTTCGGCGTCATACGCGGTGTAGCGCGCGAGCACGTCCGATTGCTCCGGGCGGCGGGCCTCGATGTGGTTGCCGGTGACCAGTGGCAGCGCCAGATAGATCGGCGTGTTGCCGGTGTTCGGCGGCACGTCCAGTGCCAGCGGTTCGGTGTTGCCGCCGAGTTCGAACAGGCTGCCGTCCGGCAGAATCCCCGAGGCTTCACTGATCACCAGTTTGCCCATGTTGAGGAACTGCAAGTCGATTTCCAGATTGAGAAAACCCCAGGTGTAGCCACCAAGCAATTGCGTGCGGGTTTTCATCTGGTGATCGTAATAACGATCGTTGTGCTGGAAGTGCTGCGGGCGCAGCAGCATCCCTTCCTGCCAAATGACTTTATGGGTGTTCATGATCAGTCATCCGCCTTGGCGAGCACTTGTTGGGTATTGCGGATACCGGCCTGATCGAGGGTCAGATCAGCCTCGGTGAGTTCCAGCGGAGTGATCTGCACGGTGTGCCGCCATTGCGTATCCGCGAGGTCGCGATAAGCGGCGAGGACGCCCACGTAACGGCTGCCCTCCTCCACGCTGAGTTTCAGTTCCACGGTTTCACCCGGGCGCAGTTCGAGTTCTTCGCTGGCCACCAGATCCGGGTTGAGGGATTCCTTGGCGCGTTCGTAGAGGCTGAAGAAGTCAGCGTTCTCGAAGGTCACCGGGTGCTTGAGTTCGAACAGGCGCACCACGATCGGCGACGGCCGACCGTTGAGGTCCGGGTTGAGCTGATCGCTGCCGGTCAGCTTGAGGTTGATCTTGGTCACTTTCGAGTACGGCGACAGCGACGAGCAACCAGCGAGCAGCACCAGCACGGTGAGCGCAGTCAGCGTCTTGAAAAAAGCGGTCGAGCGGCGAGACATGCGCATCATCCTTGGTGGTCGGTGTGGAGGGTGGAGATCAGGCGGATCTGTTCTTCATAGGCCTGGGCGAAGTCGCGGGCCAGCAGACGCTCGCTCCAGTCATCGTCCTGACGCAGTGCCTGGTGATAGCGGCCGAACGCTCTCCAGCGCCCGCCCGACGTCGCGATAAGCGGCTTGTTGTCGCGTTCGAAGCGCAGGGTCAGCTGCTCTGGCGAGAAGTGCTCCAGGGTGCCGCGCACGGCGGCGCGACTGGCAGTGAGCAAAGCCACTTGGTGCGCCTGCAAATCGCGGAATGCGCGGGAGATCGCCTGCTCGGCCGGCAAGTGTCCGGGCTTGCTTGGCTGCAACAGAATCTGCAGTGCTTCGCTCGGATCGACGGCGAATTTCAGCGGGTTCTTGTTGGTGCCCTGCACGGTGGTCTGGGCCAGACGCAGCTCGTTTTTCAGCTCCGAGCGGGTACGCAGGCTCTGCTGCAAACCGCCGATGCTCTGGCGCAACAGGCGCGCAGCATTCAGCGCCAGTGCTTCGCGTTCATCGTGGCTGAGGCCTTTGACGTCGACGCCCAATGCCGCGCCGAAGTGCTCCCAGAAACCTTCGCTCTGACGCTCGACGGCTTTCGGTGCAGGCGCCGGCTCAGGTTCCACCGGGGCGGCGATCAGCTCCGGGACCATCAGGCTTTCCATGTCGATGCGCGCGTAGTCGGCACGCTGACGGGAGTCTTCCGGCTTGGCGGTGGGCGACAGCAACTCGTCGATTTCCGAGTAGACACGCTCTTGCTGTTCGAGGGCATTGAGCGGGTCGAGGTCGAGGAACGCGTCGTCCGGAATGATGCTGCCAGCGGCGCGCGGACGGCCGACTTCGCCGTCGAAGGTCGCCGGGTCACGGACCAGCCGCGCACGGATCTCGAAGTCGCCGAGAATGTAGGTGCTGCCGTGCTCGATGCGCACCGGCTCGCCCTTGTGCAGGCGTGCGCCACTGCTGCCGTCCTGGACACCGTTGCTGCTGGTGTCGGTGAGGAAGAACGAGCCCTCGCGGTAACTGACAATCGCGTGATGATTGGACAGGTGACGCTTGCGGTCAGGGATGATCCAGTCGCAGTCCTCGCCGCGCCCGATCACGCCACCGGCCTGTTTGAAGGTCCGCTGGCACAACTCGGTGGGCACGAACTGCTTGGTGTTCAGCATTTCGAAAACCAATTCCATGTTTGATGCTCCTTGCGGTCACTTGCCGCGATTGACCGCTTGCGGATCACCCAACGGGCGATAGTCGTTGTCGTTGAATTTGTAATTGCCGCTACAGCCGCCAAGGCCGCATAGAACGACGAGGGTCAGCAGGACAGCGTGCCAGTGACGAACAGACATCAGAGGGTCTCCAGGTGTAGACAAAGCACAAAGCGCCGACCCTTGCGGGCGGCGCTGAAATGGGTTTTTGCGGAAAAATCGCTGACCTTTTGCCTAGCCATCGAAATCTCCCAGATTGATGTTCAAGCGCCCCAGTCGATACAACAGCGTGCGCCGCGGCAGGCCCAGTTCGCGGGCGGCGAGGGTCTGGTTGCCGTCGTTCTTGCGCAGGCAATCGAGGAGCAAAGTGCGCTCGACCTGTTCCAGCCGTTCGCGCAGATTCAGGCCGCTGTTGTCCTCGGGCATCGGTTCGAGGCGCAGGGAAAAATGCTCGGCGAGCAACTCGCCGCCCTCGCACAGCAGCACTGCGCGCTCGACCAGTGCCTTGAGTTCGCGAACGTTGCCGGGGAAGGTGTAACCGCACAGATGCTCCAGCGCCGAGTCCGACCAGCGCACCGGATCGCGCTGCAAAAACGTGCAGGTCTTCTCGGCAAAGTGCCGGGCCAGATCGAGGATGTCGCCTTCGCGCTGACGCAGGGCCGGCAGCTCGATCGGGAATTGCGCGAGGCGGTAATACAAGTCCTCGCGGAACTTGCCTTCGCTGACCAGCGCCGCCAGATCACGGTGCGTCGCGGCGATGATGCGCACGTCGATCTTGTGCGTGTCGTTGGAACCCAGCGGACGAATCTCGCCTTCCTGCAACACGCGCAGAATCTTCGCTTGCAGCGACAACGGCATGTCACCGATTTCATCGAGCAGCAGCGTGCCGCCATTGGCCGCGTCGAACAGCCCGGCGCGATCGCGATCGGCGCCGGTGAAGGCGCCTTTGCGGTAGCCGAACAGTTCGCTTTCCAGCAGGTTTTCCGGGAACGCCGCGCAGTTCTGCACGATGAACGCCTGGGAGCGACGCGGGCCGCAATCGTGGATCGCCCGCGCCACTACTTCCTTGCCGGTGCCGGTCTCGCCACGCAACAGCACGGTGTACGGGCTGTGAAGAATCTTGCTGATCAGCGAGTAGGTCTGGCGCATCGCCGCGCTTTTGCCGATCAGGCCGTAGCCGCTGATGCTCGGCACGCTGCGTGTGGCGGTGGCCGATTCGGCGGCTGGCTGACGCAGGCGTTGCAGCAGATGCAGTTGGCCGAGCACGAACGAGCCGAGCTGGCCGAGGGAATCGGCGAAACCTTTCAAGTCAGTGCGACGACGGCTGGCGCAGAGCAGCAAACCCTCGACCGACTTGTGCTGATTGACCAGCGGCACGCACAACAGCGACTGCCACGGCGTGCTCGCCGCCGGCAGAAAACTGGTTTCGTGCAGGCTGCCGGTCAGGTCGTCGAGGCACACCACGCGGTTCTGGCATAGGGCGAATTGCAGCAGTTGTTCGCCGTTGTAATCCGCCGGCAGGCTCGCCGCCTGACGCGGTTGCAGCGCGCCGTCGAGGCACTCGGCGTTCATGCCCAGGCAGGTGTGGGTGGCGTCGAGCAGATACAGCTGAGTCAGCTCGCAACCGCTCAGCTCGGCCAGGCCACGGACGAATTCACCCAGCAGCGCAGCACTGTCCGTCGCCCGCGACAGACTGGCGAACTGCGCCAGCAACGCTTCGGCGTAGACCAGTGGCTGCGGCACCTGAGTGAACATCACGCCCACCTCAGACGAACTCGCAGGTCACGCTGGAGTTGCCGTCGAGCGTGGCATGCACACGCTTGAGGCTTTCGCCGGTCGCCATCGCGTCGAGCAGACGATCGGCCACCAGTGGCAGCACGTGCTGGTCGAGCAGATGGTCGATCAGGCGCGCGCCGCTTTCGCTTTGCGTGCAACGCTCGGACAGGTGATCGACGAGGTTCTGGCACCAGCTGAAGTCCAGTTGACGACGGTTCAGGCGTTCGCCGAGACGACCGAGTTTGATCTCGATCAGCTCGCGCAGCACCGGGCCGCCCACCGGGTAGTACGGCACCACTTTCATCCGCGCCAGCAGCGCCGGTTTGAAGTGTTTGCTGAGCACCGGACGAATGGTTTCTTCGAGCACCTCGGCGGTCGGCCGCGCGCCGTCTTCGCAGAGTTCGCTGATCTTGTCGCTACCCAGGTTCGAGGTCATCAGGATCAACGTGTTGCGGAAGTCGATTTCGCGACCTTCGCCATCGTTGGCCACGCCTTTGTCGAAGATTTGGTAGAACAGGTTGAGCACGTCCGGATCAGCCTTCTCGACTTCATCGAGCAACACCACCGAATACGGCTTCTGACGCACGGCTTCGGTGAGCATGCCGCCTTCGCCGTAACCGACGTAGCCCGGTGGCGCACCGATCAGACGCGAGACGGTGTGCTTCTCCTGGAACTCGGACATGTTGATGGTGGTGATGAAACGGTCGCCGCCATAGAGCAAGTCAGCCAGAGCCAGCGCGGTTTCGGTCTTGCCGACGCCGCTCGGGCCGACCAGCAGGAACACGCCGACCGGTGCATCCGGTTTGTTCAGACCGGCAGCGGTGGCGCGCATCGAGCGATCCAGCGCGTGCACGGCTTGTTCCTGACCACGGATGCGCGTGCGCAGATCGGTGGCGAAACTGGCGACCTTGGCGTTGTGCTCGCGGGCCAGTTGCGCCAGCGGCACACCGGTCCAGGCGCTGATCACTTCGGCGACCAGACGCGGGCACACTTCGAAGCTGACCAGACGTTCTTTGACTTGCGCGGCAGTCAACGCGGCGTGGGTTTCATGCAACTGAGCTTCGAGCGCTGCGACGCTCTGGCCTTCTTCGACTTCGGCGACCACGGTTTCAATCACGGTGCCTTCGGCGTCTTCTTCAACGCTGACGGTCGGCTCGACCGCTGCGGCTTCGCGGGCCTTGGCCAGTTGCTGACGCAGTTCCAGCACGCGCTCGGCCAGTTCTTTTTGCTCAGTCCACAAGGTCTCGAGCGTAACCATCTCGCTTTCGGCTTCATCCAGACGCGCTTCCAGTGCTTCCAGCGCTTCGTGGTCGATCAGCAGACCGGCCTCGGCATCGCGGCGCAGGGCCTGACGCTGACGGCCACCTTCAGCCAGTTCGCCACGCAGGCGCTCGAGACTTTCCGGGGCGGCGGCGAGGCTGATGCGCACGCGGGCGCAGGCGGTGTCAAGGACGTCGACAGCCTTGTCCGGCAGTTGCCGACCGGCCAGATAACGCGCGGACAATTCAGCAGCGGACACCACCGCGTCATCGCGCAGGTAGATGCCGTGGCTCTTCTCGTAGACCTGAGCCAGACCACGCAGAATGGTCACCGCTTCGCTGACGGTCGGTTCGTGCAGTTGCACCGGTTGGAAGCGACGGGCCAGCGCCGGATCTTTCTCGAAGTATTTCTTGTACTCGGCCCAGGTGGTCGCGGCGATGGTGCGCAGTTCGCCACGGGCCAGTGCCGGTTTCAGCAGGTTGGCCGCGTCTGAGCCGCCGGCATTGCCGCCCGCGCCGATCAAAGTGTGGGCTTCGTCGATGAACAGAATGATCGGTTTTGGCGAGGCTTTGACTTCATCGATCACGCCTTTCAGACGGCGCTCGAATTCACCTTTGACGCTGGCGCCGGCCTGCAACAGGCCCATGTCCAGCGACAGCAACTCAACGCCCTTGAGCACCTGCGGCACTTCACCGGCAGCGATGCGCGAAGCGAGGCCTTCGACGATGGCGGTTTTACCGACACCGGCCTCACCGACGACGATCGGGTTGTTCTTGCGGCGACGGGCGAGGATGTCGACCATCTGCCGGATCGCGCCGTCACGGCACAGCACCGGGTCGAGTTTGCCGTCGCGGGCCTGCTGGGTCAGGTTGTGGGTGAAGCGCTGCAACAGCGACTCGCCCTGTGCCGCCGGTTTGCCATTGGCCGCCGGTTGCTCCTGTTGCGACAGGGCAAATTCTTTCAGGCGATCGATGTTCAGCTTGGCGAGCAGCGGTTGATAGCGGCTGCCGGCATAACGCATCGGGTTGCGCAGCAACGCCAGGATCAGCGCGGCGTCTTCGACCTGGGTCTGGCCCAGCTCGAGGTTGGCCACCAGCAGCGCGTCTTGCAGCCATTGCACCAGTTCCGGAGCGAATACCGGGTTGCGCGAAGCGCTGTGTTCGACCCGCGATTGCAATGCAGCGGTCAGTTCACCGGCGTCGACGTCAGCATCTTGCAGCGCGCGCGACAGCAAGCCGTTCGGACGCTCGAGCAAGCCCAGCAGCAAGTCTTCGACGAGAATCTTGCTGCCGCCACGGGCGACGCAACGCTCGGCCGAACGCTCCAGATCACGACGGGTTTCGGCGTCCAGCGCCTGGATGAGTTGTTGCAGGTCTACGTTGATCATGGCTCACGTCCTTAATGAATTTTGCTGCCTAGGGTCACCACGCCGTCCGCTTTTTCGCGGCCCAGCCAACTGGTCCAACCGAGGCGACAGGCGTTCTGCTCACCGATGCGCAGTTCGCGGATTTCTTCCTGGCGCAGGACCAGGCGAATGTCGTAATCGAGCGGGTCACGCAAGGTGAACCGCACCAGCGCGCAGAGCGGCTGGTAGCCGAAACCGATCGGCAGGAATTCATGGAATCGCTGCCAGTCGAGTTCGGTGATGTGAATGCGGAATTTGCCGCTGCGGTCGCGCACGTGTTCGCCCAGCACGAGGTCTTCGCCGAGCATGCTGTTGGCGCGGCCCAAACGATTGCGCTGCTCCTCGAGAATTTCCACGCGGCGCTCGATGCACTGCTCGATGACCAGGTCTTCGTGCTTGAAGTAGTAACGCAGCACGGCTTCGATCAGCGCCGCCGAGTGCGCCCGCAAGCTGAGCAAACCGAGGTACGGCAGCAGACGTTTCCAGTTGAGCTCCTTGGCCTTGCGGATCTCGTCGCCGCCCAGGCCGATCAGCGCAAAAAGCTGCGCCGAGAACGGGTCGATCGCGCCGCTCTGGAAGCTTGCGCGGTAGCGGTACTTGCGCCAGATCGGCAGCATCAGCCGTTGCAGGCGATGGTGAAACAGGTCGAGGAAATTGCGCGTCGGGTTGCCGTCCTCGCTGTCGCCCAGGGCTTGTTCGCCATAGAACGCGGGCAACGGTGAACCGGAGCCAACCAGGCCGATCAGGTTGAAGCGCATGCGCGCGCGCATCTTGCCGTGCTCTTCGAAGAACTCGACGCGATCGACGTCGCTGCGCGGAAAGCCCAGGCTCGGGTTGGCCTGGAACTCGACCTGGTCGTACAGATCGTCTTCGCTCAGATGCGGGTGTGCCTCGCGCAGCCGATCGATCACCAGCAGCACGGCCTGAAACAGCGAGTACTCGCGTATTACCTTGGTCAGCCCGCTTAAAGCAGAGGCTGCAGGCCCATACGTGGTGTCCATTGGTACACCTCTCCCTGTGTGCTTTTTACCCGCAGCTCATGGAATGAATTGAGACTGGCGTAAAGCGCGAAAAACTCGTTGAGAACCGAAGCGAAAACGAACAGGTCGCCTTCGCCGATATAGCCTTCCGGGTCGATGGTCAGTTCGGTGCGCAGACCGCGCACCGGCAGACCGCGATGCAGCCGGTCGACGTGGTGATGCTTGATGTGCTTGAGGCCGCCGAGCAGGCGTTTGCTGACCTTTTCCGCGTGCTGGTCGTAGTAGCGCGGCAGGTCGTAGGTTTCCAGAATCACCTTCAACGCATTGACGTCCGCCAGCGACAGATAGTTAAGCGACATGTTGCTGATCAGCTTCCACAGGAAGTCACGGTTCAGCGGCGGCGCGAAACTCGGAGTCGCCGGGGTGATGTTGCGGAAACTGAGGAATTCCGGGGTCTGCTCGCTGGCCATGCAGATATCGCCGAGCTTGAGCTTTTTCGGCAGGTTCTGGTTGGTGCACATCAGCTCGATCGACAGGGTTTCGTGGGCTTCGGTGTGGCGGATGCCGAAGCTCAGATAGGTGTCGAGGCCGTCATGCAGCAAGGACGAACGCTGGCGAATGCTGTAATGCGGACGGCTGTTGGGCACGTCGAAACTCGGGTCGTGCTCGAAGGATTCGAACGGCACGTATTCCTGATAACCGAGACCGCCGGGCTTCCAGCCAGTGACGGTTTCCACCGAGAACACACCGCAGTTTTCCAGGTCGTATTCCGCCGGCAGCAGCAGGTATTCGTCCTGCTTGCCGTCTAGACGGATCGGCAGAGCGTCGTGCTCGAACAGATTGACGATCGGCGTGCAGAACAGCTTCACGTTATCGAGCGTCGGGCGCATGCGCATGATGCCGCTCTTGCGGATGTCGAAACGCAATTCGAGGCCACGCATCTGCTTGAGGGTGTCTTCCGGCAGCGCCTTGAGAATGTCCAGACCGTTGACGTCGACGAACAGGAACTTGTCCTGGAAGGCGAAATATTCCTGCAGGTAGCGATAGCCACGGAAGGTGTTCAGCGGATACGGAATCAACGCTTCTTCTTCGGCAAAGCCCACTGGTTTGACCCGGTCACCGGGAATCTTGAACGCCATCGGCTTGCCGCTGACGCCATCAATCGGCTTGCCGGCGCCGTCGAGCGGGATCAGTTCGATGCCGTCGAGGTTGCGCAGCAGGCTCAGATAAAGCATCTGGCTGATGTAGCGCTCGCCGGCAAAGTGCAGGCGCAATTTGCTCAGTTCCAGTTCGCCGAGGTGGCCGTCAGCGCTCATTTCCAGGCGCAGGCTGAGCAGCGAGCCGTCGCCCTTCACCGAGTAGTTCAGCGCAGCCAGATCCAGCGGCAATACCTCGGTCGGGTAGCAGGTGCGGAAGCGGCAGCGCACGTCATCGATCGGCTTGCTCTCGATCGGCGTGTCGCGCTCAACCAGCAGCGCCGGCCCGGAACGCTTGAGCGGATCGAACTGCAAGATGCTGAACGCTGGCAACGGGCGCATGTAGTTCGGCCACAGCAGTTGCATCAGCGAATGGCTGAGCTCCGGCAGTTCGTCATCGAGCTTCTGGCGCAAACGCCCGGTCAGAAACGCAAAGCCTTCGAGCAACCGCTCCACATCCGGATCCCGCCCGGCCTGCCCCAGATACGGCGCCAGCGCCGGACTACGCTCGGCGAAACGGCGACCGAGCTGGCGCAGTGCGGTGAGTTCGCTTTGGTAGTAGTGGTTAAAGGACACGGGTTACCTGCCTGGTAGTGGAACTCATCAAAAACAAAATCCTGTCGATGGGAGGGACTGTTCAGCCATCTCATGGCCGATTCTCCGCCGTGTCTCAATCGTCCCCGACAATGTCGTATGGGGTATTACTGATAAAGCTGTTAAGCCAATGCGGCTTCCATTCTGGAACTCTCATGCCGAAGTGCTGATCGCGTTTGTAAAAATCGATCCAGACGATGCCGACAATGACGTCGTTCTCATGGGTGCCCATGTCCACCGCGCTTCGCGGGTACAAAGGTGATCGAAAAACAGCGTTGGAATCTTGCTTGTCGGTAATGCGCAAGTACGCCAAGTCATCAAACGGCACCAGCCACCCTCTGACAGGTACGTTTTCGATCAGATAATTGCCTGACTCGCTGACAACCGAGCTGCTCGCCGGACGTTTGAGAAGATTGTTCACAGAAACGCCAGACAGACCGATTGCAACGACCAGTAAACTGAAGAACAAGGCTGCTCTTTTGGCGCTCATCAATTCTTCACCAACTTGTTTGAAACCAATCCAACGATCTCGTAAAAAATATCGAAAAAAAGCACCATCAAAGGACAGAGTTCTGGTATTCGTGCGATTACACACAACTGTCTTCCCCCTGACCCGACACATCAATTTTCCAGCACCTCGTAAGGCGTATTACTGATAAAAAGATCCAGCCAATGCTTTCTCGGATTAGATAACGCCAGCGTGAATTCCTTTTTCTTTTTATCCAATACAATAAAAACCACACCAACCATTTCATCACTTTCGTTGGCATTCATGTCCAATGAAATATCTGAGAACAAGGGAGTTCGATATACTCGACCAGGATTACCCAAATCCGTAAACTTTAAGTAAACCGAATCCTGCGGAGTCAAGAGTGAGCTCGCCGGAACGGATTCTATTAGATACTGTCCGGACGGACTCTTTTTCGACACATCCGGGACGCGACTCAAAATACCGCACACAATAAAAGCGACAGCAATGATCAAGCTGATCGATAACGCAATCAAGCTCATAAAAACCTTATTCCATGAGCTCATTTAGATGTTGCCTCAATAGGAGCCACGGATACGCTTTCGTACAAAACGTCTGAGTAAACGCGAAAATCCCCGCCTTTCTTATTCACATCCCGATAATCTCGAAAATCGCTATTCTGGACCAGCATGTAATATTTTCCTTCCAGCTCTCTATACCGGCGCACGGCCTCTTCTCTCTGCTGAGAGGTTTGTTCTCCCGTGACCCGCTTATATGCAGACTCAGCCATTACAGAATTCATTTCAGCCGCCAGCTTTGCGTTAGCCTTGACACCTTCAACCGGGTCGGTGACTAACTTATCAAAATTCCAATACCCTAAAATCTGGCTAAAAAGAGCAACTCCATCGTTGAAATCATACGCATCTTCGATGTAGAAACCGATTTTTGATGGCGTAAAAATAATACTCTTACCTGTTACCACCACCGTCCCTTCGGCAATCACCCGCATATTGAAATTCGCAAGCGCAGCGCGAAGTTCGTTAACTTCATCATCACCAGCCTGTTCGAACTCCACAACTTTGTTATTGGAGTAGCCGAATCTCTCCGCGGCACTAGCCACGCCATTAAATGCCAACGGATAACAGCCAGGGGCACTATTGGAAAAATGCTTAAGCAATCTTGTTTTTATCAGACTGATCCCAGCAGGACTGTTCCAGTTGGCCTTCAAATGCTTGAATGCTGCATTTGCACGCTCAAACCCAAGAACCCAATTCATTTTTACGATGGATTCTTCGACGTACTCTGCAGGTGCAAATGCCTCATGTCTTTTTACAACATCATCCATTCCACCATCTTCTGTTGTCCATGGCTTGCCTTTGAACCAATGGCTCATCAAATCAGCAGCAACGGGCCAATTGATTTTTTTCATCGTATTTGGAATATCGGTAATCTTGAACTGGCGAGCAGTAGCAATCTGACCGGAGTTATTACTTGCCGGAGTCATCATGGTTGCCACTGTCTTCGCTGCCATTCCTATATCCCTTTGCTATATTTTCCAGCAATCAAAATTTCTGTAATTCAAAAGAGAAACTAAGCGAGCACGACTCTACTCTGAGGCTCAATAATCAACTCAATTGCCTCTGCAGTAGCGGAGAATACTTTTTGAGTTTTCCCATCCGCGCCAGTAACGCCGTTTATGATTTTTCCCGATGCGGTTTTAAGTGTGTACTCCACGCCTGCAAGGGGTTTGCCTGTTTCTTCGCAATTGATCACAAAGTGCTCGTTAAACGGCCACTGAATCTCCACCGGCAACGGCGGAACAAACGGCGCCGGCGAATGCGAATTGCCAATAATCACCGTCCCGGACCCAGCCGTGACCTTGTTGCCATGGGTCCCCACCGAATCAACCGTCGCGGCAGGCTTGCCGTTGATCAACACAGTGGTCGCCAAACCGCCGGACATCGCACCACCACACGCCGAGGCATCGCCTTGGCGGGCGGCCGCGAGGCCGTCGAAGAACACGTCGCCGGAACCGGCGGCGATCGGGTTGGTGCCGTGGCCGGGGAGCGGGCAAGCGGTGGGGTCGGATACGCGTGCTGCGGGTTTGCCAGACATCGGGGATCTCCTTAGGTGACCTTGACTTGACCGCTGCCATCCAGGCGCGCGGAAAAACTGACCTGACGCTTGAACCCCTCAACTTCCAGCAGGCCTTCGATACTGAAGGCCAGGCGAAGTTGATCGTGGTCACGCGGCAGGGAAATGACACGCACGTTGCTCAGGCGCGGCTCGTAGGCTTCGATGAAGTTTTCGATAGCCAGGCGGGCCTGACTCAGGGAGTCGTGCAGGCTCAGACGCATGTCATTGAGATCGGGCAACCCGTAGTCGGCCAGCGTTTGCACGCTGCCGGCCCGGGTGCTGAGCATTTTGGCCAGATGGGCAGCCACTGACGCCATGGCACAAGCCTCAAGGCTGTTGCCCTTGCGTAGTTGCGCGTCGCCGTTGAGGCGTTCGAACAGGCTGCCGTATCCGTCCATGAGTCGCTCTTACTCTTTGTCCAGCTTGCCAACCAGCGACAGGGTGAAATCGGCACCCATGTACTTGAAGTGCGGACGCACGTTCAAGCTCACGCGGTACCAGCCCGGCTCGCCTTCAACGTCGCTGACGATCACTTGCGCAGCGCGCAGCGGACGACGGCCACGCACTTCGGCGCTCGGGTTTTCCTGGTCGGCGACGTACTGACGGATCCACTTGTTCAGTTCCAGCTCGAGGTCGGTACGCTCTTTCCACGAACCGAGTTGCTCACGCTGCAGCACTTTGAGGTAGTGAGCCAGACGGTTGACGATCATCATGTACGGCAGTTGGGTGCCGAGCTTGTAGTTCAGCTCTGCAGCCTTGCCTTCTGCGCTGATGCCGAAGAACTTCGGCTTCTGCACCGAGCTGGCGGAGAAGAACGCCGCGTTGTCGGAGCCTTTACGCATGGTCAGGGAGATGAAGCCTTCCTCGGCCAGTTCGTATTCACGACGATCGCTGACCAGTACCTCGGTAGGGATCTTGGTTTCGATTTCGCCCATGCTTTCGAAGTGGTGCAGAGGCAGATCCTCAACCGCGCCACCGCTCTGCGGGCCGATGATGTTCGGGCACCAGCGGAATTTGGCGAAGCTGTCGGTCAGCTTGGTGCCGAACGCGTAAGCGGTGTTGCCCCACAGGTAGTGCTCGTGGCTGTTGGCAACGGTTTCCTTGTACACGAACGACTTGACCGGGTTTTCTTCCGGATCGTACGGGTTGCGCAGCAGGAAACGCGGCACGGTCAGGCCAACGTAGCGGGAGTCTTCGGAGGTACGGAAGCTCTGCCATTTGGCGAATTGCGGGCCTTCGAAGTGGTCTTTCAGATCCTTCAGATCGGGCAGGCCGGTGAAGCTTTCCAGACCGAAGAATTTCGGCCCGGCGGCAGCGATGAACGGCGCGTGGGACATGCACGAAACGCTGGCCACGTACTGCATCAGCTTGACGTCTGGCGAGCTTGGCGACATGTAGTAGTTGGCGATGATCGCGCCAACCGGCTGACCACCGAACTGGCCGTATTCAGCGGTGTAGATGTGCTTGTACAGGCCCGACTGCATGACTTCCGGCGAATCTTCGAAATCGTCCAGCAGGTCTTCTTTGGAGACGTTGAGGATTTCGATCTTGATGTTTTCGCGGAAATTGGTGCGGTCGACCAGCAACTGCAGACCACGCCACGACGATTCCAGCGCCTGGAAATCCGGGTGGTGCAGGATCTCGTCCATCTGCCGGCTGAGCTTGGCATCGATCTCGGCGATCATGCGGTCAACCATGGCTTTCTTGACCGGCTCACCGTTGTTCTGCGGCTTGAGCAGCTCTTCGATGAACGCCGACACGCCACGCTTGGCGATGTCGTAGGCTTCGTCGTCCGGCGTCAGACGGGTTTCGGCGATGATGCTGTCGAGAATGCTGTATTCGCCGCTGGCGGCGCTCTTCTCTTGTGCTGCGCTAGTGCTCATTGTGTTGGCTTCCTTGGCTACTGGAGTCTCAGGCGTCCGGGGCTGCGGCGTTCAGGCCCAGCTCACCGAGTACGCGACCGCGGGATTCGTCGTCGGCGAGCACGCCTTCGATCGCTTTACGGAACGCAGGTGCGTTACCCAGCGGGCCTTTGAGGGCCACCAGCGCATCGCGCAGTTCCATCAGTTTTTTCAGCTCAGGCACTTGCTCGACCAGGCTGGCCGGGTTGAAGTCCTTCATCGAATTGACGCGCAGTTGCACGCCCAGCTCTTCAGTGCTGCCCTCTTCCTGCAGACGGTTCGGCACGTTCATCGTCAGGCTGAGCTCTTGCTTGGCCAGCACTTCGTCGAAGGTCATCTTGTCGATGCTGATCGGCTTGCGATCTTCGATCTTGCGCTCGTCCTTGCGGTGGGTGTAGTCACCGATTGCCAGCAGTTTCAGCGGCAGTTCAATCTCTTCCTGAGCACCGCCGGTGGCGGGTTTGAAGGTGACGTTGATGCGTTCCTTGGGGGCTACCGAGCCTTCTTTGGCCATGGCTTTTCTCCTTGCGGTTGTGGCCCTGGGGCCTATTCGAGTACCACTTCGAGGTCGAGGTGGCACAGCCTGCGATAAATCTCTTCCTTGCGTTCACGTACGGCATGGTTCTGCGGCAACAACTCGCAGCAACTGTGCAGCAGGTGCAGCACTTGCAATGCAAGCTCCGGCTCCCAGGCGTGCAGGCCTGAGTCCAGTAATGTCTGATCGAGGGTTTCGAGCTGGTTCTTGGCCAGTTCGTATTTCTTGGCCAGGAAGCACAGCCGCGCGAGGGCGAACTGCCAGAAAAAGCGTTCGCGCCCGCCGAAGGCTGATTGCAAACCCTGCTTGAGAATCTGCACGGCGGGTTTCAAACCTTCCTTGCGCAGGATCGGCTGGACGTCCTCGAGGGCTTTTTCCCAGGCCGGCTGGGTTTCGACGTTTTCGCTTTCGACCTTGCGCGGCGCGCTGGCGCTTTGCAGGTGCGGCATGACGTTGGCGGCGATCCACGCCCGGGTGGACGGATCGGCGAACGGCGCGCCGTCATGGAAGCGCAGCTCGATGATGCCCGGCAGGCGCTGAATCAAAAGCGCGAAGTGGATTTCCACTTCGCGCATGGCCAGCTCGGCGTTGAGGTTCTGGAGACATTCCCAGACCATCCTCTGGCCATCGAACCAGAACGGCGCCTTCGCCAGGCTCGCCTCCAGTTCCACCAGCAGGTCGGCGTATTTGCCCTGATCGAAGCGGTCCTGATAGAGCTTGAGCTTTTCCAGCGGCAGGCCGCGCAGCACGGTGATCTGCTCGGCGTTGCGCTCGGGCACCGCGTCGATGGTCATCCACAGCAAAGTACGGTTCAGGCGCAGGGCGCGCAGGTCGGTGGCCTTCTGCTTGAGCCACCAGGCGCACAACGGGCGGGCGCTTTCCTGCTGCGCGCGCAGGGCTTTGTGCGCATCGCGTTCGTTGTCGATCGGCGCGCCGGGGGTGAGCAACTGGCTTGCGGCCTGCTTGACCTGCGCCACCGCCGCGCCCACCACGCCGGGGGCCGGCTGGTTGTCGGCAGCGCGCTGGATCATGGTTTTCAGGCGGCGGGAGATCGGCAGCAGCAGCGGCGCGTCATCGCCCAGATGTTCAGTGCAGGCAGCCTCGAGACCGGCCAGGTGCTCGGAGAGCTGCCGGAACATCGGCAACTGTTCTTTGATCGCAATGTTTTCGGTGATGACCTGCTCGAGACGCGGCACCAGCCAGCCGATTGCGGCGGCGCGGGTGCGGGGTTTGAGCGGATGGACGTCGGCCCAGTTATTTTCCGACAGATGGTGCAGCAGACCGAGGCCGGCGAGCAGGCCCGGGAAGGATTCGCGCTGATACAGCGACCACGTCAGCCAGGCGCCGACACGCAGATCCTTGGATTGGGTACGCAGCAGATTTTCGCTGTTTTCGCGGATTTTCAGCCAGTCGATCTGCCCGCTTTCGTGCATCGACGAAGCCTTGGCCAGCTCACTTTCCAGCGCCTCGAATTCGCTCGAAAAACGAACGTCTTCGCCCGCGAAATTCTCTTTGGAAACAGAGACTTTTGCGAGTTCGAGGTAATGGGCGGAAAGTTTGCTTGAGTAGGACATCCATGGCCTTTATTAAGGATTACAGTCAGGCGCGCGAATGGAGTTTCAGCAACGCGGGACAGTATCGAAGAGCGGTTCAGCGACTCATCCAATTGAGATGTGCTCTTACAAGTGGGCGCATCGTAATCACAATGATGGCCACTAGCAAGCATCTGATTAAACAACAAGACGAACTGTTCAGTGGGCTCTGTAGGAGATCGCCCTATATGTCACAGGGGTTTCCCTGAGGCCGCTTATTAATCAGCGCATTTTTCCCGCTCCCGCCAAACCATTGACCCAGAGCCTCCCGCCGCAGCCGGGCGAGTTTACCGGACGCCCGTGTCCTCGAGCGGCGTGCAGCATGCCAAATTCAAAAAAAAATAGAAGTAGGACACTTCCGAAAATGACTGGTTTGCTCCAACAAGTTTTCCGCGACAACGAGCAACGCAAAAAGTGCCACCATAATGATAGCACTTCATTATTCTGAAACTTTCCCTGCGCCAGCAAACACTGCCAACTCGATAGTTATCGAAGCCGCTCCCTACAGACACTTCCCTCATTCCGACCCACACTTTCACACCGGAATACTCTGACAAATGTCAGGGATACTTCTTACATCAATTAATTTTCCGCGCCGCTAGCTTGCCCTGGCAACTTTTCATGCGCGGCGATCAGGGAGGAACGGCATCGCGCTTTGACTCACTTTGCTTAAGGACAAGCCATGTTCGGCAAAGGCCACTGCGCGCCATTCTCACTGCACATCCCGACCATTCGCCACGACTTCAAGGTGCTTGCATTCACTGGCACAGAAGCGATCAGTCAGCTCTACGCGATTCGCATCGAGCTGGTGAGCGAGCACGCAGATATCGATCTGGAAAGCCTGCTCAGCCGGCCCGCATTCCTGCAGTTCGGGTTTGCCGGCGAAGGCATTCACGGGCGAATCGAAAACGTCATGCTCGGTAAGTCAGGCAAGCGTCTGACCCGTTATGAGCTGACACTGGTACCGGCGCTGCATTATCTGCAAATGAGCCACGACCAGCGGATTTTCCAGCAGCTGACAGTGCCGCAGATCATCGCGCAAGTGCTCAAAGGGCATGGCATCCAGCCCGATGACTTCACGTTCAATGTCACCGTCGGCGAGCCACGTGAGTACTGCACGCAGTACGGCGAAAGCGACTTCCTGTTCATTCAGCGCCTGTGCGCCGAAGAGGGTATTGCCTGGCATCACCAGCATTCGATCGACAGGCATTTACTGGTGTTCAGCGACAGCCCGGTGTTCGCGCGCAAATTGGGCACGACACCCTTCAGGGTGGATAGCGGCATGGTTGCCGAACACCCGGAGGTCAACCACCTGACCATGGGCTTCAACACCCGTACCAGCACCGTCACGCGCCGTGACTATGACCTCAAGCGCCCAAGCCTGCTGCTGGAAAGCCGCTTCACCGCAGAGTTCACGCCGGCTCTGGAGGACTATCGCTATCCACTGTTGCTGAAGTCCGAAAAGCACGGCAAACAGCTGACGCGTCAGGCCTTGGAGCGCCATCGCAGCGACTATCAATGGATTGAAGGCAAAAGCGATCAGGCGATTTTGCGCAGCGGTCACCTGTTCGAGCTGAGCGAACATCCCAGGGCCGACTGCAACGAGTTGTGGTTGTTGGTCAGTCTTACTCACGAAGGCAAGCAACCGGCGGTGCTCGAAGAAGCTTTCAGCAGCGAGGCGAAACCTGCCGATAGTTTTTCCCAAGGGTACCGCAATGCCTTCAGGGCCATTCCCGCAGAGGTGGTTTACCGTCCGCCTTTGCCCGCGCCAAGACCCTTGCTGGTCTGCCAGACCGCGCGCGTTACCGGGCCTCCCGGAGAGGAGATCTTCTGTGATGAATACGGCAGGGTTCGTGTCGAGTTTCATTGGGATCGCGCTGAACGCAACAGCGAAAAAAGCAGCTGCTGGCTACGCGTAGCTTCCAGTTGGGCAGGCGACGGATTCGGCACGGTGACCGTGCCCCGGGTCGACATGGAAGTGGTCGTGACCTTCCAGGAAGGCGACCCGGACCAACCGCTGATTACCGGCTGCGTCGCCAACAAGGTCAATGCCGTCGCCCATCCCTTGCCGGCGAGCAAAACCCGCACGGTATTACGCAGCCAGAGCTCACCGCGCAATGGCGGCTACAACGAACTGTCGATCGAGGATCGCGCCGGGCAGGAGAAGATCTACCTGCGCGCGCAGCGTGATCTGGAGCAACTGATCCTCAACGACAGCCGCAGCCTGATCACTCGCGACCGCCATGAGCATGTCGGCAATGACAGCACCAGTCTCATCGAGGGCAAGGATTCGCGCACTCATCAAGGACTGCGCAGCACAGTAATCAACGCCGACGACTTGTTGCAGGTCAGCGGCACCAGCAGCCAGACCTTGGGCGCTCTGGTGATCCAGGCCGGCCAGCAGGCGCATGTCACGGCAAGCAACGTGGTGATCGATGCCGGCATGAGCCTGACGCTGTCAGCGGGCGGTCATCACATCGTGATCAATGCCGGCGGGATTTTCAGCAGCGTGCCCATCGTTCAGGGCGGAGCGCCACTGGCGGGTCTCGCACCGCTACAGCCGCTGCAGGTTGAGGCTGGTCTGGCTGCTCCAATCAGTGCCACACCGCTGTCGATCATCAGCAGTGCGCGCCAGCAGGCAGCGGATTTTTGCCCGCTGTGCGAAGCCTGCGCAGCGGGTCAGTGCGAGCTGGGAGAAGTCGCATGAGCCCGGTCGAACAATGGTTGCACGCTCAGTCCCGCGCTGGCTGCGAACTGTATCTGATGCTCGACACCGACGGCCAAAGCGCAGAGCACGCTGCGTTGACCCGCGACCTCGGCACCGAGCGGTTTCGTCCGCTCTACACCGGCACGCCGGCCGAGTCGCTGGTGCCGACCGGCCCGCTGCTGTTGCAGATCGATACGGCGCAGCATCCCGCCATCCAGACCTTGCTCGCCACGCCCGAGCGCAATTGGGGCTGGCTGGCCAGTGCCCGTCACGTCGAACTTGATCTGCTGGCGGCGCATTGGCGCGAGCGCCTGATAACCGGCGAACGCCCGAATCTGGCGGTGTACCGCGTGCATGACAACCGGGTTCTGGGCCGTGCGCTGGCGCACCTGCAACCCGAGCACCGCGCCGCGTTTCTCGGGCCATTCAACAGCGTTTGCTATTGGCACGCAGAACGATGGAACGCCATCGACAACCCGGACCCCGGCCACCATCCGCTGCCGATGGATCCGCCGTGGCTGCACACGCCGACCCCGGAACTGATCTACGCCAACGTGCTGTTCGACAACACCCGCCGTTACCTGGTCGGCGAACACACCGAAGCCATGGCCGAGCTGGCCGAACAACTCGACGTCGATGAATGGTTGTGGGGCCTGATTCAACTGACGCACTTGTGGGGCTGGCAACAACCGGAGCAAGTGCATTTCTTGCTGACGCGCAGTTTGCAGTTACCGGGATATCGGCCAGGCAAATCATGGCTGCCCAAACCCGGTGAAGATCCGGCGATGCATTTTGAGCGGGTATATCAGGAAGCGTTGTATTGGCAGGGAGAAGCAGGTCGATGAGGAAATTGAAACAAGGGTTGCTGCTGAGTGGTTGCCTGGGATGGCTGGTGGGTTGTACGACGGTGAAGACCCCGAACACCTTTATGTTTGTTCCGGATTTCCCGCCCGGATTCAAGTACGACCTGACGGCCACCTATGTTCCGGCCAAGGGCCAAACATGCACCGTCCCTGGCGGGAGAAACACGCAGCTGGGATACAACAAAACCAATATGAAGTACCAAGGGACTTCCGAGATCCCGCTGTACAGAACCGTAAGCGAATGTCCTCTCGCACTGAATTACATCGAGATCAAGGTCATCGGTATTTATGGTCCAGGGCGAAGCAACTTCAGCTATGACTACGCCTCGATTGCTGTACGTCCGGAGCTGTTGGAACGACAGATGGGGACTTTCAGTGAGGATGGTGAAGGCGAGATCTTAGGCCAATGTATGTGGTTTTTTCGGACAGTCAGCTCCAAGCGTAACCTAATAAAAATGTTGAGATGCAAAGGTATGGATGCACAGGGAAATGTAGCGCGGAGCCGTCCTTTCGCTGCGTACACGCTAGATCAGCTTTCGAATAAAACCATGAGGTTGAAAATAAAAATGGCGAATGAAGAGAGGCCTGGCTGGGGGGACACTTGGGTTCAGGTTCCGGGTGGGTGGAAGCGCTGTATGGGTGAAGGCTATGAGGACCAGCGTGGTTACTGCAATGGAAATTATGAAGACTTCAGCACCTTCAGAATGGTGGATGGACGGATTTGCACCATCTATCCAAGTTGCAATGAAAACACGGACGAGACTCCATGAACGCTGAATCCTTACCGACAAGCGTTACCACCTTCATGCAAGGTGATATCCACGCCTGCCCGATGCGCGGGCATTCGACTAGTTTTCAATTGGTGAATGAGTTCGGAGATGGCACACCCTACGCCGGCTTGGCATATGAGATCACCGACTACGAAGACACCGTTCATACTGGAAAACTGGATGCGAAAGGCTGGGCAAAGGTAGACAACCACCATTGTGGCCCGGTAGTGCTCAAGCTGAATAAGCCTTTTCAAGGAGCAGACGCGCTGTATCGAGACTTGAGAAAAAGACTGGACTACCCCCTCCCCATTACCGAACTCCAGGTCCGCGCCGAAAAAACCCGCTTCTTCCACAAAACAGGCACTCGTACCCAGGCCAACCCCGCCAAGGACCTGCCCGAAACCGATGCGTACTGCCAGGTCGAAGTCAGTGAACTGGTAAAACACATCGCCCACCTGCCACCGCTGGCTGCTCGTCGCGACCCTCCGAAGAGGGCGGCGCACAAGCTCATGCGACCCGCTGCGAAATCCCGAGACTTCTCGGTCGTCGATAAAACCGCCGCGGATGGCGGACTGCACGCAATCCTGAGTGCGGCGGAGATGGCCACCGTCGAACTGGGGTTTTCCCCGCCGCCGCCCAAGGGCGTCGCACTGCTGCCGAACAAGCACCATGTGCTGGAAGTACGTCCGATGAGAGCGCTACGGCCAATGCTGTCGACAGGCGAGGCGTTCTGCGCGCTCAACCTTTATCAGCTGTCGGTAATGGCCACGCTGAGCTACACCGATTTCGGACAGCAACCCAACACTCAACCGGTGCAGACCGACACGGTAAGCTTTCCGCTGCAGCCCAGCAGCGGCAACTGGTTCGGCCACGCGCTACCGCAGTTCGATGAGTTGTGGAAGGTCGATGACTCGCAAACGCAGAAATACTACCCACTGTATGAAGACGTACCGTACTCGAAACGCCTGGAAGTGGTGCCGTTTGACCCGAATCTTTACCGCGAAGTGAATGACCCCTCGTTAGGGAATCAACAGGAACACCCCGCCAGACTGCATTTTTTCGATGATCGCAAACAGGTCGAAAGCACGGACACTCAAGCCTTCATCTGCCACCACGACGAACTGATCCTGATCAGCGTGCGGGGTACCAGTGAATTCTGGCCCGACGGCTTGCGTGACGGCGATGCCTATCAGGTTCCCTTTGCCGAAGGCGAAGGCAAAGTGCACCGCGGTTTCTACGGTGGCGCTTTGGCGGTTTATCCATTCATCGTGACTTATCTGGAAAAATTCTACAGCGGGCAAAAGCTGCTGATCACGGGTCACAGTCTGGGCGGTGCAGTTGCACTGATCCTGTCCGAGATGCTGAGACGCAACCTGGAGTTCTCCCCGCAAATCGTGCTCTACACCTACGGCGCCCCCCGCGCCGGCGACACCTCCTTCATCGAAAGCGCCAGATCGCTGGTGCATCACCGCATCGTCAATCAGAACGATCCGGTACCGAGCGTGCCGGCGACCTGGATGAACACCTTTGCCAAGCCTGGGCCGATGTACGCAACCAACGCCGTGGTGCTGGGCTTCAACCCGGTCGCCGGCCTCGGCCTGCTGATCTGGGGAATCATCAATTTCTTTGGCGACGACTATGGGCATCACGGTGCTTTGCGCCATTTCATGCCCGTTGAGTTCGACAAGGACCACCGATCCTCCCTTCTCTGGGAGCCGGGTTGCAGCACGATCGTCGATCACGGCTGCGCCAAGGCCCTGCGCGCTACCAACGGCTTGCCCGAACGCGGATCGTTTCTGCGGCAGTTGTTCGACCGGGGTCACCACTCAATGGTCGGCAGCTACATCCCCGGCTGCTGGGCCAGCTTGCGCCGTTGGCAGGAAGCACTGCAGCTCAAGCGTTCGCTGGTGACCAATCGCGAATTCGAGTGGATCAGCAGCGCGCTGGAGAATATTCAGCAACAGCTGCGGGCCGTTAAGCGCGATCTGCAAAACAACCACCGTTCTTACGTGCGAGAGCAGGAGCGCGCGCACAAGACGCTGATGCTCAATCAGGAAATAGACAAGATCAGCATGACCAAGGCCCGCCTGACAGCGCTGCGCAGTCAACGGGTCACTGAGACCGACGTTTACGGCAGCTATGCCGACCAGCCCGAATGGGTCGAGGAAAGTCTGCTGCGCTGGAACAACCACCCGGAAAACCTTGTTCAGGAACAACTGGCGATGACTCCGCCAGCCGCTGACGATCACGATGCCGCAATCGCCGCGATGACCGGAGGGCATGCGGTTGGCGCGCCGTTTCATCTGGACATCGATTCGATCGTGTAGCGCCTGAACAACGAGCGGGCAAAACATGGCTGTGCCAGAATCCAACGCTCGAAAATTCGGTCTCTCTACTACTGCTGCCAAGGAGCTTCATTTCATGGAACTGAAACCACTGTTTTTCGCCGCACTCATGTGGCTGCCCGCCTCCCAAGCGTCAGCGGATACCCCGCCACTGGACGGCCATTACTACCTGACCGGCGCAATGGAAATGGGCGCCGAATTGCTCTTGCGCAAGGACGGTACCTTTGACGCCGGTGTGGCGTATGGCAGCGCCGACGGTTTTGCCAAAGGCACCTGGAAAGTCGAGAACCAGACAGTGGTGCTGGAGAGCAAAACCAAGCCTGCCTCGAACAGCGATCTGGGCGGCCTGTTTCAGGACCTGCAACTAGCGATCGAGCCAAACTGCCTGGCCGTGGATTTCGGCAACGGCAAGGCTTGCTTCCGCCGCCAGTAAGTCATCAGGCAACCACAAAAAAATGGGCACCCGACCGCAATCGGTGTGCCCATTTTTCATTTGCGGTTCTCCCCGTCATTCAGGGGAGCGCGCCGCGATCAAGGATTGACGCTGTCTTTCAACGATTTGCCTGGCTTGAACGCCACGGTGTTGCTGGCCTTGATCTTGACCGGTTCGCCGGTTTGCGGGTTTTTGCCGGTGCGGGCGCCGCGGTGGCGTTGCAGGAAGGTGCCGAAGCCGACCAGCGTCACGCTGTCCTTGCGGTGCAGGGCGCCGGTGATTTCTTCGAGGACGGCGTTGAGGACGCGGTTGGCCTGTTCTTTGGTCAGGTCTGCCTTTTCGGCGATTGCAGCGGCGAGTTCTGGTTTACGCATTAGTGAAGCCCCTTTGACGGTTTTTTGTTGTTATGTCCGTGCTGTTCTCGTTGGAACAGCGCCCAAGGCGCCGCAGGCTCTACTCTGCGGCAGACGGGAGTGAGAATGGCACGCCGCCAACGGCGGCGCCAGTCTCCCCAAGACCTTTGTCGGGGCAAAAGAGCGGTGTTTGCGACAGAACGACCGGCATTTACGCCAGCAGCGGCGGCAGCTGTTTGTTCAGGGCCAGTTTTTCCATGACCGCCCCGCCGGTCAGGGCGTAACCGAGCAACTGACCGTCGGCACTGTGGCACAGCGCTTTGATGTCGGCGCCCTGCCCTTCGACGCTCCACACGCCTTCGCTGCCCCGTGGCGGCGGCGAAACCACCAGCGGGCACACCGGGGTTTTCACGGTGATCGGCATCGGCCCGTAGCTGACCGCGGTCGGGTTTCCGGCGAGGGTTTGCGCCAGCGCTCGAGCGCAACTCATCAGCGGCATCACGTAGAGCAGATTGAGCCCGTCGACTTCGGCGCAGTCGCCCAGAGCGTAGATGTTGGCGTGGGAGGTTTTCAGGTAACGGTCGACCATCACGCCGCGATTGACCTGCACGCCGGCAGCCGCCGCCAGATCGATGCGCGGGCGAAGGCCGATCGCCGAGACCACGACATCGCACGGGATAACCTGGCCGTCGGACAGGTGCGCTTCCAGGCCGTCGGCGACTTTCTCCAGCCGGGTCAGCACCGGGCCGAGATGAAACTTCGCCCCGATACTTTCCAGCCCGGCCTGCACGGCCGCCGCCGCGGCGGGATGCAAGAGCATCGGCATGACCTGTTCACACGGTGCGACCAGTTGCACTTCGTAGCCGCCGAGGATCAGGTCATTGGCGAACTCACAGCCGATCAGCCCGGCGCCGAGCAACAACACCCGACGCTTGCCCGCCGCTGCGGCACGGAAGCGCGCGTAGTCTTCGAGATCGTTGATCGGGAATACCAGATCTGCGCCGTCGCCTTCGATTGGCACGCGCACGGTTTCCGCGCCCCAGGCCAGGATCAGGTCGCGATAGGGCACGGCTTCTTCGCCGATCCACAAGCGCTTGTGGCCGGCGTCGATGCCGCTGATGCGCGTGTGGGTGCGCACTTCGGCCTTCAACTGCTCGGCCATGACGCCGGGTTCGGCCATGCTCAGGCCCTCGGCGTCCTTGTTCTTGCCGAAACCGGTGGAGAGCATCGGCTTGGAGTAAGAGCGGCCGTCATCGGCGGTGATCAGCAGCAACGGGGTTTCGCTGTCGAGCTTGCGAAACTCGCGGGCCAGGTTGTAGCCCGCAAGCCCGGTGCCGATGATGACGACTGGTGCGCTCATGCCTTACTCCTTGGTTGTGTTCAGTTGATTTCGATCATTTCGAAGTCCATCTTGCCGACGCCGCAGTCAGGGCACAGCCAGTCTGCCGGTACGTCTTCCCAGCGGGTGCCCGGCGCGATGCCGTCATCCGGCCAGCCATCGGCTTCGTTATAGATCAGGCCACAGACGATACATTGCCACTTCTTCATTCAGGTACTTCCTCAGGTTTCAGGCGTAGTGCCGGCGCGGACGGTCGATGGGTGCTGCGTTGCCATCCGGCTCAGGGCGTTTTGTACTGAGGGTGCCGCGCAGATGCAAGCCTGTTCGGCGCAACGGCGGCCGGCGCCGCTCAATCCTGTCGCCCGCCATGGTAAGCTCGCCGCCTCATTTGCGGCCAATAATGACTCATTGTGCAACATTCAAATGCCTGTCCCGCCCCGCTCTGGCTGACCCAAGACCGCCTGACGCCCCGCCCCGATCCGTTGACCCTCGACTGGCTGTTCGACGAAGGTTCGTTGACCCGCCGTCTGACCCGTTTGTCCGAGGATGGCTTCAGCGTGTCGCCGCTGTTCGAAGGCTGGGCCACCCTGCGTGCTGATGAATGCGCAGCGCTGGATCTGGCCGAGGGCAGCGAAGGCTGGGTCCGTGAGGTGTATTTGCGCGGCCACGGCGAGGCCTGGGTGTTTGCCCGCAGCGTCGCCTCGCGGGCGGCCCTGCAAGGTGACGGTTTGCACATGGATGAACTGGGCAGCCGCTCGCTGGGCGAGTTGCTGTTTTGCGATCAGGCGTTTCAGCGTCGCGCGATTGAAGTCTGCCACTACCCTGAACAATGGCTGCCATCAACGGTGAAAGCCCCTGAGCTGTGGGGCCGGCGTTCGCGTTTCGACCGTGGCGCGCTGAGTGTGCTGGTCGCGGAAATCTTCCTGCCGAGCCTGTGGGACGCCGCCCGCGCCCATCCGGAGAACTGCTGATGTACCAGAGCCTGCTCAAGTCCCTCAACCGTCTGAACCCGCGCGCCTGGGACTTCGTGCAGTTGACGCGCATGGACAAGCCGATCGGCATTTACCTGCTGCTGTGGCCGACGCTGTGGGCATTGTGGATTGCCGGCAAGGGTTCGCCGTCGCTGGCCAACATCGTCATCTTCGTCCTCGGCGTGGTGCTGACCCGTGCCGGCGGTTGCGTGATCAACGACTGGGCCGACCGCAAGGTCGACGGCCATGTCAAACGCACCGCGCAACGGCCGCTCGCCGCTGGCCGGATCAGCTCGAAGGAAGCGCTGGTGTTCTTTGCCGTGCTGATGGGCATCAGTTTTCTGCTGGTGCTGTGCACCAATGCCCCGACCATCTGGCTGTCGCTCGGCGGTCTGGCGCTGGCGTTCACTTATCCGTTCATGAAGCGCTACACCTACTACCCGCAAGTGGTGCTGGGCGCGGCGTTTTCCTGGGGCATGCCCATGGCCTTCACCGCCGAGACCGGCGAGTTGCCAGCGGCGGCTTGGCTGCTGTGGATCGCCAATCTGCTGTGGACGGTGGGTTATGACACTTATTACGCGATGACCGACCGCGATGACGATCTGAAGATCGGCGTGAAATCCACGGCGATCCTGTTTGGCGAGGCGGATCGGGTGATCATCCTCAGCTTGCAGGCGCTGTCGCTGGGTTGCCTGATTCTGGCCGGGACGAAGTTCGAGCTGGGGATCTGGTTCCACCTCGGCTTGCTGGTGGCTGCGGGGTGTTATGCGTGGGAGTTCTGGTACACGCGCAGCAAGGACCGCATGCGTTGTTTCCAGGCGTTTTTGCACAACCACTGGGCGGGGTTGGCGATCTTTGTCGGGATCGTCCTGGATTACGCGTTGCGATAAGGATTCAAACCTGTGGGAGCGAGCTTGCTCGCGAAAGCGGTGTGTCAGTTAACGCATTGGTTGACTGATACGACGCCTTCGCGAGCAAGCTCGCTCCCACAGGGGATTTGCGGTTACTTGGCCTTGGCGACTTTCCAGGCGCCGTCCATTTTGCCGTCGCCGGTCATGTCGCCGGCCTTCTTGTCCATTACGAAGGTGTACAGCGGCATGCCCTGGTAGGCCCACTGCATCGTACCGTCGTCACGCTTGATCACCGTCCAGTCGCCCATGGATTTGTCGCCGGCCTCAGCCTTCAGCGGTGGCCAATTCGCGGCGCATTTGTCGTTGCAGGCAGACTTGCCAGCGGAGTCCTTGGCGAAGGTGTACAGGGTCATGCCCTTGTGATCGGTGTACATGCCGTCCTTCTCCATCGCCGGATCGGCCGCCATGGCCAGCCCCGGCAGTGTCAGGGCGGCGGTCATCAGCAGGGCTTTGAAAGAAGCAGTCATCTGAGTCATGGAAACCTTCTTTGGTGGTTGTCAGGATTCGGACTTGGAGCTTAGTTCAGGATCAGCACAAACGCCGCCACTCTGAAATACTGTCACACGACTGCAATAATTCCGTTATCTAATGCGGCGCAAGACAGTTAAATGACAAGAGGATTAAGGCATGGTTGGCAGGAGCATTCTGATCGTCGACGACGAAGCGCCCATTCGCGAAATGATCGCCGTGGCGTTGGAAATGGCCGGCTATGACTGCCTCGAGGCAGAGAACTCACAGCAGGCCCACGCCATCATCGTCGACCGCAAGCCGGATCTGATCCTGCTCGACTGGATGCTGCCCGGCACTTCCGGCATCGAACTGGCCCGGCGCCTCAAGCGTGACGAGCTGACCGGGGACATCCCGATCATCATGCTCACCGCCAAGGGCGAAGAGGACAACAAGATCCAGGGCCTGGAAGTCGGTGCCGACGACTACATCACCAAACCGTTTTCCCCCCGTGAACTGGTCGCCCGCCTCAAAGCCGTGCTGCGCCGCGCCGGCCCCACCGATGGCGAAGCGCCGATTGAAGTCGGTGGCCTGCTGCTCGACCCTATCAGCCACCGCGTGACCATCGACGGCAAACCCGCCGAGATGGGCCCGACCGAATACCGCCTGCTGCAATTCTTCATGACCCATCAGGAACGCGCCTACACCCGTGGCCAGTTGCTCGACCAGGTCTGGGGCGGCAACGTCTATGTTGAAGAGCGCACCGTCGACGTGCACATACGCCGCCTGCGCAAGGCCCTCGGCGACGCCTACGAAAATCTGGTACAAACCGTGCGCGGCACCGGCTACCGGTTCTCGACCAAAGCCTGATCCGCCCGCCAGACTCGCTGACAAGGACCGTATCGACTGTGAATCAAAACTGGCATGGCACCCTGATTCGCCACATGCTGTTGCTGGTCACCGCCTGCCTGGTGATCGGCCTGATCACCGGCTATTACGGCTGGAGCCTTGCGGCCGGTCTGGGCCTTTATCTGGCCTGGACGCTCAAGCAATTGCTGCGTCTGCACGAATGGCTGCGCCAGCACCAACCCGATGAAGCGCCGCCCGATGGCTATGGCCTGTGGGGCGAGGTGTTCGACAGCATCTACCATCTGCAACGCCGCGACCAACGGGTGCGCGGGCGTCTGCAAGCGGTCATCGACCGGGTACAGGAATCCACCGCCGCGCTGAAAGATGCAGTGATCATGCTCGACAGCGACGGCAATCTGGAATGGTGGAACCGCGCCGCCGAAACCCTGCTCGGCCTCAAGACCCCACAGGACAGCGGCCAACCGGTGACCAACCTGGTGCGCCATCCGCGTTTCAAGGAATACTTCGAGCAGGACAACTTCGCCGAGCCGCTGGAAATTCCCTCGCCGACCAACGATCGCGTGCGCATTCAGCTGTACCTGACCCGCTACGGCAACAATGAACACCTGATGCTGGTCCGCGATGTCACGCGCATCCATCAGCTGGAACAGATGCGCAAGGACTTCATCGCCAACGTCTCCCACGAATTACGCACGCCGCTGACGGTGATCTGCGGCTATCTGGAAACCCTGCTCGACAATGTCGAAGAAGTGAACCCGCGCTGGAGCCGTGCCCTGCAACAGATGCAGCAACAGGGCGGGCGCATGCAGACGCTGCTCAACGATTTGTTGCTATTGGCCAAGCTGGAAGCCACCGATTACCCATCGGACAACCAGCCGGTGCAGATCGACACGTTGCTGCAATCGATCACCAGCGATGCGCAGCAATTGTCCGGCGCGAAAAACCAGCGCATCAGCCTCGAAGCCGACGCGCGCCTGCTGCTCAAGGGCAGCGAGGCCGAGCTGCGCAGTGCGTTTTCCAATCTGGTGTTCAACGCGGTCAAGTACACCCCGGCCGAGGGCAACATCCGCATTCGCTGGTGGGGCGACGAGCAAGGCGCGCACCTGAGCGTGCAGGATTCCGGCATCGGTATCGACAGCAAACACCTGCCGCGCCTGACCGAACGCTTCTACCGTGTGGACTCCAGTCGCAACTCCAACACCGGCGGCACCGGCCTCGGCCTGGCCATCGTCAAGCACGTGTTGTTGCGCCACCGCGCGCGCATGGAGATCAGTAGCGTGCCCGGCCACGGCAGCACATTCACCTGCCATTTCGCCCCGGCCCAGGTGGCCAGCGCACGGGCGATCAGCGCCGCCGAGTGATGCCGCCCGGCACACGCCACTAGGCAATCGCCCGGCCAGCCGCTACATTGGCTGACTTGTGCCTGCCTTTCAGGCGCTGTTTCTCCCTACTTTCGAATCACACGGAACCCGCAAAACTCCATCATGGACCCTTCCCCTGGCTTGTCCCTCGCAACCATTTTTGCCGACTTCGGCATGATCCTTTTTGCTCTGATCCTGGTGTTGCTCAACGGTTTTTTCGTTGCAGCGGAATTCGCCATGGTCAAATTGCGCTCGACCCGGGTCGAGGCCATCGCTGAACAACATGGCTGGCGCGGACATATCCTGCGTACCGTGCACAGTCAGCTCGATGCCTACCTGTCGGCGTGTCAGCTCGGCATCACCCTCGCCTCCCTCGGCCTGGGCTGGGTCGGTGAACCGGCGTTCGCGCATATTCTCGAGCCGCTGCTGAGCGCAGTCGGCGTCGACTCGCCCGAGATCATCAAAGGCGTGTCGTTCTTCACCGCGTTCTTCATCATTTCGTACCTGCACATCGTCGTCGGTGAGCTCGCACCCAAGTCGTGGGCGATCCGCAAACCCGAGCTGCTGTCGCTGTGGACGGCGGTGCCGCTGTACCTGTTCTACTGGGCGATGTACCCGGCGATCTACCTGCTCAACGCCAGCGCCAACGCGATTTTGCGTATCGCCGGGCAAGGTGAACCCGGCCCGCACCATGAACACCATTACAGCCGCGAAGAACTGAAACTGATCCTGCACTCCAGCCGTGGCCAGGATCCCAGCGATCAGGGCATGCGCGTATTGGCCTCGGCGGTGGAAATGGGCGAGCTGGAAGTGGTCGACTGGGCCAACTCCCGCGAAGACCTGATCACCCTGGAATTCAACGCGCCGCTGAAGGAAATCCTGGCGATGTTCCGTCGCCACAAGTTCAGCCGTTATCCGGTGTACGACAGCGAGCGCCAGGAGTTCGTCGGCCTGCTGCACATCAAGGATCTGCTGCTGGAGCTGGCGGCGCTGGACCACATTCCGGAGTCGTTCAACCTGGCTGAGCTGACCCGTCCGCTGGAGCGCGTATCGCGGCACATGCCGCTGTCGCAGCTGCTGGAGCAGTTCCGCAAGGGCGGCTCGCACTTCGCCGTGGTCGAGGAGGCTGATGGCAACATCATCGGCTACCTGACCATGGAAGACGTGCTGGAAGTGCTGGTCGGCGACATTCAGGACGAACACCGCAAGGCTGAACGCGGCATTCTCGCCTATCAGCCGGGCAAGCTGCTGGTGCGTGGTGATACGCCGCTGTTCAAGGTGGAACGTCTGCTCGGTATCGACCTCGATCACATCGAAGCGGAAACCCTCGCCGGGCTGGTCTACGAAACCCTGAAACGGGTGCCGGAAGAGGAAGAAGTGCTGGAAGTCGAAGGCCTGCGGATCATCATCAAGAAGATGAAAGGGCCGAAGATTGTCCTGGCCAAGGTGTTGATGCTCGATTGATACGCTGATCCTGCACCGCGCCGCGCCTTTCGCGAGCAAGCTCGCTCCCACATTGGAATACATTTCATCTGTGGGAGCGAGCTTGCTCGCGAAGGGGCCAGCACGGTCACCTCATCACTGTTTGCCCAACGCAAAGTTGGGCAACGCCCCCAGCGGCTGGTTGAACTGATACGGAATCGACACCAGCCCTTCGCCGGTATTGCGCTGCACCACAAAGTGCAGGTGCGGGCCGCTGCTGTTGCCGGTGTTCCCCGACAGCGCCAGCGGGCTGCCGACCTTGACCCGCTGCCCTTCGCGCACACTCACCGAGCCCTGCTTGAGATGCAGATACACGCCCATGGTGCCGTCGTCGTGCAGCACCCGGACGAAGTTGCCGGAGGCATCGGTGCCGCGCCCGCTCTGGGAATTCTCGGTCTTGACCACCACCCCCGCTCGCGCGGCAATGATCGGTGTGCCCACCGGCATGGCGATGTCCATGGCGTAGCGATTTTTCGGTCCATAGTGGCTGTACTGGCCGTTGGCGCCTTGACTCAGGCGGAACGGTCCGCCACGCCAGGGCAGCGGATAGCGATAGCTCTGCGCGGTGCCTGAGGGGTCGCCCAGCGAATACTGGAACTGCGGCGAATACACCAGCGGCTGGTCGCGGCTGATCGCCGTCAGCAGCGCCAGCCGCGTGTTGCTGCGCGGTGGCAGCACGCGACGGATCGCCTGCGCTGAGGCCCCGCGCACATTGCTCGTGCCGATGAAGGCCAGGGCAACCTCGACCGGCGCGTACAGATCGTTGCGCGCGAACACCACATCGACGCCCTTCTGCTTCTTGATGTCCAGGTACACCTGACGGTCGAGACGCTCGACCATGCGATCCTGAAACACGAACACTTTCGCGCCTTTGCTCGGGCGGTCACTGTACGAGACCACGCCGTTGGCGTCGGTGGATTTGTAAATGGTCATGGCCATCGCCAGCTGGGAGGCCAGGCAGAGACCGCAGAAAAACAGCAGGCGCGCGAGCATGGGCAAAGGTCTGTCGAAGGGAGGCCTGGGAATCAGCCTAGCAGCTGAGACAGACCAGGCTAGTCGACAGATGTTTCAAATTGGCGGGAGCGGGAGATGGGTAGTGCTTTTGATGGCCCCTTCGCGAGCAAGCTCGCTCCCACAGGTTCGGTGTGATCTCTGTGGGAGCGAGCTTGCTCGCGAAGGCGGTGTCTCAGGCGAAGAAGATCAGGCGCCAGGTACGAAATGCTTCTGCGCGGTGCCACGGGCGATCAGGCGCGAGATGTAGTCGAGCTTCTGCGCGTCCTGGTCGACGAAGCGGAAGGTCAGTTGCAGCCAGTCGCTGTCGGCTTTCTGCTCGTGGGCGACGATGGCGTGCAGGTAACCATTGAGGCGAGCGATCTCGGCGTTGTCACCCTGCTCAAGATCGAGCACGGCGCTGTCGAGGATCTGCGGCAGGGTCTCGGTGCGCTTCACGACCAGCAACGCTTCCTTGATGCTCAACGCTTTGATCACGCATTGCTGGGTACCGCTCGGCAACCGCAACTGGCCCTGACCGCGACCGCCCACCGGCGCCTTGGATGCACCAGGGGCCGGCACCGGCGGGCTGTTGAGCAAACCACGCGATGGCGCAGCGGCGGCTGCCGGAGCTGCAGCGGCAGGCTTGGCAAACGGGTTGGCCGCAGCGGCAGCCGGAGCACCGCCAACCACGGCAGGCTTGCCACCGGTCAAGGCACTGAGGGAATCGTTGCCGAACGCCGAGTTCATTTTGGTCGGTGCGCTGTTCATCAAGGTGTCGAGCTTGCCGACCTTGTTCAGCGCCTGCTTGACCTTGGTCAGCAACTGCTCGTTGGTGAATGGCTTGCTGACGTAACCGGAAACGCCGGCCTGAATCGCCTGTACGACGTTTTCCTTGTCGCCACGGCTGGTCACCATGATGAAGGGCATGGTCTTGAGGTTGTCCTGCTCGCGGCACCAGGTCAGCAGTTCAAGACCGGACATTTCCGGCATTTCCCAGTCGCAGAGCACCAGGTCAAACGCCTCTCTGGCCAGCATGGCCTGGGCTTTTTTGCCGTTGATGGCGTCCTCGGTGCGGATCCCCGGGAAGTAATTACGCAGGCACTTTTTCACCAGGTCACGAATGAACGAAGCGTCGTCCACGACCAACACACTGATCTTGCTCATCCAACACCCCTATTAAAATCCCGGCAAGCATAACGCTGGCTGATGGCACATTGCCAAAACTCTTCAGTCACGCCGGGACTTTTCGTTCGCGGGTGCTGCTTTTTGATTCGCTTTAATTCGCATCAGCCTTTGAAAAGCAGAAACAAAAACGCCCGGCCAGAGGGCCGGGCGCTTTTCTCAGGCAATCTTACTTATCGTCAGCTTCGCCCGGAACATTAGCGGTTTCGGCACTTGTGCCTTCAACTTCTTCCTTCATGCGCTTGAGGCCCATGTGCCGCACATCGGTCCCGCGCACCAGGTAGATCACCAGCTCGGAGATGTTGCGTGCGTGATCGCCGATGCGCTCCAGCGAACGCAGGACCCAGATGATGCTCAGCACCCGCGAGATAGAGCGCGGATCTTCCATCATGTACGTGGCCAACTCGCGCAGAGCGGTCTTGTATTCGCGGTCGATGATCTTGTCGTACTGCGCCACCGACAAGGCCAGATCAGCGTCGAAACGCGCGAAAGCGTCCAGCGCATCGCGAACCATGTTGCGCACCTGATCGCCAATGTGGCGAACCTCGACGTAACCACGCGGCGCTTCGCCTTCTTCGCACAACTGGATGGCACGGCGGGCGATCTTGGTCGCTTCGTCGCCGATACGCTCAAGATCGATCACCGACTTGGAAATGCTGATGATCAAACGCAGATCGGACGCCGCCGGCTGACGACGGGCAAGAATGCGCAGGCATTCTTCGTCGATGTTGCGTTCCATCTGATTGATCTGGTCGTCGATCTCACGGACCTGCTGAGCCAGACCCGAGTCGGCCTCGATCAGCGCGGTCACCGCGTCGTTGACCTGCTTCTCGACCAGCCCGCCCATGGCAAGGAGGTGGCTGCGCACTTCCTCGAGCTCAGCGTTGAACTGCGCGGAGATGTGGTGGGTAAGGCCTTCTTTACTAATCATGTTGGCGTCCTTGGAGCGTCCGGTAAGGTGCGGTGGGCCGCAGCGTCAATTCTGTGAATAACCCGCAACTGTCAGCCATAACGACCGGTGATGTAGTCTTCGGTCTGCTTCTTCGCCGGATTGGTGAACAGGGTATCGGTGTCGCCGAATTCCACCAGTTTGCCCATGTACATGAACGCCGTGTAGTCCGAAACCCGCGCGGCCTGTTGCATGTTGTGGGTCACGATGACGATGGTGAACTTGGACTTCAGCTCGTAGATCAGCTCTTCGACTTTCAGCGTCGAGATCGGGTCGAGAGCGGAGCACGGCTCGTCGAGCAGCAGCACTTCCGGCTCGACCGCGATGGTGCGGGCGATGACCAGACGCTGTTGCTGACCACCGGAAAGGCCAAGGGCCGAGTCGTGCAGGCGGTCCTTGACTTCATCCCACAGCGCCGCGCCCTTCAACGCCCACTCGACCGCTTCGTCGAGAATGCGCTTCTTGTTGATGCCCTGGATGCGCAAGCCGTAGACCACGTTTTCGTAGATGGTCTTCGGGAACGGATTGGGCTTCTGGAACACCATGCCGACGCGACGACGCAACTCGGCAACGTCTTCGCCCTTGCGATAGATGTTGTTGCCGTACAGGTTGATCGCGCCCTCGACGCGGCAGCCATCGACCAGATCGTTCATCCGGTTGAAGGTGCGCAGCAGCGTCGATTTACCGCAGCCGGACGGACCGATGAACGCGGTCACACGCTGCTTCGGGATATTCATGCTGACGTCGAACAGCGCCTGTTTCTCGCCGTAGTACAGGCTCAGGCCCGGGACTTCGATGGCAACGGTTTCCTGCGCCAGATTCAGGCTCTGCTTGTCGCGGCCCAGGGCAGACATGTTGATGCCGTGGCTGTGTGTTTCGTGCTGCATGGGAGGCTCCCTGTGCTAACAAATTCGGTTCGGAACACTGCTTTTGCAGTTTCCATCAATGTTGCGACGGACGCAGTTCAATGTGGGAGCGAGCTTGCTCGCGAAGGGGCCAGTGCAGCCGTCAAAAAGCTTCGCGAGCAAGCTCGCTCCCACAGGGTTCGCGTCGTCCTTAGCTGTCCAGTGCTTTGTATTTTTCGCGCAGGTGGTTGCGGATATACACCGCCGACAGGTTCAGCGTCGCGATTACCAGCACCAGCAGCAGCGCGGTGGCGTAGACCAGCGGGCGGGCGGCTTCGACGTTCGGGCTCTGGAAGCCGACGTCATAGATGTGGAAGCCCAGGTGCATGATCTTCTGATCCAGGTGCAGGTACGGATAGTTGCCGTCCACCGGCAGCGACGGCGCCAGTTTCACCACACCCACGAGCATCAGCGGCGCCACCTCACCGGCGGCGCGGGCCACGGCGAGGATCATGCCGGTCATCATCGCCGGGCTGGCCATCGGGATCACAATCTTCCAAAGGGTTTCAGCCTTTGTCGCGCCGAGGGCCAACGAGCCTTCACGCACGGTGCGCGGGATACGCGCCAGACCTTCCTCGGTCGCCACAATCACCACCGGCACCGCCAGCAGCGCCAGGGTCAGCGAAGCCCAGAGCAGGCCCGGCGTACCGAAGGTTGGCGCTGGCAATGCTTCGGGGAAGAACAAGCGGTCAACCGAACCACCCAGCACGTAGACGAAGAAGCCCAGACCGAACACGCCGTAAACGATGGCCGGAACACCGGCAAGGTTGTTTACCGCGATACGGATAATCCGCGTCAGAGTGTTCTGCTTGGCGTATTCACGCAGGTACACCGCCGCCAGCACGCCGAACGGGGTGACGATCATCGCCATGATCAGGGTCATCATCACGGTGCCGAAGATCGCCGGGAAGATCCCGCCTTCGGTGTTCGCTTCACGCGGGTCATCGGAGAGGAATTCCCAGATCTTGCTGAAGTAGAAACCGACCTTGGTGATGGTGCTCATCGCGTTCGGCTGGTAGGCGTGAACCACTTTGCCCAGACCGATTTCAATCTCTTTGCCGTTGGCATCGCGAGCGGTCAACGCGTCGCGGTTGAATTGCGCATGCAGGTCGGCCAAGCGTGCTTCGATGTCTTTGTAGCGAGCATCCAGCTCGGCGCGCTCGGACGCCATGTCCGCTTGTGCGGTGGCGTCAAGCTTGCCTTCCAGCTCCAGCTTGCGACCGTGCAGACGGATGCGTTCGAGGCCGGCGTTGATCGCACCGATATCAGACTTTTCCAGCGTCTTCAGCTGAGCAGCCAGCTCGTTCACCCGATCGATGCGCGCTTGCAGCTCGGGCCATGCGGCCTCGCCTTCGGCAATGACCTTGCCGTCCTGTTTGACGTTGACCAGGTAACCGTAGAAATTGCCCCACTCGCGACGCTCGATCGCCATCAACTCGGGCGGCGTGGTCTGCTTGGTCAGCCACTCGCCGACGATCCAGGTGAAGTCGTTGCCGTTCAGGTCACGGTTGCCGACCTTGATCAGCTCGCGGGTCATGAATTCCGGGCCCTCGTCAGGCACGGGCAGGCCGGCGCTCTTCAGACGTGCGCGCGGCACTTCTTCTTTCTGCACCACTTCGCCGACGATCAGGTGGTTGGCCTGGCCGGGCACGTCGTAATGGGCATGAATCAGATCCGCCGGCCAGAAATGACCGAGACCGCGCACGGCAATTACCGCCAACAGGCCAATGGTCATGATGACCGCGATGGACACTGCGCCACCGCTGATCCAGACGCCCGGGGCGCCGCTCTTGAACCATCCTTTCAGGGAGTTCTGTTTCACAGACTTCTACCTTTGCTTAAAGCGACGAGTATTTCTTGCGCAGACGCTGACGAATCAGTTCTGCCAGGGTGTTCATGACGAAGGTGAACAACAGCAGCACCAGCGCCGAGAGGAACAGCACGCGGTAGTGGCTGCCGCCGACTTCCGACTCGGGCATTTCCACCGCGACGTTGGCAGCCAGCGTGCGCAGGCCTTCGAACAGATTCATCTCCATGACCGGGGTGTTGCCGGTGGCCATCAGCACGATCATGGTTTCGCCGACCGCACGGCCCATGCCGATCATCAGCGCCGAAAAGATGCCCGGGCTGGCGGTGAGGATCACCACGCGAGTCATGGTCTGCCATGGCGTGGCACCGAGGGCCAGCGAACCGAGGGTCAGACCACGGGGCACGCTGAACACGGCGTCTTCGGCGATCGAGTAGATGTTCGGGATCACCGCAAAACCCATGGCCAGACCGACCACCAGAGCGTTGCGCTGGTCGTAGGTAATGCCCAGGTCGTGGGAAATCCACATGCGCATGTCACCGCCGAAGAACCAGTTCTCCATGAACGGGCTCATGTACAGCGACAGCCAGCCCACAAACAGAATCACCGGAATCAGCAGCGCACTTTCCCAGCCATCCGGCACCTTGAGGCGGATGGATTCAGGCAAGCGACTGAAGGTGAAGCCGGCGACCAGAATGCCGATCGGCAGCAGCATCAGCAGGCTGAAGATGCCGGGCAGATGGCCTTCGACATACGGTGCGAGGAACAGACCGGCGAAGAAACCGAGGATCACCGTCGGCATCGCTTCCATCAGCTCGATCACCGGTTTGACCTTGCGACGCATGCCCGGGGCCATGAAGTACGCGGTGTAAATTGCCGCAGCGACGGCCAGTGGCGCCGCCAGCAGCATCGCGTAGAACGCGGCTTTCAAAGTACCGAAAGTCAGCGGCGACAGGCTCAGTTTCGGTTCGAAATCGGTGTTGGCTGCCGTGGATTGCCAGACGTATTTAGGCTCGTCGTAGTTCTCGTACCAGACCTTGCTCCACAGCGCGCTCCATGACACTTCCGGGTGCGGGTTGTCGAGCAGCAGCGGTTGCAGCTTGCCGCCGGCTTCGACGATCACCCGGTTGGCGCGCGGCGACAGGCCGAACAGGCCCTGACCTTCAACTACCTGATCGACCAGCAAAGTACGATGTGCGGTGCTGTGGAACACGCCGAGCTTGCCGCTGGCATCGAGGGCGAGGAAGCCTTTGCGGCGCTCTTCGGCGGCGATTTCAACGATTGGCGTGGAGCCCATCTGGAAAGTGCGAATCTGCTTCAGACGCTGCTCGCCATCGGTATCGCGGGCCATGAACCACTGGGCCAGACCGCCCTTGGAGTCACCGACGATCAGCGAGATGCCGCCTACCAGTTGCGTGGTCGCGGTGACTTCGGCGTCGGCATTTTCCAGCAGTTTGTAGCGCCCGTTGAGACTCTTGTCGCGCAGGCTGAACACGTCGGCCTGGGCACGCCCGTTGACCACGTACAGCCATTGCTGGCGCGGGTCGACGAAGATGTTTTTCACAGGTTCAGTCATCTGCGGCAGATCGATACGCTTCTGCTCGCTGGTGACTTCGCCGGTCATCATGTTTTCTTCGCTGGTCAGCGACAGCACGTTGAGTTGCGAACCGGTGGACCCGACCAGTATCAGGGTCGAATCGGTGGCGTTGAGGCTGACATGTTCCAACGCACCGCCGCTTTCATTCAGCGCGATCGGCGCCTCACCATACGGATATTCGATGGCCGGGCTGATGGTTTTCTTGCCGTCGGGGTAGCTGACCTTATAGGTGTGACGGAACACCAGCGCCTTACCGTTGGACAGGCCCACGGCCACCAGCGGCTGACCCGGCTGATCTTCACCAATCGAGGTTACGGTTGCGCCCGCCGGCAGCGGCAGATCGACGCGTCTCAATTCAGCGCCACTGTCGAGGTCGAAGAACAGCGCCTGGCCCTTGTCGGAGACGCGCATGGCCACCTGATTCTGCTCTTCGAGCGAGATCATCAGCGGCTTGCCGGCGTCCTGCATCCAGGCCGGGGTGATGGAGTCTTTCGCAGTCAGGTCGGCACCTTGAAACAATGGCGCAACGACGTAAGCGAGGAAGAAGAAAATCAGGGTGATTGCCGCGAGCACCGCCAGGCCGCCAACGAGGACATACCAACGGGTGAAGCGATCCTTGAGCGCGCGAATGCGACGCTTGCGTTGCAGCTCAGGCGTATTGAAATCAATGCGCTTGGGAGGGGAAGACGTAGTCATTGGGGAATTGGCCAGATCATTCATGCGCACACCCTAGCGATCCTGTATGACAGAAAGATGACAGTGCAGTGACGCAGCAAATCCGCCACTCGGGGGCCCGGCAGCGGAGTCGAAAATTCGAGGTTGTGAAACCTGTGTAGGAGCTGTCGAGAGAACCGAGGCTGCGATCTTTTGATCTTGCGATCAGAAGCCAGATCAAAAGATCGCAGCCTCGGTTCCCTCGTCAGCTCCTACCGGGTTCCAGCAGGTCCGGGGGGTTGCCCCGGATCTGCGGTGTTACTTCTTGGCGACTTCAGCGCCTTCCTTCAGACCGAGGTCAGCCAGTGCTTTTGCAGCAACCTTGGCTGGCAGCGGGATGTAGCCGTCCTTGACCACGACTTCCTGACCCTGTTTCGACAGGATCAATTTGACGAACTCGGCTTCCAGAGGTGCCAGAGGCTTGTTCGGCGCCTTGTTGACGTAAACGTAGAGGAAGCGCGACAGCGGGTACTTGCCGTTCAGAGCGTTTTCTTCGGTGTCTTCGATGAAGTCCGTGCTGCCCTTCTTGGCCAGAGCGACGGTCTTCACGCTAGCGGTCTTGTAGCCGATGCCCGAGTAGCCGACGCCATTAAGCGAGCTGCTGATCGACTGCACCACCGACGCCGAACCTGGTTGTTCGTTGACGTTTGGCTTGTAGTCGCCTTTGCACAGGGCTTCTTCCTTGAAGTAGCCGTAGGTGCCGGAAACCGAGTTACGGCCGAACAGTTGCACTGGCTTGTTGGCCAGGTCGCCGGTCACGCCCAGATCGCCCCAGGTTTTCACATCGGCCTTGGCGCCGCACAGGCGGGTCGACGAGAAAATCGCGTCAACCTGTTCCATGGTCAGGTGCTGGATCGGGTTGTCCTTGTGCACGAACACGGCCAGGGCATCCACTGCAACCGGGATCGCAGTCGGCTTATAGCCGTACTTCTGCTCGAATGCCTGCAGCTCGTTGTCCTTCATCTTGCGACTCATCGGGCCCAGGTTGGCGGTGCCTTCGGTGAGTGCAGGTGGCGCGGTGGAGGAACCGGCAGCCTGAATCTGGATGTTTACGTTCGGGTATTCTTTTTTGTAGTTCTCGGCCCACAAGGTCATGAGGTTGGCCAGGGTATCGGAACCGACGCTGGACAGGTTGCCCGACACACCAGTGGTCTTGGTGTAGCTCGGGATAGCAGGGTCAACAGCGGCGAACGCGTTGGCAGTCGCAACGCCAGCAGCGACAAAAGTCATTGCCGCCATCAAACGCTTCAGTTTCATGCCTTACTCCTAGCAGATAGGGGGTGTTAAGTCGGGGCCCAGTATCAGCAGGCCATATGAACACTCTATGGCTGAAATATGACAATTGGATGAAAGGCCAGCATCGGGATTTGCTGGATGATTTGTGACGTCCCCATTCGCGAGCAGGCTCGCTCCCACAATTGAAATGCATTTCAACTGTGGGAGCGAGCCTGCTCGCGAAGAGGCGGTATTGGTGGCGTAGATCCTGGGCTTTAGCGCCCCTTCTTCCAGAGCCAGGCGCCTACCACAATCCCCATTCCGCACAGCACCGCCACATAGTAAGCCGGCCCCATCGCACTTTCTTTCAACAGCAGACTCACCACCATCGGCGTCAAGCCACCGAAGATTGCGTACGCGACGTTGTACGAGAACGACAACCCGCTGAATCGCACCACCGGCGGGAACGCCTTGACCATTACGTACGGCACCGCGCCGATGGTGCCGACCAGCAAACCGGTCAGTGCGTACAACGGGAACAGCCAGTTCGGGTGGTCGGCGAGGCTGTGGTAGAAAGTCCAGGAGCTGATCAACAGGCCCAGGCAACCGAACACGAATACGCGACCGGCGCCGAAGCGGTCGGCCAGTGCGCCGGCGCCAATGCAGCCGAGGCTGAGAAAGACGATCGCCAGGCTGTTGGCTTGCAGCGCCGTGGTTGGCGAGAAGTGGTAGACCGTTTGCAGCACGGTCGGAGTCATCAGAATCACTACGACGACGCCGGCCGAGAGCAACCAGGTCAGCAGCATCGAGATGGCGATGGCGCCGCGGTGGTCACGCAGTACCGCGCGCAGCGGCACTTCTTCGGCCAGTGCCTTGCGCAGTTGCAGTTCGGCGAATACCGGGGTTTCGTGCAGCCAGCGGCGCAGATACACCGAGAACAGGCCGAACACGCCGCCAAGCAGGAACGGGATCCGCCAGGCGTAATCCGACACTTCGGCTGGCGTATAAATGCTGTTGATTGCCGTGGCGACCAGTGAGCCGAGGAGGATGCCGGCAGTCAGACCGCTGGTGAGGGTGCCGCAGGCATAACCGATGTGCTTTTGCGGTACGTGTTCGGAAACGAAGACCCACGCCCCCGGCACTTCACCGCCAATCGCGGCGCCCTGGATCACCCGCATCAGCAGCAACAGGATCGGCGCCCAGATGCCGATCTGCGCGTAGGTCGGCAGCAGGCCCATGATCAGGGTCGGCACAGCCATCATGAAAATGCTCAGGGTGAACATTTTCTTGCGCCCTAGCAGGTCGCCGAAGTGCGCCATGACGATGCCGCCCAGCGGCCGCGCCAGATAGCCGGCAGCGAAAATGCCAAAGGTCTGCATCAAGCGCAGCCACTCGGGCATGTCGGCCGGGAAGAACAGCTTGCCGACCACGGTGGCGAAGAAAACGAAGATGATGAAATCGTAAAACTCCAGCGCCCCGCCAAGGGCGGACAGCGACAGAGTCTTGTAGTCATTGCGGGTCAACGGTCGTGCGGGTTGCTCGGGCTGCGCGAGGCTCGAAGGCGCTGTGGTCATGGCAAGGGCTTCTCTTATAGTCGAATCTGTCGCCACAACAACGCTGGCGGTGGCTTGGACAGGTTCGGCACCATAGCAAATTGTTCGAAAAAGCACATAGAGGTGCGTAATTGACGGTCGAAATCAGAACCGGGTGGTCGTCGCGGGGTCTATCGACCGATATACTCGCCACCTGCGCAGGATTTGTAAGAGGTTACTGTGCGAAAACGTTGTTGGCCCGTCCTTTGCTCGGGATTTAGCCTTTTTCGCAGAGTTTCCCTTTAGGCGCCTGATGGAAAACGTGACGAACGCAGTGTGTTCGGTGTTGAATCGTTTTTCTTGAAGACGGCTACCACCCGCAATACCCACGAAGAGTCACGGGTCAGAGGCCCCTCGGCATGATAGAGCTCGAACAAGAAGATCCGATCCCACAGGGCGACCTGGCCCTGCAAATCACCGCACTTCCGCGCGAAACCAACGGCTTTGGCGATATTTTCGGCGGCTGGCTGGTCGCGCAGATGGATCTGGCCGGCACCGCCATGGCCAGCCGTGTTGCCGGTGGCCGCGTCGCCACTGTTGCCATCGACCGCATGGCGTTTCTGGTGCCGGTCGCCGTCGGCGCGCAGTTGTCCTTTTATACCCAGACCCTGGAAATCGGCCGCAGCTCGATCCAGATGATGGTCGAAGTGTGGAGCGATGACCCACTCTCCAGCGAGTGGCGCAAGGTCACCGAAGCGGTTTTCGTCTTCGTCGCCATCGACGGCAGCGGTCGCACCCGCTCGGTGCCGCCACGCGCGCGTTAAACCTCGCGACCGTTTTGCGGTCGATAGTCGTCCCCAGTGTCTGATCGAGAGTCGCCCATGAACACGCCCAACGTTGAAGCCGTCAAACAGGATGAACTGAACTGCTGGCGCATCCGCCACGGCAAGGCCGAAGTGCTGGTGGCCCAGCAAGGCGCGCACATCCTCAGTTATCAGATCGACGGCCAGCCGCCGATCATCTGGCTCAACGACAAGGCCGAGTTCAAGACCGGCAAAAGCATCCGCGCCGGTGTGCCGGTGTGCTGGCCGTGGTTCGGCAAGTTCGAACGCAACCCGCAGAGCGTGCAGACCATGTACACCGGTGAGCAACCGGCCCCCGCCCACGGTCTGGTGCGAGCGATGGATTGGGAGTTAGGTGGCATCGAGTCGGAAAGTAACGGCATCAAGGTCGAGTTCAAGTTGCCCTACCCGGAAGGTGGCCTGCCGGGCTGGCCGCACGAGGTTGATCTGACCTTGACCCTGCATCTGGCGGATCAACTGCATTACAGCCTGACCAGCCATAACCGTGGTACTGACACCGTCACACTGAGTCAGGCGCTGCACACCTATTTCGCCGTGAGTGACGTGCGCAATGTGCACGTCGACGGCGTGGCCGGGCTGAATTACATCGAGACCCTGGACGACTGGAACACCGCCAGCCAGAGCGGCGATCTGCATTTCAAGGGCGAGACCGATCGCATCTATCTCGACGCTCCGCCGCAGCTGAGCATCGTTGATCCGAGCTGGGAACGACGCATCGTGCTGACCTCTACCGGCTCGCGCACTGCCGTGATCTGGAACCCGTGGATCGACCGCGCCGCCGCGCTGCCCGACATGGACAACGATGGCTGGCAGCGCATGCTGTGCATCGAGACGGCGAATGTGATGGATGATGTAGTCACCCTGGCGCCGGGGGCGAGCCATACGATGGGTGTTAGCGTCGCCAGCAAACCGCTTTGAGATCAAAAGATCGCAGCCTTCGGCAGCTCCTACATCTGGAATGCATTTTCCATGTAGGAGCTGCCGAAGGCTGCGATCTTTTGCTTTAAAGGTCAGCCTCCTCCACCACCCGCACCTTCTCCGCCTCCAGCGCGTACGCTGCATCCGCCAGGTCATTGCTGACCTTCTCGATTTTCAGCGTGCCGGTCACCCACAGCGGTGTGTAGATGTCGTCCAGCTTCAGCCCTTTCGGATACCGCACCAGCACCAGTTGATTCGGCGGCGGTGGCGGCACGTGGATGCAGGCGCCCGGATACGGCACGAGGAAGAACAGCGTGCTGCGGCCCTTGGCATCGGATTCCAGCGGCACCGGGTAACCACCGAGGCGAATGTGCTTGTCGTTCATCGACGCCACGGTTTTCGTCGAATACATCACCGCCGGCAGACCTTTGGCCTGCTTCATCCCGCCCTTCTCGGTGAAGGTGCCAGTGGCCTCGGGGGAGTTGTGGTCGATTTCCGGCATGGCCTCGAGGGCCTTCTGGTCCGACTTGGGCATCAGTTCCAGCCAGTCGGTTTCCGGCAGTTCGCCGGCGTGGGCGAGATAGCTGCCCAGCAAGAGGAGAGTCAACAGAAGACGGCGCATGAAGTGCTCGGCAGGCAAAGGAATGAACGGTGAGTTGCCGCGCATTCTAGCCCTCCCGGCCGCGATGGCCGAGAGGGCTTTGTCGCTTTCGATCAGTTCTTTTTGATCAGACCGTAGATCACCAGCAACACGACAGCGCCAACCAGTGCGCCGAGGAATCCCGCGCCCTCGCCCGCCTGATAGATGCCCAGAGCCTGGCCGCCGTAGGTGGCTGCCAGCGAACCGCCGATACCGAGCAGGATGGTCATGATCCAGCCCATGCTGTCATCGCCCGGTTTCAGGAACCGAGCCAGCAGGCCGACGATCAAGCCGATAAAGATGGTTCCGATAATTCCCATGGCATTTCCCTCTGATTTGGTAGATATGCGAAAGCCTAGACAGACTTTGGCATCCTGCCATGAGAGAACGGCGGCCCTTGAATGGTTCCGCCGCTGCCACATGAAACCGTTTTTACTCGGCGATCAGCGCTTCGACCTTGATGATCTGCGCTTGCAGCGTGGCCATGTCGGCGCAACGCAGGTTGGCGTGGCCGACCTTGCGTCCGGCCTTGAAAGCTTTGCCGTAGTGATGCAGATGGCAGTCTTCGATGGCGATGACTTTTTCCACCGGCGGCACTACGCCGATGAAGTTGAGCATCGCGCTCTCGCCGACCTTGGCGGTCGAACCCAGCGGCAGGCCGGCCACGGCACGCAGGTGGTTTTCGAACTGGCTGCACTCGGCGCCTTCGGTGGTCCAGTGGCCGGAGTTGTGCACGCGCGGGGCGATTTCGTTGGCTTTCAGGCCACCGTCGACTTCGAAGAACTCGAAAGCCATCACGCCGACGTAGTCGAGGTGCTTGAGCACACGGCTGGAATAATCTTCCGCCAGCGCCTGCAACGGGTGATCGGTGCTGGCCACCGACAGCTTGAGGATGCCGCTGTCGTGGGTGTTGTGCACCAGTGGATAGAACTTCGTTTCACCATCGCGGGCACGCACGGCGATCAGCGACACTTCGCCGGTGAATGGCACGAAGCCCTCCAGCAGGCAGGCAACGCTGCCCAGTTCGGCAAAAGTACCCGCCACATCTTCCGGCGTGCGCAGGACTTTCTGGCCCTTGCCGTCGTAACCCAGGGTGCGGGTTTTCAGCACGGCCGGCAGACCGATGGAAGCGACGGCGGCTTCCAGATCGGCTTGCGACTGGATGTCGGCGAAGGCCGGGGTCGGAATGCCGAGGTCCTTGAACATGCTTTTTTCGAACCAGCGATCGCGGGCGATGCGCAGGGCTTCGGCGCTTGGGTACACCGGCACGAATTGCGAGAGGAATGCCACGGTTTCGGCCGGGACGCTTTCGAATTCGAAGGTCACCAGATCGACTTCATCGGCCAGTTGGCGCAGATGATCCTGATCGCCGTAATCGGCCCGCAGGTGTTCGCCCAGTGCGGCCGCACAGGCGTCCGGCGCAGGGTCGAGAAAAGCGAAGTTCATCCCCAGCGGAGTGCCCGCCAGGGCCAACATGCGACCCAACTGGCCGCCACCGATTACACCGATCTTCATCTCAACAACCTCAGGCAATACGTGGGTCTGGATTGTCCAGGACGCTGTCTGTCTGCTCGGCACGGAAGGTTTTCAGTACCGCGTGGAACTGCGGGTGCTTGGCGCCAAGGATGCTCGCCGAGAGCAGGGCTGCGTTGATCGCGCCAGCCTTGCCGATGGCCAGGGTAGCGACCGGAATGCCCGCTGGCATCTGCACGATAGACAGCAGCGAATCGACGCCCGAGAGCATCGCCGATTGCACGGGCACGCCCAGCACCGGCAGGTGGGTCTTGGCCGCACACATGCCTGGCAGGTGGGCTGCGCCACCGGCACCGGCGATGATCACCTCGATGCCGCGGCTTTCAGCCTCTTCGGCGTACTGGAACAGCAGATCCGGGGTGCGGTGGGCGGAAACCACCTTGACCTCGTACGGGATGCCGAGCTTTTCCAGCATATCGGCGGTGTGGCTAAGGGTGGACCAATCGGACTTGGAGCCCATGATCACGCCAACCAGTGCACTCATCGTCGCGCCTCTTCTCTCTGGAGCGCCCGCAGGCGCGTCATAAAACAACAAGCCACGCAGGTTGCGTGGCTTGATTGTACGAAAAATGGCCGGACGTGCCGGCCGAAGGCCGCGCAGTATACCGCAAAGAAGGCAATAAACAGCCCCCGAAACGACCATCTGTCAAATGAGCGAAAGGCCCGGTTTTATTGACTTGAAGGTCAGCGCAGACAACCACAAATTCCATTGTGGGAGCGAGCCTGCTCGCGAAGAGGGAGTATCAGTCAGCATTTATGTTGTCTGACACACCGCTTTCGCGAGCAGGCTCGCTCCCACAGGGCTGCGGGTGTGTTCAAGAGTTTTGTGCAGCGCCGCCTTCGAGCTTGCGCCACAGCAGACGGACGTTGGCCTTGCGCACCAGGGCGCAGCGGTACAGGCGGATCTCCAGCGGCACATGCCACTGCGGGCCGCCGCACACCACCAGCTCACCGCGGGCCAGTTCCGCCCGTACGCTCAACTGCGGCACCCAAGCGATACCGAGGCCTTCCAGCGCCATGCTCTTCAGGCTGTCGGCCATGGCGGTTTCGTAGATCGTGGTGAAGCGCAACTGCCGCTGGCGCAGCAAGCCGTTCACCGAGCGACCGAGAAACGCCCCGGCGCTGTAAGCCAGCAACGGCACGCTCGCCTCGCCTTCCAGATCGAACAATGGTTTGCCGTCAAGATCCGCTGCGCACACCGGCAGCATCTCGGTCTGGCCCAAGTGCAGCGAGGGGAAGATTTCCGGGTCCATCTGCATCGCCGAATCCGGGTCGTAGAACGCCAGCATCAGATCGCAGCCACCTTCGCGCAGCGCATGCACGGCGTCGCCAACGTTGGTTGCCACCAGTCGCGTGGCGATGTTCAGTCCTTCGTTGCGCAACTGGGCGATCCAGCGCGGGAAAAAGCCCAGCGCCAGCGAGTGTGCCGCCGCCACCTGCATCACCTCGCCCTGCCCGCCTTCCAGATGATGCAGATGGCGCAGCACTTCGCCGAGCTGTTCGACCACGGTGCGCGCGGTCACCAGAAACAACTGCCCCGCCGCCGTCAGTTCGACCGGCGTGCGCGAGCGATTGACCAGGGTCAGCCCCAGCGCCGCTTCGAGGCTGCGGATCCGCCGACTGAACGCCGGCTGGGTCACGAAGCGCCGTTCGGCCGCCTGCGAGAAGCTGCGGGTGGCGGCCAGGGCACTGAAGTCCTCGAGCCATTTGCTTTCCAGATTCATCACGTCCTCCCGGACACGCACCAAAACAGGTCACACGTCTGCCGCACAGACGGCGTCACATGGGCATTATGCCGAATGTGCATAGGGCAGTGCTGAACAGCATTGGCCCAAAAATCCCCACAAGCCTAGCATTCGCAGCGTTCCGGCACAGACCGGGTCCTTATCGAGATGATTTCTATCATGTCCTCCGCTGCATCTTTCCGCACAGAAACCGACCTGCTTGGCGCCCTCGAAGTACCGGCCCATGCGTATTACGGCATCCAGACCCTGCGAGCGGTGAACAATTTCCGCCTCTCGGGCGTTCCGATTTCGCATTACCCGAAACTGGTTGTGGGCCTGGCGATGGTCAAACAGGCCGCCGCTGACGCCAACCGCGAGCTGGGTCACCTGAGCGAAGCCAAGCACGCTGCGATCAGCGAAGCCTGTGCCCGATTGATCCGCGGCGATTACCACGAAGAGTTCGTGGTCGACATGATTCAAGGTGGCGCCGGCACCTCCACCAACATGAACGCCAACGAAGTGATCGCCAACATCGCTCTGGAAGCGATGGGTCACGAGAAAGGCGAATACCAGTACCTGCACCCGAACGACGACGTGAACATGGCGCAGTCGACCAACGACGCTTACCCGACGGCGATCCGTCTGGGTCTGCTGCTGGGTCACGACGCGCTGCTGGCCAGCCTCGACAGCCTGATTCAGGCCTTCGCGGCCAAGGGCAAAGAGTTCGATCACGTCCTGAAAATGGGCCGTACCCAGCTGCAAGACGCCGTGCCGATGACCCTCGGCCAGGAATTCCGTGCCTTCGCCACCACCATGGGCGAAGACCTCGCGCGTCTGAAGACGCTGGCCCCGGAACTGCTGACCGAAGTCAACCTGGGCGGCACCGCGATCGGCACCGGCATCAACGCTGACCCGCGTTATCAGGCGCTGGCGGTACAGCGTCTGGCGCTGATCAGCGGGCAACCGCTGGTACCGGCCGCCGACCTGATCGAAGCGACCTCCGACATGGGCGCCTTCGTACTGTTCTCCGGCATGCTCAAGCGCACCGCGGTCAAGCTGTCGAAGATCTGCAACGACCTGCGCCTGCTGTCCAGCGGCCCACGCACCGGCATCAATGAAATCAACCTGCCGGCGCGTCAGCCAGGCAGCTCGATCATGCCCGGCAAGGTCAACCCGGTGATCCCGGAGGCCGTGAATCAGGTGGCGTTCCAGGTCATCGGTAACGATCTGGCGCTGACCATGGCAGCCGAAGGCGGCCAGTTGCAGCTGAACGTGATGGAGCCGCTGATCGCCTTCAAGATCCTCGACTCGATCCGCCTGCTGCAACGCGCCATGGACATGCTGCGCGAGCACTGCATCGTCGGCATCACCGCCAACGAAGCGCGTTGCCGTGAACTGGTCGAGCACTCGATCGGTCTGGTCACCGCACTGAACCCGTACATCGGCTACAAGAACGCCACCCGCATCGCCCGTATCGCCCTTGAAAGCGGCCGTGGCGTGCTGGAACTGGTGCGCGAAGAAGGTCTGCTCGACGAAGCCATGCTCGCCGACATCCTGCGCCCGGAAAACATGATTGCCCCGCGTCTGGTTCCGCTCAAAGCCTGAGCCGACGCGACTTTGTAGCACCGCTCACCAGGTCGAGGGACTAGACACCTCTCACCTTTTGAGGGCTTGGGGATTTTGTCCCCGAGCCCTTTTTTTTAACTTCTTTGCGGGCAGGACGTTAGATGCTTTGTGTATTCGATACCGCCAAGATCGCAGCCTTCGGCAGCTCCTACATAATTGACGTGCACCTGTAGGAGCTGCCGAAGGCTGCGATCTTTTGATCTTGCAGCAACCTCGTTTCGTCGCTTGCACCACTACCGTGCAGACGGGCGCGCCACTGATCGGTATAGTGCCGCCCCTCTTCGCGTGAGCGGTCGTCGGTAACGAGGCCACAACCCATGCGAAACCCGAACTAATAACAAAACCCGCGATATGGATCCGGGACGAAACCTTCGCCTCACCCGTCGTGCCGCGCGCAGACCGGTGTAACACGATGTTTCTCCGATCCAGCATTTGCACCCACAAAAAACAGCGAGGAAAAATCCATGCTCGAAGTCATCAACGACTTCCTCTCAGGGAAAGTACTGATCGTGCTCATTGTCGGGCTCGGTAGCTACTTCACGATTCGCTCGCGTTTCGTTCAACTGCGTCATTTCTTCCACATGTTCGCGGTGTTCCGCGACAGCCTCAAAGGCAGCGCCGGGCAACTCAGCTCGTTCCAGGCCTTGATGCTCAGCCTCGCCGGCCGCGTCGGTGCGGGCAACATCGCCGGTGTCGGCATCGCCGTGACCCTCGGTGGTCCGGGTGCGGTGTTCTGGATGTGGGTGACCGCACTGGTCGGCATGTCCAGCAGCTTCTTCGAGTGCACCCTGGCCCAGGTCTACAAGCGCGCCGATGGCGACGGCCTGTACCGTGGCGGCCCGGCCTACTACATCCAGCACGGGCTCAAGCTCAAAGGCATGGCGATAGTGTTCTCCGTTCTGCTGCTGGTCACCTACGGTTTCGCCTTCATCGGCCTGCAGTCCTACACCGTGACCCACTCGCTGCAGAACGCCTTCGACTTCGATCCGCGCCACACCGGGATCGTCCTGGCGGTGCTGCTGGCCATAACCTTCATCGGCGGGATCAAGCGCATCGCTTCGGTGTCCGACCTGCTGGTACCGATCAAGACCCTGGCCTACATCGGCGTGACCCTGTACGTGATCGGCACCCAGATCGAACATGTGCCGGCCATGCTGGAAACCATTTTCAAGAGCGCCTTCGGCCTCGACCCGGCCTTTGCCGGTCTGCTCGGCAGCGCGATCGTCATGGGCGTGAAGCGTGGCGTGTTCGCCAACGAAGCGGGTCTGGGCAGTGCGCCGAACGTCGCTGCCGTGGCCGCGGTCAAGCACCCGGGCGCGCAGGGCGTGGTCCAGGCTTTCAGCGTGTTCCTCGACACCTTCGTGATCTGCACCTGCACCGCGCTGCTGATCCTGCTGTCGGGGTTCTACACGCCGGGCTTCGAGGGTGACGGCATCGTCCTGACCCAGAACTCGCTGGCTGCCGTGGTGGGTGACTGGGGTCGCATGTTCGTCAGCGTCGCACTGTCGCTGTTCGTCTTCACCTGCATCCTCTACAACTACTACCTGGGCGAGAACAGCTTGCAGTTCCTCAGCCGCAACCGCGCGCTGCTGATGCTTTTCCGCGGTCTGGTGCTGGCGTTGGTGGTGTGGGGTTCGATGCAGGACCTGACGACGGTGTTCGCCTTTGCCGATATCACCATGACCTGCCTGGCGTTCGTCAACCTCGTGGCCCTGGCCATGCTGTTCAAGGTCGGCCTGCGCGTGATGCGCGACTACGACGAGCAGCGCCGCGCCGGCGTCAAACAGCCGGTGTTCGACTCAAGCAAGTTCACCGATCTGGATCTGGACCTGAAAGCCTGGCCGACCAATCCGCCGGCAACTGCCGGCCAGACTGATACTGCGCCGCAAGGCGTGCCTGCAGCGCAACGCTGACAGGTGGATGACGGGCGCATCCCCTGCGCCCGTCGGTTATTGTGATGCAATAACTTGTAGGAGTGAGCCTGCTCGCGATAGCGATTCATCATTCAACATTTATGTTGGCTGAAAGACTGCTATCGCGAGCAGGCTCACTCCTACAATGTCATCTCATGTGGAGACCTCAGATGATTGCCAATTCCTATCCCGCCGCTCAACACGTCATGGTGCTTTACACCGGTGGCACCATCGGCATGCAGGCCAGCGCCAACGGCCTGGCCCCGGCGTCCGGTTTCGAAGCGCGGATGCGCGACTACCTGCACAGTCAGCCTGAACTGGTGGTGCCGCAGTGGCAATTTCGGGAAATGTCGCCGCTGATCGACAGCGCCAACATGACCCCGGCCTACTGGCAGCAACTGCGCGAAGCGGTGGTCGATGCCGTGGACGGGCAAGGCTGCGACAGCGTGCTGATCCTGCACGGTACCGACACCCTGGCCTATAGCGCCGCGGCGATGAGTTTCCAGCTGCTCGGCCTGCACGCCCGCGTGTGCTTCACCGGTTCGATGCTGCCGGCAGGCGTGACCGACAGCGATGCCTGGGAAAACCTCGGCGGCGCGCTGGTCGCCCTCGGCCAAGGCCTGGCGCCGGGTGTGCACCTGTACTTCCACGGCGAACTGCTGGCGCCCACCCGCTGCGCGAAAGTGCGCAGTTTTGGCCGTCATCCGTTCAAACGACTTGAGCGTCAGGGCGGCGGCGTGAAAGCGCCTTCGATTCCAGCGTCGTTGAACTACAACCAGCCAAAGCAACTGGCCAAGGTGGCGGTGTTGCCACTGTTCCCGGGCATCAGCGCGGAAGTCCTCGACGGACTGCTCGACAGCGGCATTCAAGGTCTGGTGCTGGAGTGCTACGGCAGCGGCACCGGGCCGAGCGATAACCCCGAGTTCCTCGCCAGCCTTGGCCGGGCGCGGGATAACGGCGTGGTGGTAGTAGCGGTGACGCAATGTCATGAAGGCGGGGTTGAGCTGGATGTCTACGAGGCTGGCAGCCGCCTGCGTGAGGTCGGCGTGTTGTCCGGTGGGGGCATGACTCGCGAGGCGGCGTTCGGCAAGTTGCATGGGCTGCTTGGTGCAGGGCTCGATACACAGGAAGTGCGCCGACTTGTCGAATTTGACCTTTGCGGGGACCGCCTCTGATAAGCATTGCTTACATAATCAAACCTTCCTGCAAAGCCTGTTTGCAGGAAGGTTTGCATGATCAACTCAATGTCACTGAAAATTTGCCTCTGGAAAGTCTGGAATCTTCCTCCCGCTCACCATGGACCTCATCCAGCAACCCTTCGATTTTCGTGCTGCCCTTTTGCCATTCGACACGAATCCAGCCACTCGCTGCCAACCACTCTTGTGGAGCGTTCTGGAACAAAAAATAGACGGGGTCACCCGGTGCGGTAAAAACCACTTTCTGATTCAGGGCGGACTTGTCAATAGCAATAAAAATCATGCGATTGAAGGCCGGATCCCCGCCGCTCATATCGAATTCCATAACAACATCATTTTCACGAACTTCGGCGCGGATAACTGGAAACGTCTGCTCGTCTCCATCCACTTCAACTTTGATTTGACCCTCGCTTGCTTTTTTTATCCCTTTGAAAAAATCCGCCGTATATTTATCAGGCTTTGAAAGACTCATATAAATCTCCTTCCCAACTTATCAAAACGAAGTTATCTAAATGACCTCTTAGCCAGAGGCACAATGGCAACCTAGCCTCAACTTCGCGCACTGTCAAAAAACAATTTCCAGTTTTTATATATACGACGAGCGGTTAAAAAACTGCTTGAAACCTGTAATTTCTGACAGTAGACGTCAACCAGTCGGAACTTTAAGATGGACATGCGCCATGTTCTAGCCGATCAATATAGAGCTTCAGGCAATCAACTGAATTAAATAAAAAGATGATGTTTGCTTTAAATAACTGCCCGCTCAGCTTTATAAACTTTGTTCTGATCCAATTTTCGATTCATCAAATACAGGTGAACGGCACATAAATTGCTGAGTTTCATATTCCATGGCCGGAAACTATTTATGTTGCACTCCCACCTCACCACCCTCAACGCGGTCTCGCTGATCCTCAACACCTTCAAGGCCGAAGGCCTGTCGAGCGAGGCGTTGCTGGCCGGCAGCGGCATTGTTGCGGCGGATCTGCAGCGTGCCGATACGCGCATCACCACCCATCAGGAGATGCAGGTCTGCACCAACGCGGTCGCGCTCAAGCGTGACATCGGCCTCGAATTGGGCCGGCGCATGCGCGTGTCCTGTTACGGCATGCTCGGTTACGCCCTGCTGACCTGTGCCACCTTCGGTGACGCTTTGCGTCTGGCGATCCGTTATCCGGCGCTTTTGGGCACGCTGTTCGAACTGAGCCTGGAAGATGATGGCGAGCAGGTCTGGTTCGTCGCCGCCGATTACCGCGAAAGCCCGGCCATGGCGGTGTTCAACGCCGAGTTTTGCCTGGTGTCGCTGAAAGTCATCTGCGACGACTTGCTCGGCCATCGGTTGCCGCTGCGCGCCACGCGCTTCGAACATGCCGCGCCGGACTATCGCGACAGCTATGCCGAACCTTTCAACTCGCCGCTGCATTTCTCGGCCAAAGACAATGCGTTCGCCTTCGACCGCCATTGGCTCGATCAGCCGTTGCCATTGGCCGACGCCATTACCCATCAGGCCATGGCCGAACGCTGCCGCAAGCAGAATCTGGAGTTCACCGGACGTCAGGCCTGGCTGGGGCGGATTCGTCAGTTGCTCAGCGCGCAGTTGAATGCCGCGCCGGGGCTCGAAGGCCTTGCGCAGCAAATGAAATGCTCGCCGCGGACCTTGCGCCGACATTTGAAAGACATGGGCAGCAGCTACCAGGAACTGCTCGATGAACTGCGCTTCGAGCGGGCCAAACAGATGTTGTGCGAGAATCAGTTGCCGATCTATCGGATCGCCGAGACGCTGGGCTTCAGCGAGACCGCGAGTTTCCGCCATGCGTTTGTACGCTGGAGCGGTGTGGCGCCGAGTCAGTTTCGCCCGCATTGATGCTCCCCTGTAGGAGTGAACTTGCTCGCGATAGCCATTTATCATCCAACGCTTCGGGCGGCCGACAGACCGCTGTCGCGAGCAGGCTCACTCCTGCAAGGGTTCGTATTCCATGCCTGGACCCGCGTTATCAAGGGGCGAATTGCGGACACAGGTTTCGGCCATATCGATCCCCTTTTGGCCGCACCCGACGTTCTCCGATTCACTTCGCGCCGCAACACTGGATGCAACCGAATCAGCCCTGCGGAGAACAACATATGCTGACGATCTACTCGGACGATCACCACCTGCACCATGGCCGCTGCGAACTCATCGATGGCCAGCTCAAGCCGTGCTTCGAGATGCCGTCCCGCGCCGATCACGTGCTGCAGCGGGTAAAACAGCAGAACCTCGGAGCGGTCGAAGCGCCGAAGGATTTCGGTCTCGAGCCGATCGCGCGCGTGCACAGCCGCGACTACCTCGACTTCTTCAAGAGCGCGTGGGATCGCTGGACCGAATTCAACACCGACGGCGATCTGCTGCCCTACACCTGGCCGGCGCGCACACTGCGTGCGATCAAACCGACCAGCCTGCATGGCCAGCTTGGTTACTACAGCTTCGACGGCGGCGCACCGATTACTGCCGGCACCTGGCAAGCGGCTTACAGCGCGGCGCAAGTGGCGCTTACCGCGCAGGCTGAAATCCAGCGTGGCGCACGCGCGGCCTTCGCCCTGTGCCGTCCGCCGGGACACCACGCCGCCAGTGACTTGATGGGCGGTTATTGCTACCTCAACAACGCCGCCATCGCTGCCCAGGCGTTCCTCGACCAGGGCCACCAGAAGGTCGCGATTCTCGACGTCGACTACCACCACGGCAACGGTACCCAGTCAATCTTCTATGAACGCAGCGACGTGCTGTTCACCTCGATCCACGGCCACCCGGAAGCGGAATTTCCGTTCTTTCTCGGCTATGACGACGAGCGCGGAGAAGGCGCCGGTGAAGGCTTCAACTTCAACTACCCACTGCCGGCCGGTTCCGGTTGGGAGGTCTGGAGCGCGGCGCTCGATCAGGCTTGCGAAGAGATCGCGCGCTATGACGCGGACATCATCGTTGTTTCGCTTGGTGTCGACACGTTCAAGGACGACCCGATCTCGCAGTTCAAACTCGACAGCCCGGATTACCTGGCGATGGGCAAACGCATTGCCGCCCTTGGCAAACCCGTGCTTTTCGTGATGGAGGGCGGTTACGCGGTGGAGGAAATCGGGATCAACGCAGTGAACGTCCTTGAAGGTTTCGAAAGCGCTGAGTAACTGCGCAACTCTGCGACGACCCGCACTCGCGGGTCTTTTTTTGCCCGCAAGATTTATCTACCGCACACCGCTGCGAGGCGACCTCTACCTTGCCCTGACATGAATCTCTATCGTCAGATCAGGAATTGCCCATGCCCGACTTTCTCCAACCCAATACCATTGATGTAGTGACTCAATTGATGACCGGCCCTTCATTGCGCGAGGTCGCCTCGAAAACGCTGAAACCGGCACTCAAGGAGCTGTACCCCTCGCTGGACATCGATCCGCAGCAAGCCATGGTGGTGACACCGTCCTGGGTCATTGAAAACCAGCGCATCGTCCCCGGCCGCGAGCAGATCGAATCACTGACCGATGCTCTGGTTCGGCTCTCGCTGAACGGAACCACTGTGACCTACCTCGATGCGGAGCATTTTCTGACGTTGCAGCCCGGCAAACTGGCCATCCAGTTACCGGTGAAGATCGACGCCGTCGGCCGCCTGCTCAACGAACTCGCGCCCCTGATGTTCGTGTCCTTCAAAGAACAACATATCGCTTATTGGGGCGCATTCACCGCGGCGAATCAGCCACGCTGGCAGCAAATGTCGGACGCCCTGCGTAACGTGTGGAACGTCGGCGCCCATACCGGCTGGGATACCGATCAAGTGGCCATGGCCAGGGCCGTTTTCAAGGCTCCGGACAAGGAGCAGCGCTTGCCCGCCGACCCCTACAAGACCCGTGCCTGCCTGATTGACCTCGATCTGAGCGAAGCCGCCGGCAAGGAAGGCAGGCACCTGACCTTGCTGGACAGCGCCGTAGTGATCGGGACCGTCGGACAGCGCACGATGATCCTGACGTATTCAGTGATCCATGGCTTCCAGCAATTCGACTCGCTGGATGAGCTCGGCAAAGCATTGCCGCGCAAATACTGGCAACGCACCTCTGCCCACAAGCTCAAGTGGCGGCTGGTGGAACCGCAAGGCGACTTCTTCGATCATCAGGCCTGCACGCTGATCGCACTGGAAGGCGACGCTCTCGGCGAGATCAATTTCTTTGAAGAGCCATCGTTTGATCTGCTTTACCCTCACAGCGGTCGCCCCCGGCAACCGCCACCCGCCATCAAATCCCGTGTCGACCGTCTGCGCCCGATGCTGCCAGCCTGGCTGGACAACGCCGCGCCCGACGATCAGGCCACTTTCAGTCGTTATCTGCTGGACTTGACGGTACTGCAGCATGCAAACAAGGGCCGGTCGTTTCAGGCACAGGTCGCCAGTCTGCAAACCTTCACTCGAGAAGCCCTGACGCGGCAGATTCTCCAGGACCACCCGACCGCGAGCGACGTGAAGGTCGACAACATCGAGATCAGCATCGCCAGTCTCGAGGTATGGGGCACGTTCGTCTTGCCGGGCCATATTCAGACCAGGAACCTGTCGCTGACCGAGCTCGCCCTGCAAAACCTGGCAGGTCTGCCGCTGGGCAATAAAACCGTGCGCTACAAGGACGACAGTGCATTGCCTGACTGGATGACCGTTGCTTATGTCGAGCAACTGGTGAGGAGCGTAGACATTGGCAAAACCTACCCCGCGCACTTGAAGAAGCTGCTGGTCGACGATGCCGTGCAGGCGGCTGCATTGCAGACGCTCTACACCCGTCAGTTGGTCCTCGAACTGCCGCTGCTGGCACTGCAACACAAGATCCGTGGCACCGCAGGTATTGATGAGCAGGGTTACCGATACGTCGTCGCCGCCCTCGACAACAGTGCCGAGGGGCGTCAGGTCGACGGGCAGGAAATCGTCATCCGGCCATTGGCGTTCGCAGCCCATCGCATGAGCTCAGCGGTCGACACCGTGACCAACATGTTCATCATCGGCCCGCGCGACGCCAGCAAGGGACCCTGTGTGCTTTATCGGCCACTGTTCGACACGGCACTGATTCAGTACCCCAGTCATGCCAACCTGCTGTATTCGATCCGGCATTCGCGACAACTGCGTGAATCGGTACTGGCCTGGTTACCGGACGATGTGCGATTCAACTACAGCCAATTCGTGTTTACCGCCAAATTGCCGTCGATCTGGACGATCCCGCAATTGCTGGTCAACCCGCTTGCCTCCCTGGATATGTCCGGCCCCGTTGCTCTGGGCACTGGCGTCCTCGAAGGCGACACTCTGGCGACCCTGCACACCACTAACGTTCAGGCTGTCATCACTCAAGCCGACCGCCAGTCCGTCTCCAATGCCGAATCACGTTGGGCCACGCTCAAAAGCGGCGGCTGGATGCTGTTCAATGCGGCATTGCCGTTTCTGGGTCGCAGTGTCGGCACGGCGGCATGGATCTGGCAGATCATGGACGACTTGCAGGAGATCAGCGACGTCACCAATCAAGAGTCCGGCAAGTTTGCCTGGACGGCGCTGGCCGATATTTTCCTCGCGCTGGGCATGGTGCTCGCTCATCGCGCGGCGGTGGGCGACACGCCCCCCGCCGAATCGGCCTTTGTCGAATCAGAGCAAGCGCCGCCGACAACAACCCCGCGCCCTGCGCCGGTCAAACCGCTGCGCTTGCCGGACATCACCAACACCGAACTGCCCGCTGCCCATGAGTCCTCTGTCAACGCCATGGCCGCGCTAATGCGTTCGCCCCTGGCGCTGGCATCCTTGCTGGATCGCTTCATGGTCGCCAAACCCGAAGGGCTTGGTGAAGCCGTCAGCAGCGGTCGGCATCAGCACCTCTATGCAGATCAGAACAAATGGTATGCGCCGGTCGGCAAACGCTGGTTTGAAGTGGCGATCAATGACAACGAAGACGTGCAGATCATCGACTCGCGTCAGCAACCGCCACGGGCAGGTCCTTTGCTGAGCCGAACCCGAGGCGGTCAATGGATCGTCGACATGCGCTTGCGTCTGCGCGGAGGCGGGCTGCGCAATCGGCGCAAGGAAGCCAAGAGCAAAAGCGACAGGCAGGCGAAAAAACTGGGCGTCGAACTCCACGCTTTCGACCTGACCATGGAGGACAAACAGACCCGACTCGATCAGGCCCACAGCGCAATGCTCAATGCCCAGCCACAAGACCTTGCCGCGGCACGCCAAGCCTATCTGGACACCCTCGATGCGCAAAACAGGGACTACGGCGCGAACATCGAGAAAATCAAGGCATTGAACCTCCTGCAGGACATACCCAACTACCGCACGACAATGATCCAGCGGCTGGAGATGCAGCTGTTTCTTGGCCAGGAATGGCTTAGCCAGCATTCCACCGACTACCAGGCCAATGTAGCGAAGGCGATGGCGATGATTGCGCAGGACCCCCGCGTCGAGCGACAGGCCTTTGTCCAGACCTGTGAACAAATGACCGATCAGACCCAGAGCATCATCGACAAGATCGAGTCGGCGCATAGCCGCTTTGGGGAGCTCGAACTGCTTGGCAAAGACGCCGTAGAAACCCTTGCCACTTATCGAAAGGCGCTGCCGACCTACGATTTGAATGATCTCAAACTGCTGCAGATCAGTTTTGGTCAGGAGATTTGCATCAAGCCCGGCGAAACAGCGAAGCGCGCCGATGCGCAGCAGACACTGGAACGTCTTATTGAAGACGCTGCGCTGAATATTCAGAGTTCGCTGAATCTGACTGCCGACGAGAGCCTGAGTAATTTGCGCGAACGAATCGACGCCCTGAGCAACGTCTCGCAGCAATTTACCTCTGTGGATCAACGCTTTGCCGATTTCGCCGCAGAGTTTCCCGAGCAGATTCAGACCGCTCGACTGGGGCACGTGCGCACTCGAGTGATCGAGTTCAAGGCCCAAACAGACAGGCGGCTGGCCGATCTGTTACGTAACAAACACTTGCTCGATCCACAGCCCGGCCCGTCGAGACCTTCTTCAGGCTCTGCCTCCAGCCGCAAAATCATCAAGACCCGATTCAAAGGCACCCTGGTCGGCGAACGAAAAAAGAGTATTGATGGCCAGGACACCGATCTGGTCGAAGTGCGCAGCGAGCTGACCGGGGTGATCGCCACGTTTCATGAGAAGTCACCGGGGGAATGGGTCGAACACGGCAAGACGCAATCGACTCCTGCCGGGACGACGCCGAATCTTAAAAAAAGCATCGAGCAGGCGCAGACCCTGATCGATGACCTGCCCGCATTCGAACAGCTTACCCAGGCCCGCATCAAACGCGCCCAACGACTTCCGGTGGAGATTGAAGAGGCCTATCACAAATACGCTGCTCGCCTGCGCAAGGCAAACGCTGCAATCGATGAAGCGCTGACGGTCAGCAATCTCACTGCCGGCTCGTCGCCCGGGACGGAAACCCTCGGTCACACCCTCACCGAAACCGCGAACCGCCTCTACAAGAAAGGCACCAGCCTGCGCAGTCAAATGATCAAACAGCAACCTCCGACGGCAGCGGGGGTCGAGTGGCTGAAAAACCAGGGCGAGGTCCAGATCACCAAAACCGTTACTCGACGCAAGCTGAGCAAACACGCCAACGACTTCCTCGACGAATATGAAGTACGCGACGCGAAAACCAGGCAAGTACTGTGCTATGCGCATTTTCACTATCCCAGTGTCGATGCACCGCTGACACCCATCGGCGCCGCACATATGAAAACCGTGGCACAGCGTCGGCTCGGCGGTGCGCACGACCTGCGCGGCCTCAATAATCAGCAGGTGATCGAAATTCATCGCAGCGAGATTCTTTCAAGTCAGCTGGCCGAAACCGTATTCTTCACGGCCGCCACACGTGTTGTAACCGAGTCAGCGCCGCTTTGATCGCAACCTCCGGCACAGCCGCAAAGCCCAGCACCAGACCGGCGCGCTGGTCGGGTGACGTCAAGGAGTCGGGCAGCCAGTAATTGCTCAGCCCGTTGATTTCGACATCCACGCTGGCAGCCTGCTCGATCAATTGCTGCTCGCGTGCAATGCCGTCCACCGCCACAGTCAGGTGCAATCCGGCAGAGACGGCAGGCAGAGGGCCCACACCGGGGATCTGCGCCGGCCAACCGTCGAGCAAGGTATTACGGCGGCTCAGCGCGGCACGGCGCATCCGGCGGATGTGCCGCTGAAAATGCCCGGCCGCCATGAATTCGGCCATCACTGCCTGGGTGCTGACTTCGGAATGCCGGACATCCACCGCCCGGCGCTGCGAGAACGCGTCGACCAACGCCGCAGGCAGCACCAGATAACCGAGGCGCAAAGCCGGAAAAGCAACCTTGCCGAAGGTACCGACATACAGCACTCGCCCCTGCCGATCGAGCGCCGCCAACGGCGCCAGCGGCGCACCGGTGTAGCGGTATTCGCCATCGTAATCATCTTCGACGATCCAGCCCTGGCTGCGCTCCGCCCAGGCGAGCAGTTCGAGGCGCCGCGCAAGGCTCATCACCACCCCGGTCGGGTACTGATGAGAAGGAGTCACATAGGCCACCCGACAGTCCCCGATGGTCGACAACGCCGAGCAGTCCATGCCCTCTGCGTCCACAGCAATACCGTGCAAGCGCGCCCCCGCCACCGCAAACGCATGCCCGGCCGCGCGATAGCCCGGATTCTCGATCGCGACGCCGTCCCCCGGCTCGACCAGTAGCTGTGCACAAAGGCTGATGCCCTGCTGCGCACCGCTGGTGATCACAATTTGCTCAGCCGTGCAGTGCATGCCCCGTGAACTACGCAGATAGGCCGCGATCATGGTGCGCAGTCGCGCGTCACCGGCTGGATCGCCGTAACACAGTTGCTGCAGATCCGGTTTGCGCCAGAAAGCCGCGTTCAGCCTGGCCCAGACCTCGAAAGGGAACAGATCGAACGCTGGAACGCCCACCCGAAATGCCCGCGGTGGACCGCTCGGAGGCCGGGGCAAATGATGCTTTTCGATGCGGGAAAATCCGCCACTGTGGATAACTTTGCTGGATGGATTCACAGGTAAATCCAACCAATTTGTGGATAAGGCTGTGGGTAAGCCTGTTGACAAGCCTGTGGATGAATTTGTGGATAGTTTTTTCTTCGGCGTGGTTCCCTGAGCCAATTGCGCGACATAGGTGCCGTCGCCCACGCGTCCTTCGATAAAGCCTTCGGCATACAACTGATCGTAGGCGCGCACCACGCTGTTGCGGGAAATTCCCAGGGCCGCGGCCAAGTCGCGGCTGGCCGGCAAGCGCGTGCCACTGACCAGACGTCCGTCGAGCACGCGCAGACGCAGGGCCTGATAGAGCTGGCGGCTCAAGCCCTGGCGCCGATCGAGCTCGATTCCGGCCGGATTGAACGGCATCGACAACATTGGCAGATCAGGCATGGCAAATGGACCTGTGAAATGGCTCGGCAATGGCTCTTACAACAGACCAATAGCCTGCCTAGGATGCAGGCATTCGCCAAGGAAAATCTGTCCATGTACACACCACGCGCCTTTGCCATCGAAGACTTGTCCCAACTGCACGAACTGATCCTTGCCACACGCCTGGCCATTCTGGTCAGCCACGGTGAGAGCGGACTGCAAGCCAGCCACGTGCCGGTACTGCTGCATCGTGAACAGGGCGAATACGGCACGCTCTATGGGCATCTGGCCAAAGCCAATCCGCAGTGGAAGGACCTGCGTGACGGCGCCGAGGCCATGCTGATCTTCGCCGGCCCCGACGCCTACGTGAGTCCAAGCTTCTATCCGAGCAAAGCCGAACACGGCAAAGTCGTGCCGACCTGGAACTACATCGCCGTACACGCCTATGGCCATGCCGAAACGTTCAGCGATGGCGGGCGCCTGCTCGACATCGTCAGCACCCTGACCGACCGACACGAAGCGGGCCGCGCCCAGCCGTGGTCGGTCAACGATGCACCAGCCGATTACATCGACGGCATGCTCAAGGCCATTGTCGGTTTTGCCATTCCCATCGACCGCCTCGAAGGCAAACGCAAGCTCAGCCAGAACCGCAGCGCCGAAGACATTGCCGGCGTGCGCGAAGGCCTCGCCGCCAGCTCCGACGCCAACGATCAAACCCTCGCCAGCTTGATGCGCTAAGGAAACCCGCATGACCCAGATCGACATTCGCCCGGTCGGCGCCAATGACCACGCCGCCTGGCTGCCGCTGTGGCAGGCCTATCTGCGCTTCTACAACACCGAACTGCCGGACGCCGTCACCCAGAGCAGCTGGCAGCGCTTTCTCGATCCGAACGAACCGACCCACGCGGCCCTCGCCTGGGCCGATGGCAAAGCGTTGGGCATGGTGCATTACATCTATCATCGCTCGAACTGGAGCATTGAAAACTCCTGCTACCTGCAAGATCTGCTGGTCGTGCCCGAATCCCGGGGCACCGGCGTCGGCCGCCTGTTGATCGAACATGTCTACGCTACCGCCAAGGCCGATGGTTGCTGCAAAGTCCACTGGCTGACCCACGAAACCAACGCGACCGCGATCCAGCTCTACGAGCGCATCGCCGAACGCCCAGGCCTCATTCAGTTTCGCCAAGCCCTTTAAGGAGACGCGCACATGACCGCTTCACTCGCTGACTGGAAAGGCGTCCCCGCCCCCTCCACCACCCTGCTCGACGGCCGCTTCATTCGTCTGGAGAAACTCGACCCGGAGCGGCATGGCGAGCAACTTTACGCTGCCCTCGAAGGGCCGGGCGCCGATCCGAAACTCTGGGATTATCTGCCTTACGGGCCGTTTCGCGAGTGCAATGCGTTCAACGCCTGGCTGAACAATCATGCAGCCAACAGCGACCCGTATTTCTTCAGCGTCATCGACCGTGTGACTGGTCAGGTGCAAGGCATCCTCAGCCTGATGTCGATCGTCCCGGCGCAGGGCCGCATCGAAATCGGCCACGTCACGTTCGGCGCGCCGATGCAGCGCTCGCCGAAAAGCACCGAGGCGGTGTATCTGCTGGCCAAGTATTCGTTCGAGCTGGGTTATCGGCGGCTGGAATGGAAGTGCAACAACGGCAACGCCCGCTCCAAATATGCGGCCGAGCGCCTGGGCTTCAGTTTTGAAGGGGTGTTTCGCCAGCACATGGTGGTCAAAGGGCAGAACCGCGATACCGCGTGGTATTCGATTCTGGATTCGGAATGGCCGGCGATTGCTGCCGGGTTCGAGCGCTGGCTGAGCGATGAAAACCAGACTCCCGATGGCCAAGTGAAAGGTCTGGCCGAATGCCGTAGCTGAATTTCTCAAATACCCTGTGGGAGCGAGCCTGCTCGCGAAAGCGGTGTGTCAGTCACTGCAAATGTTGACTGACTGACCGCTTTCGCGAGCAGGCTCGCTCCCACAATTGGCGGGGTCAGGCTTATCGACGCAGTTTCTGCGCCAGCACCGCAATATGCTCCGGCCCGATCCCGCAGCAGCCGCCGAGATGGCTGGCGCCGCGCTGTTGCCAGTCCAGCGCCCAGTGCAGGTACCCCGGCGGATCGAGGTCATCACGCAGCGGGTCGAGCCCGTCGTTGGCCGTGGCTTCCTTCGGTTGCGGAGGAAACGCGTTGGCGTACGCGCCGATGTTGATGTTCACGCCGAGACGCTCGAACGCTGCGCGCGCCGCGTCGATGGCCGCGCCAATCACTTCAGGCTGGCTGCAGTTGAACAGCAACGTTTCGACGCCGAGCTCAGCCGCCACCGCCGCCGCTTCGGCAACGGGCTCACCGGAGCGCAGGCGCGGCACTTCATCGGTGTCTTCATCCTTGAGGGTGAATGACAGCCAGAACGGTTTGCCATCCTGCGGCAGCCCGGCGTGAATGGCCCGCGCCTCGACGATCGAGCTCTGGGTTTCCGCCAGCCATAGATCAACGTGCGGGGCCAGACCGTTGACCAACGGCGTCAGCAATTCGCTTACCCGATCGGCTTCAAACAGATCCGGACGGTACGAGCCAAACAACGGCGGCAACGAACCGGCCACCCGTACGGCTTTGCCCGAAGCCTGCACTGCACGCTGCGCCAACTCCCCCGCCAAGGCAGCCAAGGCCTGCCCCTCAGCGGCAAAGCGTGCCTCGCCAATGTGGAACGGCACCACCGCGTAGCTGTTGCTGGTGATCACATTGGCGCCACTGCTGATGTAAGCGGCATGCACCGCTTCAACCGCTTGCGGCGCTTCGCTCAGCGCCAGCGCCGACCACTCGGGCTGACGGAATGGCGCTCCGGCGCGTTGCAACTCACGGCCCATGCCGCCATCGAGAATGACCGTTCCTGCTGCGCCCATATGCTTTTCACTCATATGCTTATGAAAATAACTCACTATCAGAGTCGTTCTTATAACTATTTAATACGCACCACTCGGTTAATAACAACCTCTTTTTTCAACAGGGATCGACTGTGAAATTCCAACCGCTATTGGCCCTGGGCCTGACCATTCTGGCCGCCTCCACCCAAGCCTTCGGCGGCGCGACGCTGGACCGCGTCGAGGAGAAAAAAGAACTGGTCGGCGTGCTGATGGAAAGCTATCCGCCCTTCTCGTTTCTCAATGAGCAGAATCAACTCGACGGTTTCGATGTCGACGTTGCCAAAGCGGTGGCGGATAAACTCGGCGTCAGACTTCGTCTGGAAACCCCGTCCTGGGACGTCATCGCCGCCGGCCGCTGGAGCGGGCGCTACGACATCTGCATCTGCTCGATGACCCCGAGCAAGGCCCGCGCCGAAGTGTTCGACTTCCCGGTCGAGTACTACGCTTCGCCGGCGGTAATTGTGATCAACGCCAAGGATGAGCGCATTCAGAGCGCCAAGGATCTGAGCGGCAAGAAAGTCGGCCTGACTAGCGCTTCCAGCTATGAAAGCTACCTGAACAAGAACCTGATCATCGAAGGCGCCGAGGATACGCAGTTGCAGTATCCGTTCGAGGATGTGCAGATCGCTCCGTACGACACCGACAACGTCGCCTTCCAGGATCTGGGCCTGGGCGCCGGCGTGCGTCTGGATGCGATCCTCACCAATCTGGTCACCGCAAAACCGCGTTTGAACCAGGACCAGCGCTTCAAACTGGCCGGCGAACCGCTGTACTCGGAGCCCAATTCGGTGGCCATCGAGAAGGGTGATCCGCAGTGGGACGCCAAGGTGCGCGAGGTATTCGCGCAGCTGAAACAGGACGGCACCCTGAGCAAGCTGTCGCAGAAATGGATCGGCGCCGACATCAGCCAATGAGTTCTTTTCCAACCCCGCCACAGCCACCGCAACCGGTGGCTGAAACACGCCTGCAAAAGTTTTTCGGGTTCCGTACACGCCTGTGCCTGACGTGGGCGGCGCTGTTCTGCCTGTTTGCCGGATTCTTCCTAAGCTTCGACCTGAAGTTCGCGATCATCCTCGACAAACTGCCTAACCTGGTCGGCCTGAAGCTCGCGCCCAACGGCTTTCTGCAAGGCGCAGCGCTGACACTGTTCCTCTGCGCCTGCTCGATCATCGCCTCGTCGCTGCTCGGTTTCATTACCGCGCTGGCGCGCCTGTCGAACAGCGCCGTGGCGTTTGGCATCGCCAGTTTCTACACCTCGTTCTTTCGCGGCACGCCGTTGCTGATCCAGATCCTGCTGATCTACCTCGGCCTGCCGCAACTGGGCATCGTCCCCGGCGCCATCGTCGCCGGCATCATTGCCCTGTCGCTGAACTATGGCGCCTACCTGAGCGAAATCTTCCGCGCCGGCATTCTCGGTGTCGATCACGGCCAACGCGAAGCCTCCCTGGCGCTGGGCCTGCGCGAAAGCGTGATCTTCTGGCGCATCACCCTGCCCCAGGCCATGCGCACGATTATCCCGCCGACCACCAACCAGTTCATCTCGATGCTCAAGGACTCGTCGCTGATCTCGGTGATGGGCGTGTGGGAAGTGATGTTCCTCGCCCAATCCTATGGCCGCTCAAGCTATCGCTACATCGAAATGCTCACCACGGCGGCGATCATCTACTGGCTGATGTCGATCGGACTGGAGCTGATTCAGGCACGGATGGAGCGGCATTACGGCAAGGCGTATGTGCGGCGTGGCTGAAGCGTATTCAAACGGTGTCCCGGCGTATTCGCACAACGCCCATTTTCATGCCGAATGGGCGGAACACCGCGTTCAGCGACTTCAGGGTCTGATTGCCTTCGCCATGTTCGATATGCACCAGCGTGCGCACTGAAATCTTGCACATCTTCGCGAACTGGGACTGATGCAGACCGGTGACTTCGACCCGTAAACGGCGCACGGCGTCACCGATTTCCAGAGTGCCTTGGGTCAGTGATTGCTGAATGCTTTCGATGAGCGCCGTGCGCTCGAGGACGGTCAGACTCATTGCAGGTCCCACTCTTTCAAACGTTGCTCGAGGTTTTTCAGATGAACGCTCGGGTGATTCATGGTTCTGGCGGGCAAACCGCTGGCCGCAAGAATATCCGGCAGTGCGGCCAGACGGCGGGCATCCGCGCGCAGTCCTTCGAAGAGCACCGAGGCATCCAGCCCCGCCAACGGTTCGTCCGGATCTGTGCTATCGGCCAGTACGCGGCAGACACCTCGCCAATCTACGTCTCCCGCCCGCTCCAACTCTCTTGGCCATTTGGTCGTACGAGTCACGCCTTCGTCATCCATGACCATCGGGGCGAGGTCATAGATCGGCGCGAGTTGGAAAGCGTTCTCTTGCCGGATGATCGCCGTGTTACGACCGTGGTTATCTGAGTTTCCGAGGATTTTATTGATCAGGTCGCGACGCAGATAATCGGCGACGAGGCCGGGAATCTGGCTGGCCTGACCCGCTTTGCGCCAGAGCCCGGCGAGCATGCGGATCACTTCCAGATGATTCATGGCGCTCCCTGGCGTCGTCACTTCAGCCAGCGAATAAATCGATTCGACGGCGAAACGCGACACCGCCCCATCTTTCACTTGTCGATCAAAACGCCGCATCCACAAACTCGGTTTGGTCGCCTCTTCCAAGGCCAAGCCTTCTGCCGCGACCGTCTCGATGCCCAATGTCTGCAGCGCTTTGTAGTAATGGAATTCGCTGCGCAGGATGTCCTGGTCGGTCTGCCCGCCCCTGTTTCTGGCGAATTTCACGAACCAGTGCTGTCGCACTTCTTCATCGTCCAATACCGCATCGGGATACAGAAGCCCGGCGCTGTTCTCTGCCAGTAATAGCTTCGGAGCTTCACCACCTGCCCCCGTCGCGCCACCGATGGCCGCGCCCAGCTCGCAGGCATATTCAAGAAAGCGGTTGTCGCGGCTAATGACCTCCTCGCGCATGAATCCGATCGGCTTCCTCTCATCGACTGCTTCCGCCGATTCCTTTATTCGCATGTTGCCAATGGGAGCCGGTGTACTGCGGCCCAGCAGAAACAGATCGGCGCTGATCTCGGCGGGTCTTTCCTGACCCAGGCGGGCGAGCAGAAACCGCTTGGCTGCGCCTGCCGGTGCGATGTCGTGGACAAAGGCCGGCGTCTTCGCGCGCCGACCTTCCCAATCCAGCGGATACAGGGCACTCACGGCGTGGGAAAAAGGCGACCCGATCAACTCAATGTTTTCCACCAGATAGTCCGCTTCATAGCCAAAACTGCAGCGGCTTTCGAAGCCTTTTTCCGGATCATCGAAGTCAAGAATCATCGCATCGTGCCATTGCCCGGCGGTGAAGATCTGGAGCGTCAGGTTATACATATTGATTCCGTGTGCATTTTAATGCGTTTCAAGAAAGCGAAATCTTCGATAATTGCAATATAGTGCATTCCTGCAGCTAAACACGCTGTGAATCTGCAACAGAATGCACATCAGCCCTCGCTATTGACTTACCAAGTGCAAAATAATGCAGAAAGCATTTAACATCACGCCGATAAAAATGCCTTCTTCAATCGAAAGCTGTAGGAAAAAGAACAACTGGCGCCGCGCAAAAGAATTGTTTGCGAAAGCCAGTGAGGATTTTCCACAAAACGATCCGACGTCGCCTGCGTGGCTGGTGGAAGCAGCCGACATCGGTTTTTTTCGGGCAGCAATAGAGTTGGGTTTTCTCGATACGGAAATCGAACCTCATGCCCACTCAACACCTATTCGCACCAAAACACCTGGCTCTGGCTATTTCACTGGCGCTGGGTGGCGTAGCGCTGGCTAATGCCGAGCAATCCAGCGAAGCAATCGAGCAGCCTCAAAGCGTGGAAACGATAGAGCAGCTCGAAACCCGCCCCAAGCAACAGGCGTTGGAACGGCTCCAGGGTTTTCTCAACGCCGCAAGCACGGTTCCGATTACCTTCATTACACCGGAAACTGTATTCAAGGGTACTGACGTCAACGACTTGATTACCCTTAAAGACGGCGCGAGCTTCACTGGCCGACTGGATGGGGGCAAGGGCGACAATGTGCTGTTCCTGGATGCTGCGAACGGCGGCACGTTGAGCGACACACGCAACTTCAATGGATTATTCGTCGCCCAAGGAGACTGGACGCTGAGCCCCAAAGGTGATTTTCATGAAGGCGTTATGGTCAATAGTGGCGGAGCGCTGACCAACCTCGGCAGCATCAAGGGTGATGTGTATGTACAGAATGGCGGCAGTTTCGCCGGTAAAGGCACGGTGGCAAATCTTGAGGTGGGTGGGCTGCTCACCGTCAATGCAGCGCTTGGCGCTCCCCGAGTAAAAGGCAATTTGCATTTGGCGCCTGGTGCCGAACTGGCTTACGAGGTCACACCCACCGGTAGCCCTACAATCAAGGTTGATGGCACAGCCCAGCTTGACGGCGCCACCCTCAAGGTCGTCGCAGCTGCGGGTGAATTTCCGCAGAGCAGCCAGTACAAAATCATCGAAGCCCGTGAGGTGAAAGGCGAGTTTGGCAGGATCGAGAATGATCTGGCGTATATGACCGCCACAGCTCAATACAACAAGAAGTCGGTTGCACTGACTTACGCTCGCAATGACGTAGCGCTTGAAAGCCTTGCGCCTACCGAAAATGCAGGCGCGCTTGCAGGCAGTATCATCGAGCCAGAGCCCGAACCGATCTCAACACCCATAATGCCAACGCCTGCTCCCGTCTCAATGACAGCGGTGATCGCAGCTCCAGCGCCCGTCCCGACCTCAGTTGCGAACTTGATTGGAGACTCCGCATCGGTGGAATCATCGACACCCAACGAAATCATGACTGCACAAACCAGCGAAGCCGCCACACCGCCCGCGCCTGAGCTTGCAAAGCCCACCAACACAGCCGTCGCCGCACTGCTGACCAGCGATAAAACCACCGCGCCCATCGCGCTCGACCAACTCGCCGGCGGCAGCAATGCCAACTTGGCCAAAGCCACGCTGAGCAGCATCACCCCAGTGAGTGCAAGCATGCTCTCGGCGATGCGGCAACTCGACAACCGTTCCGGTTCGACTTTCGGTCCGCGCAGTTCACCTCGTCAGGCGGCAGGCAGTGAAGACTCCGGGCGGGTGTGGGTTCAGGCGCTGGGCCACGGCGGCAAGGTTGACCGCGACGCCGACGGCATCCTCCAACATGCCACGCAAGGGCTGGTCGTGGGCGCTGACTGGCGACTCGACGAGCAGTGGCATGTCGGCCTGCTCGGTGGCAAATCACAGACGAAACTCGATGCCCGCCAGTACGACGGCGATCTCGACAGTTGGCACTTGGGCGCCTACGCCGTGCGTCAGGATGGCCCACTGTCTTTGCGTCTCGGCGCCACCTACGCCAGCCATGACGGCAGCAGCACACGGCGGGTCGCGTTCAAGGGTTTCGGTGATCGTCTGAAAGGCAACTACGACGCCAATACTCAACAGGCCTTCGCCGAAGCCGGGTTCAATTTGGGCCGCGATAGCGTAACCCTCGAGCCCTACGCCAGCCTCGGCTATCAGCGCTATCAACGCGACAGCTACAACGAAAAAGGGGGCGACGCGGCGCTGAAAGTCTATGGGCAGACCCGCGACAACTTCAGCAGCACTCTTGGCCTGCGGGTTGCGCAGGTCAACACGCTGGATAACGGCATGCATTTGACCCCGCGATTGAGCGCAGGGTGGAAACATACCTTCGGCGAGATCGACAGCGACACCCGCCAGCAACTGCTCAAGGGCGGCAAGCGTTTCGAAGTGACCGGCGCGGCGCTGGATCGAAACAGTCTGTCAGTGGATGCGGGGCTGGATATTGGTCTGTCGGCGGCGCACACCCTGGGTGTGGGCTTGACGGGTGAGCTGGGCAATGACAGCCGGACGTATGGCGTAGCGGGTCAGTGGCGCATGGCGTTCTGACGGGCTGAACACCACTCCTGTGGGAGCGAGCCTGCTCGCGAAAGCGGTGGAACACTCGAAGATGATGTTGGCTGACTTGACGTATTCGCGAGCAGGCTCGCTCCCACATGTGGTCCCTGACAAGGTCGAAAAATCACAGGCAAAAAAAAGGGGAGCACCTGCTCCCCCGAGGTTTAAAGCATTGGATCGCGACTGTTATCTCAGCCTTCGATCTCGATGAGGATTTCGCCCGGGTTGACCCGGTCGCCCTTGGCCACGTGAATCGCGGTGACCTTGCCGGCAATGGCAGCCTGTACTTCGGTTTCCATTTTCATCGCTTCGGTGATCAGTACGGCCTGGCCCGCCTTGACGGTGTCGCCCTCCTTGACCAGCACATCGACGATGTTGCCCGGCATGGTGGTGCTGACATGGCCCGGTGCCGAGGCCTGTTTGCGTTTGCTGCTGCCGCCGCTGACAAATTCATTGAGCGGCTCGAACACCACTTCTTCCGGCATGCCGTCAATGGACAGATAGAAGTGGCGCTTGCCTTCGGCCTTGACGCCGACACCGGTGATGTCGACGCGGTAAGTCTCGCCGTGGACGTCGATGACGAACTCGGTCGGCACGCCTTCGCCACCCGCCGAGGCAACGGCACCCGCTTCCGGGATAGGCAGCAGCACTTCAGGGGTAAGGGTGCCGGCGGCGCGCTCTTCGAGGAACTTGCGGCCGATGTCCGGGAACATGGCGAAGGTCAGTACGTCTTCTTCGGACTTCGCCAGTGCGCCGATATCGGCACGCAGCTTGGTCATTTCCGGCTTGAGCAGATCGGCCGGACGTACGTCGATGACGTCCTCGCTGCCGATCGCCTGACGCCGCAGTTTTTCATTCACGACGCCCGGTGCCTTGCCGTAGCCGCCCTGCAGATAAAGCTTCACTTCGTTGGTGATGGTCTTGTAACGCTCGCCGGCCAGCACGTTGAAGAACGCCTGGGTGCCGACGATCTGCGAAGTCGGCGTCACCAGCGGCGGGAAGCCGAGGTCTTCGCGTACGCGCGGAATTTCTGCGAGCACTTCGCCCATGCGGTTCAGGGCGCCCTGCTCCTTCAACTGGTTGGCGAGGTTGGAGATCATCCCGCCCGGCACCTGGTTGACCTGCACACGGGTATCGACAGCGGTGAATTCGCTTTCGAACTGGTGGTACTTCTTGCGCACGGCATAGAAGTACAGGCCGATTTCCTGGAGCAGTTCGAGGTTCAGACCGGTGTCGTATTCGGTGCCTTTGAGCGCGGCGACCATCGACTCGGTGCCCGGGTGGCTGGTGCCCGAGGCGAAGCTGGAGATCGCGGTGTCGATATGATCGGCACCGTTTTCGATCGCCTTGAGCTGGCACATGGCGGCCAGGCCAGCGGTGTCGTGGGAGTGGATGAACACCGGCAGCGACTGTTCGGCTTTCAACGCGCGCACCAGCTCACCGGTGGCGTATGGAGTCAGCAGACCGGCCATGTCCTTGATCGCTACCGAGTCGCAGCCCATGGACTCCATTTGCTTGGCCTGGGTAACGAAGGCGTCGATGGTGTGCACCGGGCTGGTGGTGTAGGCGATGGTGCCTTGCGCATGTTTGCCGGCAGCCTTCACCGCTTCGATGGCGACGCGCAGGTTACGCACATCGTTCATTGCATCGAAGATGCGGAACACGTCAATACCGTTTACCGCGGCCTTGGCGACGAAGGCTTTGACCACGTCATCGCTGTAGTGGCGATAGCCGAGCAGGTTCTGCCCGCGCAGGAGCATTTGCAGACGTGTGTTAGGCAGCGCCGCACGCAGTTGGCGCAGGCGCTCCCACGGATCTTCCTTGAGGAAGCGCACGCAGGCGTCGAACGTCGCGCCGCCCCAGCATTCCAGCGACCAGTAGCCGACCTTGTCGAGCTTGTCGCAGATCGGCAGCATGTCTTCGGTGCGCATGCGGGTGGCGAGCAGCGATTGGTGAGCGTCGCGCAGGATGGTGTCGGTGACAAAGATCTTCTTGCTCATTCTTGTATTCCTCACAGGCCTGCGTGGGCGGCAATGGCGGCGGCGATGGCCAGGGCCAGCTCTTCGGGTTTGCGCTTGATCGAGTAGTTGGTCAGTTCCGGGTGGCTTTCAACGAAGCTGGTGTTGAACTGGCCGCTACGGAATTCCGGGTTGCGCAGGATTTCCTGGTAATAAGCAGCGGTGGTTTTCACACCCTGCAAACGCATGTCGTCGAGGGCGCGCAGGCCACGATCCATCGCCTCTTCCCAGGTCAGTGCCCAGACCACCAGCTTCAGGCACATCGAGTCGTAGAACGGTGGAATGGTGTAACCGGTGTAGATCGCCGTATCAGTGCGCACGCCCGGTCCGCCGGGGGCGTAGTAACGAGTGATCTTGCCGAAGCTGGGCAGGAAGTTGTTTTTCGGGTCTTCGGCGTTGATACGGAACTGCAACGCAAAGCCCCGGTGCTGAATGTCTTCCTGCTTCACCGACAGCGGCAGGCCGGAGGCGATGCGGATCTGCTCGCGGACGATGTCGATGCCGGTGATTTCTTCGGTGATGGTGTGTTCCACCTGGACCCGGGTGTTCATCTCCATGAAGTACACCTCGCCCTCGGCGAGCAGGAACTCCACGGTGCCGGCGTTCTCGTAACCCACGGCTTTGGCGGCGCGCACCGACAGGTCGCCGATGTAGGCGCGCTGTTCCGGGGTCAGTTGCGGGCTCGGCGCGATCTCGATCAGCTTCTGGTTGCGCCGCTGAATCGAGCAGTCACGCTCGAACAGATGCACGACATTGCCAAAACTGTCGCCAAGGATCTGCGCTTCGATGTGCTTGGGATTGACGATGCATTTTTCCAGGAACACTTCCGCCGAACCGAACGCCTTGGTGGCCTCGGATATGACACGAGGGAAGTTCTGTTCGAGTTCTTCGCGGCTGTTGCAGCGGCGGATGCCGCGGCCGCCACCACCGGAGGTGGCCTTGAGCATGACCGGGTAACCGATACGGTCGCCTTCGACCAAAGCCTCTTCGATGCCGGAGACATTGCCTTCGGTACCAGGCGTTACCGGTACGCCGGCCTTGATCATGCTGCGCCGTGCTTCAGTCTTGTCGCCCATGCGTCGGATGACTTCCGCCGACGGGCCGATGAATTTGATGCCGCGCTCAGCGCAGATTTCCGCCAGCTCGGCGTTTTCCGAAAGGAAGCCGTAGCCGGGATGCAACGCATCGCAGCCGGTTTCCACGGCCAGGTTGACCAGCTTGCGCGGGTTCAGGTAGCCGGCCAGTGGCTCGGCTCCGACGCTGTGGGCCTCGTCCGCACGCTTCACATGCAAGGCATGGCGATCGGCGTCGGAAAAAATCGCAACCGAGCGAATGCCCATTTCGGCGCAGGCTCGTACGATGCGTACGGCAATCTCACCACGGTTGGCGATCAGGATCTTTTTTATCACTTGGAGGTTCCCTTGAGCCGGTGGCACCACGACCTGCTAGACCCAGGTCGACGCGTGACCAAATGTTTCAATTCAGTCGCAGGTCCACACTAGCGCTGCCAAGGGATTAACAAAAATGAATAAAAATTGGGTCAGGCATAAGTAAACACTTATAGTTGAAACATCTGCCTGCCGACCGAGTCCGAACTCTATGCGTAAGTCCTTGATGCGTATGACATTGCGTCAACTGCAGATCTTCAATGAGGTGTGCGATTTACGTTCCTACAGCCGCGCAGCCGAGGAAATGTCTCTCACACAACCGGCCGTCAGCCTACAGATTCGTCAGCTTGAAGAGCTGATTGGCCAGCCGCTATTCGACTATGTCGGCAAAAAACTGTACATGACCGAGGCGGCGGAAGCGCTGCAACGTGCCAGCCGCGACATCTTCGGACGGCTGGAAAACCTCGATATGCAGCTGTCGGACATGCAGGGTTCGCTACAGGGTCAGTTGAAACTGGCTGTGGAGTCCAGTGCCAAATATTTCGTGCCGCACCTGTTCGCCGCGTTCAAGCGCCAGCATCCGGAAGTCAATTTGCAACTGACTGTGGTCAATCGTGGCCAGGTTATCCGTCGCCTCTCGGACAACCGCGACGATCTGGTGATCATGTCGATGGTGCCGCAGGACATGGGCCTGGATTTTCTGCCGTTTCTGAACAATCCGATTGTTGCCGTGGCGCGCCCGGATCACCCGTTGGCGCATATGGGCCCGTTGCGCTTGCAGGATCTGGAGCCGTATACGCTGCTGATCCGCGAGCCGGGCTCGGGTACGCGTCTGGCCTGCGAGGAATACTTCAAGGAAAAGCGCGTGCACTTCACCCAGACCCAGGAAGTGGCGTCCGCCGAAGCTCAGCGCGAATGCGTGCTGGCGGGTCTGGGCTTGGCGCTGCTGACGCGCCACGCCCTGAACCTGGAGCTGGCGACCGGCGGCCTGGTCGAGCTGCCGGTCGAAGAATTGCCACTGATGCGCAGCTGGTGTCTGGTGCAGGCCAAAGCCAAACGGCTGTCACCGGTGGCGCACGCCTTCCTGGCGTTTATCCGCAGCGAGCGGGCGCAGATTATTGCGCTGGTTGAGCGTTTCGACGGGAAGCTGCGGGCGCTGCCTGCCAGTGAGTGATCTCAGGAAAGTCGCCGATTTCAGCCTGAAGCTGGCGAAGTTCGAAGCGATCTTCAATCGCACGGCGGAATTCCATGCGGCGCTGATCTTCCTGCTGACGACGGGTTTTCGCGGCGCTGTTGCGTTCTTCGTAGGGCTGAGCCATTTCGAGTCTCCCAGGGCGAGTACGGGAGTTTCAAGATAGGCGTGGGGGATGACGGTTTGATGAAAGTTTCCGTCAAAAAGCAAAGATCGCAGCCTTCGGCAGCTCCTACAGGGAACGCATTCCAAATGTAGGTGCTGCCGAAGGCTGCGATCTTTTGATCTTAGTCATCCAGCGCTTTCACGGCCTTGGGCGACAAGCGCAAACTGCGCAGACTGCGCTTCACGCTCTTGAGGTGATTGACCAGGCTCGGCCCCCGCGCCATGGCCACGCCCATCGCCAGCACGTCGATCACCACCAGGTGAGCGATGCGCGAGGTCAGCGGTGTATAGATTTCGGTGTCTTCGTGCACATCGATCGCCAGGTTCACCGTCGACAACTCCGCCAGTGGTGTCTGGCTCGGGCACAGAGTGATCAGCGACGCCCCGCTCTCGCGAACGAGGTTGGCGGTGATCAGCAGATCCTTGGAACGTCCCGACTGGGAAATACAGATCGCCACGTCGGTGGGCTTCAGCGTTACCGCCGACATCGCCTGCATGTGCGGATCGGAATACGCCGCTGCGGTCAGCAGCAAACGGAAGAACTTGTGCTGCGCATCCGCCGCCACCGCGCCCGAGGCCCCGAAGCCGTAGAACTCGACGCGTTGCGCCTGCGACATCAGCGTCACTGCGCGCTGCAACTCCACCGGATCGAGCTTCTCGCGCACCTCCATCAAGGTGTGCAGCGTGGTGTCGAAAATCTTCAGGCTGTAATCAGCGACGGAGTCGTCTTCGTGGATGGCGAACTGACCGAAGCTGGCGCCGGCGGCCAGGCTTTGCGCCAGTTTAAGTTTGAGATCCTGAAAGCCGGAGCAACCGATGGCGCGGCAGAAGCGCACGATGGTTGGCTCGCTGATGCCGACGCTGTGAGCCAGGTCGGCCATGGAACTGTGCATCACTGCCGCAGGGTCAAGCAGCACGTGGTCGGCGACCTTGAGCTCCGACTTGCGTAACAGGTGACGTGACTGGGCGATGTGTTGCAGCAGATTCAAGGGGCTGGACTCTTCTTGTGGGCAAGGATGTAGCACGCTTGTAGTTATACTACATGAATGGGCATTTTGCCTGCTCAATGCGTAACTCAATGTCCCTGTATCAGGCCTGCTGAGCTGCATGTAGCCCTTACTGGGGATTTGCCTGATCGCGCAAAAGCCCGGCCAGACCGGCAGCGTCCACCGGCCGGCTGATCAGATAACCCTGCACCTCGTCGCAGCGCTCGACGCGCAGAAATTCCAGCTGATCCTGCCGCTCGACGCCCTCTGCCACCACTTTCAAGGCCAGTCCGTGGGCCATGGCAATGATCGCCCGAGTGATCGCTGCGTCGGCGCTGCCCTCGCTCAAACCGCGGATGAACGCCTGATCGATCTTCACGTAATCCACCGGGATGCGCTTGAGGTAACTGAGCGACGAATACCCCGTACCGAAATCATCGATCGCCAGTTTCACCCCCAGATCGCGCAGTTGCTGGAAGGTGGCAATGATGTGTTCGACGCTGTCGAGCAAATGGCTTTCAGTCAGCTCCAGCTCAAGGCAGTGCGGGGCCAACCCGGTTTCTTCCAGCACCTGCCGCACCAGGCTGACCAGTTTTCCCTGGCGCAACTGATGCACCGACAGGTTCACCGACACGCGGATCGGCGCCAGCCCTTGGCGCTGCCATTCGCACGCCTGCCAGCACGCCTGACGCAAGACGAATTCACCGATCGGCCCGATCAGCCCGGTCTCTTCGGCGAGGCCGATGAAATCCGCCGGCGGCACCTGGCCCATGCTCGGATGATCCCAGCGCACCAGCGCTTCGGCGGCATTCAGGCGACCGCTTTGCAGGCACAGTTTCGGTTGGTAGAACACCGTCAGTTGCCGTTCTTCAATGGCTCGGCGCAAGTGGTTCTCCAGCTGCAAGCGCTCAAGGGTGCTGGCTTGCAGGCTGTCGGTGTAGAACTGGAAGTTGTTGCCGCCCAGATGCTTGGCATGTTGCATGGCCATATTCGACTGGCTGACCAGCACCGAGATCTCCCGCGCGTTGTCGGGCAACAGACTGATGCCCATCGAGGCGCTCACCACCAGTTCATGCCCGTCAACACTCAGCGGCAAACGCAACTTGGCCGACAACCGTGTCGCCACCCGCGCCAGGCTCGACAGGTTGCCGTAGGCATCGAACAGCACGGCAAATTCGTCGCCGGACAAGCGCGCAATGGTGTCGGCTTCCGGCAAGGCATTGACCAGCCGGCGCGCCATCTTCTGCAGCAACTGATCGGCGACTTCATGGCCGAGGCTGTCATTGAGCAATTTGAAACGATCCAGATTGATGTGCAGCAGCGCCAGACTGCGGCGCCCGCCCTGCCGAACCCGCTGATGGGCTTCATGCAGGCGTTCGCGGAACAGCGAACGGTTGGCCAGACCGGTGAGCTCGTCGTAATGGGTCAGATAGCGCAGGCGTTCTTCCGACGCCCGCCGCGCCGAGAGGTCGGCAAAGAAGCCAACGATATGGCTGACATTGCCGCGGCTGTCGCGCACGGCGTTGAGTTGCAGCCATTGCGGATACATTTCGCCATTCTTGCGGGTTTCCACCAGCTCACCCTGCCAACTGTCGTGCTGCTCCAGTGCATGACGGATCGCAACATAGTGACGGCGCGCATCGCGGCTGCACGGCAGCTCGACGACGTTGCGCCCGAGCATGTCGTCGATCTCGTAACCGGTGACACGGCTGAAAGCCTGGTTGATCGCGATCAGCGCGTAGTCCGGATCGAGAATCACGATGCCTTCGCTGGCCGCCTCGAACACCGTCGCCGCCAGCCGTTGCTGTTCTTCGAGACTTTTGCTGGCGCTGATATCGCGGCGGGTACCGACCATGCGGATCACCCGGCCGTTGGCGCTGCGCTCCACGGCGCGGCCACGGTCCTCGATCCACACCCAGTGGCCGTCGCCGTGGCGCAAGCGATATTCGACCTGATAATCCTCGGTGCGCCCCTTCAAATGCTCGACCAGCGCGAACTGGAGTGACGGCACGTCTTCGGGGTGCAGTCGCGGTTTGAGATCGCGCAGCAGTGCAGTCACGTATTCCGGGGCGAGGCCGAACAGTTCCTGAACCTGCGTGTGGTGGACTTCGTCGGTCTGCAGATTCCAGTCCCATAAGCCGAGTTCGCTGGCCTTCAGTGCCAGCGCCAGCCGCGCTTCGCTTTTGCTCAGGGCCTGATTGGCGGCATCCAGTTCGCGGCTGCGCTGGGCCACGCGATCCTCGAGGTCGACCTGCGCTTCACGCAACTGCGCCTCGGCACAGCGGCGCTGTTCGATCTCTTTGCCAAGCTCCAGATTGAGTTGTTCGCTGCGGGTTTGCGCTTGTTGCAAATGCTCGATCAGATGCTGATTCTGAAAACGCCGGAGCAATCCACGGTCAATCAGACGATTGACCTGCCACGCCACCACACTCAGCGAACCGAGCAGGATCAATCCCAGCCAGCCCCAGCCCCGTGCCTGATCGTCGCCACCCCAGAACAGGTAGCCGATCGCTGGCAGCAGACACGGCAAGGTAAACGACAGGAACGCCGGCAGGCTCACGGCATAAGCGACACTGGCCGATAGCGTTGCCGCTCCAATCAGGCCGAACACCCAGGCCTGCTGAATGAAATTGTCGGCGGGTACCAAGGCGATGCCGGCACCGGCGAGGGTCAGGCCGGTCATGGTCGAACCGAGCAGGAACATGCGGAACCAGATCGGCTGGGCCTGGCGATCGGGAATCGCCGAATCGAACGCGGCCACCTGAATCACCCGCAGCGCAACCAGCGACAGCAGCCACACCAGCCAGACGCTGACCACGAAGTAGCGCTGCGGACTCCAGAGCAAAGCGGCGCAGACCAGACCGTTGATCAACATGAACAGCGTGGGCAACAACGAGCCCTGATACAGCAGACGCGTGCGCTCCACCGCCATTTCGACGGCATAGTGCTTGCGGATCACCCGGGGGTCCACGGAGGGCCCCGACAGTTCGGCGCTGAGGGTCATGGGCAACGTTCTTGTTCTTATAAGGAGGGCGTGCGCCCGAAACGTGGACGGAGCATACACAAGCCGATCCCGTTGCCAAACTGCTGCCGAGCACAATTGCCGGTAAATTTTCCGCAGCAAACGCACCGCCGCAACCCCTCAGGCGAGACGGGCCGAAGCCTGCAGCCAGTGACCGACCGGTCGTCATCGGCAGCACTTTCATCGGCTAATGCAACGCACGGTTTGCCCGGGCCTGCGGCGCACCCTAGAATGCCCCGATGCGCGATGATCTCTCCCTTCTGCTGAACTCCCTCAACGATGCCCAACGCCAGGCCGTAGCGGCCCCCGTTGGCCGTCAGTTGGTCCTGGCCGGCGCCGGTTCCGGTAAAACCCGAGTGCTGGTGCACCGTATCGCCTGGTTGATCCAGGTCGAGAACGCCTCGCCTCACTCCATCCTGTCGGTGACCTTCACCAACAAGGCCGCTGCCGAGATGCGTCATCGTATCGAGCAGTTGCTGGGCATCAACCCGGCCGGCATGTGGGTCGGCACCTTCCACGGCCTCGCGCACCGCTTGCTGCGGGCGCACTGGCAGGAAGCGGGCCTGAGCCAGACCTTCCAGATCCTCGACAGCGATGACCAGCAACGGCTGGTCAAGCGGGTGATCCGCGAGCTGGGCCTGGACGAGCAACGCTGGCCGGCGCGGCAGGCGCAGTGGTTCATCAACGGGCAGAAAGACGAAGGTCTGCGACCGCAACACATTCAGGCCAGCGGCGACCTGTTCCTCGCCACCATGCGCGGCATCTACGAAGCCTACGAGGCAGCGTGCCTGCGTGCCGGCGTGATCGACTTCTCCGAGCTGCTGCTGCGCGCCCTCGACCTGTGGCGCGATCATCCGGGCCTGCTGGCGCATTATCAAAAGCGCTTCCGGCATATTCTGGTCGACGAGTTCCAGGACACCAACGCCGTGCAGTACGCCTGGTTGCGCCTGCTCGGCAAGGGCGGCGACAGCCTGATGGTGGTCGGCGACGACGACCAGTCGATTTACGGCTGGCGCGGCGCGAAGATCGAAAACATTCATCAGTACTCTTCCGACTTTCCGGACTCCGAGACGATTCGTCTGGAGCAGAACTACCGCTCCACCGCTGGCATTCTGAAAGCCGCCAACGCCTTGATCGCCAACAATACCGGGCGTCTCGGTAAAGAGCTGTGGACCGACGGCGGCGACGGCGAAGCGATCAACCTGTACGCGGCATTCAACGAACACGACGAAGCACGCTACGTGGTCGAAACCATCGAAAGTGCGCTGAAAACCGGCCTGGCCCGTAGCGATATCGCGATTCTGTACCGCTCAAACGCCCAGTCACGAGTGCTCGAAGAAGCCCTTCTGCGCGAGCGCATTCCGTACCGCATCTATGGTGGCCAACGCTTCTTCGAACGCGCGGAAATCAAGAACGCCATGGCCTACCTGCGCTTGCTCGAAGGTCGCGGCAACGACGCGGCGCTGGAGCGGGTCATCAACGTGCCGGCGCGGGGCATCGGCGAGAAAACCGTCGAAGCCATTCGCGAACATGCGCGGCACAGCGATGTATCGATGTGGGAAGCGATGCGCCAACTGGTGGCGAACAAAGGCCTGACCGGTCGCGCCGCCAGTGCGCTTGGTGCGTTTATCGAGCTGATCGAAAACCTCGCCGCCAAGTGCGCCGAGATGCCGCTGCACCTGATGACGCAAACCGTCATCGAGCAGTCCGGCCTGATCGCTTATCACGAGGCGGAAAAAGGTGAGAAAGGCCAGGCCCGGGTAGAAAACCTTGAGGAACTGGTCAGCGCCGCGCGCAACTTCGAGAACACCGAAGAGGACGAAGAGCTGACGCCACTGGCGGCATTCCTCGGCCACGCATCTCTGGAGGCCGGCGACACTCAGGCCGACGAGCACGAAGACAGCGTTCAGCTGATGACCCTGCACAGCGCCAAAGGCCTGGAATTCCCTTACGTGTTCCTGGTGGGCATGGAAGAAGGCCTGTTCCCGCACAAGATGAGCCTGGAAGAGCCCGGGCGTCTTGAAGAAGAACGGCGTCTGGCCTACGTGGGCATCACCCGGGCGATGCAGAATCTGGTCATGACCTATGCAGAAACCCGGCGCCTTTACGGCAGCGAAACCTACAACAAGGTGTCGCGTTTCGTACGGGAAGTGCCGAAAGGCCTGATTCAGGAAGTTCGTCTGTCCAACAGCGTCAGCCGACCGTTCGGCGGCAACCAGTCGATGAGCGGCAGCAGCCTGTTCAGCGGCAGCGAGATTCCGGAAACCGGTTTTGTGCTCGGTCAGGCCGTACGTCACTCGATTTTCGGCGAAGGCGTGATCCTCAACTTCGAAGGTTCTGGCGCCCAGGCCCGGGTACAGGTGAACTTCAGCGAAGGCAGCAAATGGCTGATGCTCGGCTATGCCAAGCTGGAAGCCATCTGACGCCGGTTTCGCTTTTTTGTGGGAGCGAGCCTGCTCGCGAATGAAATCACCGCGGTTGATCTGATACACCGCGGTGCAGCTTTCGCGAGCAGGCTCGCTCCCACAGAGTTCGGTGTTCTGACCCACAATCTCTCTGAACCTAACGCCTTTTCCTACAGACAAAAGTACATCGGCTGATTGCCTCGCCAAGCTGAACGCGACCTGTCAGGCAAAAGCCCGAAACACTCTCTCGCTAGCCAGTAACACTTCAGCTGTGCAACATGGCGCGCGTGTCTCCACAAAACGGGAATACCCTTTATGAAACGTTTTCTTAGCATCGCCATGGCGTTGTGCATCGGCCTGACGATGAGCCTCGACGCCAACGCCAAGCGCTTTGGTGGTGGCAAAAGCGCCGGCGCTGCGCCGACGCACCAGACCAGCCAGATGGCTCCTTCTTCTCCAGGCGTGGGCGGCGCAGCAGCGACCGCTGGCGCTGCCGGTGCTGCTGGCGCCGCGGCCAAGGCCGGCGGTGCTTCGCGCTGGCTCGGCCCTCTGGCGGGCATCGCCGCCGGTGGCCTGCTCGCGTCGATGTTCATGGGCGACGGCTTCCAGGGCATGCAGATCTTCGACATCCTGATCATGGCCCTGATCGCGTTCGTGATCTTCCGCTTCATCGCCGCCCGTCGTCGCAAGCAGCAGGAGCAATTCGCTCCGGCCGGCGCGCCGATGCAGCGTGAAGTGTTCGAACAGAAACCTGCCGCCATGGGTTCGATCTTCGGTGGTTCGGCCGCTCCGGCTGCCGCCCGTCCGGTGATCAACGCACCGGCCTGGTTCAACGAACAGCGCTTCCTTGAAGCCGCGCGCAGCCACTTCCAGTCGCTGCAGCAGCACTGGGACGCCAACGAAATGGACAAGATCGCCGAGTTCGTGACCCCGCAAATGCTCGAGTTCCTCAAGCGTGAGCGTGCGGACCTGGGCGACGGCTTCCAGTCGACCTACATCGACAACCTGCAGGTGCAGCTGGACGGCGTCGATGATCGTGCCGACAAGACCATCGCCACCCTGACCTTCACCGGCGTTTCGAAGACTTCGCGTTTTGACCAGGGCGAAGTGTTCAGCGAGAGCTGGAACATGGAACGTCCGCAGGGCGACAACCAGCCTTGGCTGGTCGCCGGTATCCGCCAGAACGGCTGATCCCTGCTGCGCTTCACTTGCGGTAACAGAACCCCGGCCCCGGCCGGGGTTTTTCATTTCACGGTTGCATCTATAGCGAGCTACTGTATAAACCGGCCCATATAAACCGCGCCATTCAAGCAAGAGGATCCCGGACGTGGAAGAAATCATCGAACAACTGCGCGAAGCCAATGAACCCGTACCGGTTCCTTTGGAATTGCCTGACGAAGACCTGCTGGTGGAAATCGAAGAACAACTGTTCATCGACATTCCGTTCGTCTTCAAGGAATTTTTGCTGACCGTCAGCGATGTGGTCTACGGCAGCCTTGAACCCGTGACCGTCACCGATCCGCAATCGCACACCTATTTGCCGGAAGTCGCCGCCAACGCATGGGATGTGGGCGTTGATCGCAGCTTGATCCCGATTTGTCAGGACGGCGACGACTACTACTGTGTCGAAGAAGACGGCACCGTGGTGCTGTGGCAGGCCGAAGAAGAATTGATCGCCGAAGAAACCTGGGAATCGGTGTGGCACTGGGCGCGGGACGTCTGGCTGGAAAGCTGATCCGCCAGACGCCCCGGGTGGTCAGTGCCCCGATGACTCCTTGTGGTTGTCGAGGGTTTCCAGCAGCGCCACCTGCATGCGCGTGTGCACGCGGATGAACCAGCGCCAGAGCAGCGCCGCTACCGCAGCGGCGACTACGGCGATCAGCACCAGCAGCTTGTTGGTCGGCAGGATACTGGCCGACAAGGCTGCCAACAGCAGGAAAATCACCAGCAGCGAGAGAATCGGGATCACTTCGGCGATCACCCGGCGCACTCGCTGCGTGTGACGCCCGGCCATCTCCGGCTTGACGCCCATCTCCGCCAGCAGCATCGACAGCGCCTTGAGCTTGCGATAAGCGGCAATCAGGAACGGTAGCGAGACCAACAACGCACCGCCCCAGATCAGTGCCTTCTGCCAGCTCGGATCGCTGATCCAGTCCTGCAGCCACAACGACATGCGCTCGGCGAAGTACGCGCCGGCGAAGAAGATCGCAATCACCAGCGCCAGATTGACCCCGACCTGCAACAGAATCCGCCGGATCATCGACGCCAGCATCGCGCCCTCGCCTTGCGGCTGGATGCTGCGCAACCATTCGCCATACATGCCGAGCACCCGGCCGAGACGCTTGGGCACGACTGCCGAGAGCTTGATCGACAGCGGATCCGCCGCGCGAATCAAGTACGGCGTCAGCAGCGTGGTGATCACCGACACGGCCACCGCGACCGGATAGAGGAAGTTGCTGGTCACCTGCAAGGTCATGCCCAGCGCAGCGATGATGAAGGAAAATTCGCCGATCTGTGACAGGCCCATGCCGACTCGCAGTGAGGTTCGGCCGTCGTTGCCAGCGATAAATGCTCCGAGGCCGCAGGACAACATCTTGCCCAGCACCACGGCAACGGTGATCACCGCAATCGGCCAGGCGTATTCGATAAGGATCAGCGGGTCGAGCATCAGCCCGATCGCGACAAAAAAGATTGCACTGAACAAGTCGCGAACCGGCTCGACCAGCCGCTCTATTTTCAGCAGTTGCCGCGACTCGGCCATGATCGCGCCGATCAGGAAGGCGCCGAGGACCATGCTGTATTCGAGCTTGACCACCAGCAGGCAGAAGCCGAAGCACAGGCCGAGCACGGTGATCAGCAGCATCTCGTTGCTTTCGAATTTCGCTACGTAGGCCAGCAGGCGCGGCACCAGGAGGATACCGATGACCAGCGCGACGATCATGAACAGCGACAGCTTGCCGACCGTGGAAAACACTTCCCCCGAACTCACCGTGCCGCTGACCGCGATGCTCGACAGCAGTGCGATGATGCCGATGCCGAGGATGTCCTCGACAATCAGCACGCCGAAGATCAACTGGGCGAAGCGCTCGTTCTTCATCTTCAGGTCGTTCAGCGCTTTGACGATGATGGTGGTAGAGGAGATCGCCAGAATCGCGCCAAGGAACAACGAATCCATGGTGCTCCAGTCGAACCAGCGGCCGATCTCGTAACCGATCCAGATCATCAGGATGATTTCGAGAAAGGCGGCAATAAACGCCGTCGCCCCGACCTTGAACAACTTGCGCAGGCTGAATTCCAGGCCGAGGCAGAACATCAGGAAAATTACCCCGAGTTCGGCCAGGGTCTTGATGGTTTCTTCGTCGTGGATCAGGCCGAACGGCGGGGTGTGCGGGCCGATGATGAAGCCGGCGACGATGTAGCCGAGCACCACCGGTTGCTTGAAGCGGTGGAACAGCACGGTCACCACGCCTGCGACCAGCATGATCACTGCCAGGTCCTGAATAAAACTGATGGCATGCATGGCGAGGGCTCCTTGATGACGAGGCGCGCGGACAGACGTCAGAACGTTCTGCGCGAGCAGGGTAAAAATCCGCTTTTAATGTAAGAATTGCCCTTGGGCAGGGCTTTTGCAGGTTAACACCGCGACTTCGCTCTGGAAGCCGATGCAATATATGGAAACAGATCGCTACCGGCGTGACGGCGGCCAGCCGCGCAGCGTCCCGATAACGGTACTTTTTGAAAAGCCACCAGGCGCCCGCAGAGGCGCTTTCTGCAATCAGCCTTGATCCGTGAGAACGTTATGGAACCCGGAAACGCCCAGCTGTCGATGACGGTACTGATGACCCCCGACATGGCCAACTTCTCTGGCAATGTCCACGGCGGCACCTTGCTCAAATATCTCGACGAAGTGGCCTACGCCTGCGCCAGCCGTTATGCCGGCCGCTACGTGGTGACCCTGTCGGTGGATCAGGTGATTTTCCGCGAGCCGATTCATGTCGGCGAACTGGTGACCTTCCTCGCCTCGGTCAACTACACCGGCAACACGTCGATGGAAGTCGGCATCAAAGTGGTCACCGAAAACATCCGCGAACGCTCGGTGCGCCACACCAACAGCTGCTTCTTCACCATGGTCGCGGTGGATGATCAGCGCAAACCAGCCGCGGTGCCGCCGCTGCAACCGCAGAACAGCGAAGACAAGCGCCGCTTCATGCAGGCGCAACAGCGCCGGCAGATTCGTCAGGAACTGGAGAAGCGTTATCAGGAGATCAAGGGCGACGCCTGAGATTTGTAGCGATCTGAAGACCGCTTTCGCGAGCAAGCTCGCTCCCACACTGGACCTGTGGCGTACACAAGACCAAATGTGGGAGCGAGCTTGCTCGCGAATCAAGGCAGCGCGATCTTACAGGCTGATCGCTGTCGCCTCGAATTTCACTCGCGGATGCGCAATCCGGTCCTGCGCCCGCACCAGTTGCAGCTCATAACTGGCGCACGCCTGGGTTTCCAGCAACACCTCATGCACCGCCGCTGCGGTGAATTCAAAAGCCGCCAGCAGGCTGTCGCCGAGCAGCACCCGCGCCAGGAACAGGCCGGATGTCAGGTCGCCAACGCCCACCGGCTGACGCGGAAACGCCAGTAATGGACGGCGCAGGTGCCAACTGCCTTCGGCAGTCACCAATAGCATTTCAAAACCATCCGCCGGTTTACCCGGGTAATCCAGATGCTTGACCAGCACCGCTTTCGGTCCACGCGCCAACAGTGCTCGCGCCATCGCCAGGCAATCGAAAAGCGACTGTGGCTTGCGCCCGGAAAAACTGTCCAGCTCCAACTGGTTCGGGCACATGATGTCCGCCACGGCCGCGGCCTCATCGAGCAGGAAATCGCTGACCTCGGTGGGCACGCTGCAGCCCTTCTCGGGATGGCCCATGACCGGATCACACAGGTACAGCATCTTCGGATTGACCGCTTTGATCCGCGCCACACCGCTGAGAATCGCCCGGCCCTGCGCGGCGCTGCCGAGATAGCCGGACAGCACCGCGTCGCAGTTGCCCAGCTCGCCAATCGCGGCGATACCTTCGATCAGTTCGGGAATCTGCTGCGGCGCCAGCACTTCACCAGCCCACTGACCATACTGGGTGTGGTTGGAAAACTGCACGGTGTTGAGCGGCCAGACATTGACCCCGACGCGCTGCATCGGAAAAACCGCAGCGCTGTTGCCGGCGTGGCCAAACACCACGTGGGACTGGATGGCGAGCAGATGAGGCGTACGTTTCATTCGGGTCATTCCGTAAAACGATTGAAATTCAAGCCGCGCAGTATGCGACGAAACACAGCCTGTACGACAGACCGGCGAGACAGTTAAGCTGACGCTATCTTTTGGAGTTCGATGTAGATGCTGACCCTGGAAAACATCTTCGTGCTGATGCTGTTCGCCGCCGCTGGTGCCTGGCTATGGCACAACCACGGCTTGCGCGAGCGTGCGCTGGAACGGGTCAAACAGCATTGCACCAATGTCGGGGTCGAGCTGCTGGACGGTAACGTCGCGCTGAAGAAGATCGGTCTGATCAAGGATGCCAACGGCCGTCGCCGATTGGCGCGGGTGTACAACTTCGAGTTCACCGTGACCGGCGAAAGCCGCCACAACGGCACGGTCACCCAGTTCGGCGCGCACAGTGCGCAGATTGAATTGGCACCCTACCCGGCACCGTTCGACGATACGCCGCCGGTGGTCGAAGTGCACAAGCCTCGCGCGGAAGTCATCGAGCTGAGCCAGTGGCGGCAGGAACATACCAAGTGGAAGCCTTGAGCTGATTCACCGAACTCGGCATTGAGTCAAATCGACGTCTAGCTGTTCGATGTTCTGCGGCCCGGTAAAGATCAGCTCAATTCGCGAATCTTTTCGCCATTCGCTGGCCTGCCAAATCAGATCTGCATTTTCCAGCGCATTGACTGAAACCCAGCCATCCCTGCCGTGGATGACCAGTTTGGCCCGCTTCCACTCGAGAGCGGCCAGCCAATCAGCGATGCGTCCTTGGTCAAATATCTGTCCAGGATGCCAGCGCCAACCGATACTCCAGCCACCCTCCTGCGCCTGGCTCAGGCAAATCGGCACGCTCGGATCGCTCCAGACGGCCGGCAGCTGCGCCAACCCCGCGGGCAGCGGCAGATGACCCTCGCCTCCGGTTGCTTTTTCTGCCATCCCCGGCAGCTCGTGCAGAGACAACCGGGCTTGCTGCGTCCAGATCATCCTGACCGGTGGCAACTGGCTGGCAATGTTCTCCCGAGCCGTTGCATCAACATTTTCCGCCTTGTTCAGCAGCAGCAACCCCGAGCTGGCCAACGCTTGCTGCTGAGCGTCCGGCAAGGCTTTGCCTGCTTGCAGTGCCTGAGCGTCCAGAACCAGAACACACGGCTGAACCGCCAGCACGCCCAGCCACGGCGCCTCGTTCAATTGCTTGAGCAACTGCGCCGGATGGCCCAGTCCGGATGGCTCGATAAACAGTCGGTCCGGCCTGGCCTTGCGCAGCAGGCGGCCGAGGCCGATCTGGAATGGCGCGCCATTGACGCAACACAGGCAGCCACCGGCCACCTCGCCCAGTGCGATACCATCGTCGTCGCGAGTGAGCAACGCGGCGTCCAGACCGATCTGGCCGAACTCGTTGATCAGCACTGCCCAGCGCTCGTGCGCGGGCCGCTGCGCCAGCAACTGGCGAATCAGACTGGTCTTGCCCGCACCCAACGGGCCGGCGATGACGTGGGTCGGAATGTTCTGCAACATGGCGGGTACTTTTCTGCGGACAGTTATTGAGGAGACTGATGATGCGCTGGTCGGGATGGTCGTTGCTGTTGACGCTGCTGTCGAGTGAAGCGTGGGCCCAGGCCTGTGTGGTGCACACACAGGGCGAACGGCTCGACGTCAAAGTCTGTCAGCAGAACAGGACGATTCCGCAGAAATTGTTCAATGACGGCTTCTGCCAACCGACGCTGGCCGGACAGAAGGTCGAGGTGAAATACGTCGATCAGTGCCCGAGCGGGGCTTTCGGCGTGTGCAGCAACGCGCAAGTCGCCAATATGCCTTATCGCCAGGATATCCACTATTACGGCGTGGCCACTGATGCGGCGTATCTCAAGCCGTACTGCGAAGGGCAAAGCCAGGGCGCCTGGCGCAAGCCCTGAGTGTCAGCCGAGCCAGTCGAGGGTCAGGAGCAAGCGGCGCTCACCGGGTGCCGGTTGCGGTGAACGATGGATCAGGCCGAAGCCCTCATTGCCGTGCCACTTTTCGCCCTTGAGCAGGGCAACGTCGCCGCTGTTGAGCTGGCGAATCGTCGCTGCATCTTGCGGTTCGGCATTGGCCTGACCAAGTCGCATGCGATCCATCGCCCCCTCTTCAAGCCACTGGCTACCGACCCCGGCGTAGGTGGTGATCAGGCGCACCGGCACGTGATCGACGTGGAAGCGCGGGCACATGGCCTTGTGCAGCACGCGCAGACGCACGCCGATACGCCGGGCGCCGAGCAGACAGGCGAAGGCACTGATCAGCCATTTCAGATCGCTCATGAAACCTTCGTAACCTTGCAGATCACGCAGCCCTGAAGCCAATCCGCCGAGATCCGGTTCGGCGTCTTCATCAGGTAACTCCAGGCAAAGCGACTCGGCCAAGGGCTCGTTGAGCGACAGCACCAACTGCGCAAAATCGGCGTTGTGCAACGGCAGCTGGCGTTGCCAGACGGCGAGATTGGTGTGGTCTTCAAGGATTCGCGTCAGCGTTTCCGGCGTCAGGCCCTGATGTTGCTGACGAGTAAGGTGCGGATGATCTTTGAGTGCGAGCATCAGGCGGCCTCTTCGTGCCAAGGGCCGAATGGATCAGGCAGCAAGCGCCAGCCTTCTACACCCATTGCCATTTCTTCATCGGTCAGCAGGCAAGCATCCAGCTCGGCTGTGAGTTGTAGGAAATCGATGTTCTGACCGATGAAAACCAGTTCCTGGCGGCAATCTCCTACGCTGGACGTCCAGTTTTCCATGATCGCCTGGACACTTTCCTGATCCTGCGGCCATTGATTCTTTGGCACAAAACGCCACCAGCGACCGGCGAATCCATGCCGCATCAAGCCACCAGCCTGCGACCAGCTGCCGGCGTCGGTGGGTTTGCTGGCGAGCCAGAAGAAGCCTTTGGAACGCAGCAGTTTGCCGTTCAGCCAAGGCCGATCAATGAAGCTGAAGAAGCGTTGCGGGTGAAATGGCCGGCGGGCGCGGTAGGCCGTCGAGGCGATGCCGTATTCCTGTGTTTCCGGGACGTGCTCACCGCGTAATTCCTGTAACCATCCGGGTGCTTGTGCGGCTTTTTCGAAATCGAAACGACCAGTGTTGAGGATTTTCTCCAACGGCACCTCGCCCATCACCATTGGAATGATTTCAGCCTGGGCATTCAGGCGCTTGAGGATTGCTGTGAGCTCTTCGCGCTCATGCTGGCTGATCAGGTCGATTTTGCTGATCAACAGGACGTCGGCGAATTCGATCTGTTCGATCAACAGGTCCGTGATGGAACGCTCGTCTTCTTCACCGAGCGTTTCGCCGCGAGAGGCCAGACTTTCGGCGGCCTGGTAATCGAGCAGGAAATTCACACCGTCGACGACTGTGACCATGGTATCCAGACGAGCGATGTCGGCGAGACTTTGCCCTTGCTCATCCCGGAAGGTGAAGGTTTCGGCGACGGGAAGCGGCTCGGAGATGCCGGTGGATTCGATCAGCAGGTAATCGAAACGTCCTTCCCTTGCGAGCTTGCTGACCTCTTCAAGCAGGTCTTCACGTAACGTACAGCAGATACAGCCGTTGCTCATTTCAACGAGTTTTTCTTCTGCGCGGTTCAAGATGACATCACGCTGGACTTCGCTACCATCAATATTGATTTCGCTCATATCGTTGACGATTACCGCAACGCGCAGACCTTCGCGGTTACGTAGTACGTAATTCAAAAGCGTACTTTTTCCGGCGCCGAGAAATCCTGAAAGTACGGTAACGGGCAATTTGGCTGACATTGGATAATCCTCATAAATCGCGGCCGACTTGCGCTTTTTTGATCGCGCTTGCCGTATTGCGCTTCCTGCACTGGGGTTGATGAAGGCAAACGGTTGTTATCGGCAGATCAGGCTGGTTCGCAATTAATGTTATAGTATAACAAGTCAGCCGTACTAGCCCATCGCGGAAGAATTCGCGATTCGTCGCGTCAAAGAAACTGGAAAAGCGCAATGAAAAATCCGCTGAAATATCTGCTTTTGAGCTTCGGCCTGGCGCTCGCCGGCCAGGTCGAAGCGCAAGTTCCCGGTCTGGCGCACTGCACACGCAGCGCTAACCTTCTGGCTTGCGTGGACGCCGAAGGCAACGCCTATAGCGTCAATACGGTCGGCACCACGCTGTATCTGAGGGGATTCGAGAAGGATGGCCATCGCTATTGGGCGCAGACCAACAGCCGGTTTGGCCAATTGACCTTTTTTACCGGTGTCGCCTCCGATGGCGAGGCCTGGGTTGGCTATACCCGTCGTGTCGGCTGGACGACCATCAACCGCTTCTCAAGCTCGGGAGGCAGCAGCGCAAGGTTCACTTGCAGCCGGATGACGGGCTGCTAGTGAAAACCTTTTCATGAAAAAAGCGTCGCTGAATGGATTGTTATAATGTAACGCAAACCGAGATCAACACGACGGTCTCAAACATGAACGCTCTTACGCTACCGGATATCGCCAACCAATCTGCACGTCAGGCATTGCCACTCGATTGGGTCGGAATGTGCGGGATTGCCCTACCCGTTTTGCTAGACGGCCAACGCCTCAGTGCCAAAGTAGACGCTGGCGTGAGTCTCGATGATGGAAATTCGCGCGGAATACACATGTCGCGGCTGTATCTGGCACTGGAAGCGCTTGAAGAGGAGAACCTTTCCCCAGCTTTGCTGCGTCAAGTGCTCAAACAATTTTTGGTGAGTCACCAAGGCTTATCCGCCTGCGCGTATCTGAACATCCACACGGACTTGCTGCTTAAACGACCCGCACTTATCAGCCCATTGGCAGGCTGGAAATCCTATCCGACAACCATTTCAGCAAGCCTGAAACAGCAAATGTTCCACGTGGAACTAAAAATCGAAGTGCCCTACTCCTCAACATGCCCCTGCTCCGCAGCCTTGGCAAGGCAATTGATCCAGCAGCAGTTTGTCGATGATTTCGCCAACAAGTCCCTGCAGCACGCTGAGGTGTTGGCATGGCTCGGCTCACCCAGAGGAATCGTAGCGACCCCGCACAGCCAACGCAGCTACGCGCAACTGCACGTGCATCTCGACGACTTCATCGATGAGTTACCGCTGACCGCGATCATCAATGACGCCGAAGCCGCCCTCGGCACCGCCGTTCAGACCGCAGTAAAGCGCCCCGACGAGCAGGCCTTCGCGCTCGCCAACGGGCAAAACCTGATGTTCTGCGAAGACGCCGCCCGCCGCCTCAACCTGGCACTGCAACGCACGCGGGGCATCAACCGATTCCATATCCGCGTGATCCACGCCGAAAGCCTGCACGCCCATGACGCCGTTGCCGAGAGCAGTTGGCAGCGGGAGCAACAATGATCCGCTGCCAATCGCTGGTCTGGGGCGCGCCCGGGCAACCGCTGACGATACCTCTGAGCCTGGAACTCGAAAGCGCCAGCCTGACCGCCGTCATCGGCGCCAACGGCTGCGGCAAAAGCAGTCTGTTGAAAGTCATCGTTGGATTGCAAAAGCCCCTGGCTGGCAAGGTGGAAATGGCTGTTCCACGGCAAAGCGGTATTTCCTTTCTGCCGCAACAGCAGCATTTGGACCGACAATTCCCGATCAGCCTCGAAGAACTAATCGCTGCAGGTTTCTGGGGTCGTCGGCTCTCGACTCAATTGCGCACGCAGCGCTTGAAAAACGCGCTGGAAGACTGGCATTTGAGTGGACTCGAACAGCGTCCTTTGATGGCCCTGTCCGGCGGCGAGTTACAACGTGCCCTGCTCGCGCGACTGAGTCTCGCTGATGCCCCGGTGCTGTTGCTGGATGAACCTCACGCCGCACTTGATGAACTCGGCCAGCAATTGCTCTGGCAGCACATTCACCACTGGCATGCCGAGGGCCGAACACTGGTCGTGGTTTGCCATGACCTGGTCGCAGTGCGACAACATATTCCGCATACGCTGCTGATCAGAAACGGCCACTGCGTTTATGGGACCAGTCGAGAACTGATCCAGCCGACACCGTCCATGCGGGTGGCGTGATGCTCGCCACCGTCAGCCATTTCTGGCAGCCCTTCAGCGAATTCGTGTTCATGCGCCGCGCCTTGCTCGGCGGCTTGGTGCTGGCATGCAGCACGGCGCCATTGGGGGTATTTCTGATTCTCAGGCGGATGAGTCTGATCGGTGACGCGGTGGCCCACGGCATTCTCCCCGGTGCCGCATTGGGATTCTGGTTCGCCGGCTTGAGCCTCCCTGCCCTTACGCTCGGTGGCCTCGGCGCCGGTCTGAGCATGGCCGGACTTGCGGCCTGGATCACCCGGCGTACGGGTCTGCGAGAGGATGCCAGCCTCGCCGCGATCTATCCGATCTCACTGGCCAGCGGCGTGCTGATTCTCGGCATCGCCGGCAAACGTCTCGACCTTTTGCATTTGCTGTTCGGCTCTGCGCTGGCTGTGGACGGGCCGACGCTGACCGGCATGTTTTGGGTCTCGGCGTTCAGCCTCGTAGCCATGGCCGCGATCTACAAACCACTGCTGCTGGACACACTAGACCCGCTTTTTTTGCGCACGGTCAGCCGTCTCGGACCTCTGGCCCACGGCGTGTTTCTTACCCTCGTCGTGCTGAATCTGGTGATCGGCTTTCAAGCCATCGGCGCACTGATGGTGGTTGGGCTGATGATGCTTCCTGCGGCTGCCTCCAGATTCTGGAGCCGCCGCCTACCGGTACTGATTGCTGTCGCCGCCATCATGGGTTGCCTGTCGGTGTGGCTCGGCTTGCTGCTGTCGTTCTACTACTCGCTCCCCAGCGGCCCGGCTATCGTGTTGGTCGCCGGGGCCGGCTATCTGATCTCGGTGGTGTTCGGACCGGTCCACGGTTTGCTGCGCCGCCCGCCTTTGCTCACATCCCAATGAGGTGTTTCCCGATGCGCGTTCTACTCGTGCTGTTCAGCCTGATGCTCTCGATGTCGTTGTCGGCCGCCGAAAAACTGCCTGTGGTCACCAGCTTCAGCATCCTTGCCGACATGGTTCATCAGGTCGGCGGCGAGCACGTGCAAATCACCAACATGGTTGGCCCGGACGCCGATGCGCACACCTACGAGCCGAACCCGGAGGATGCCAAGGCCTTGCTCAAAGCCAAAGTGATCATCAAGAACGGCCTCGGTTTCGAGCCATGGCTGGATCGTCTGGTCACCAGCACTGACAGCAAGGCCACGGTGATCAGTGCCAGTCGCGGTGTGATTCCACGTTCGCTCGATGAAGACGGCGAAACCGTTGCGGATCCCCACGCCTGGCACAATCTGGCGAACGCCGAGTTGTACGTCGCCAACATCACCAAGGCGCTGATCGCCGCCGACCCGGCCAACAAGGCTGACTACGAGCGCAACAGCCAGACGTATCTCAAGCAGATCTACGCCCTGCTCGCCGAAGCAAAACGCAAACTCGGTGCGCTGCCGCCTGGCAATCGCAAGATCGTTACCAGCCACGATGCGTTCGGCTACCTCGGTCAGGCCTATGGCATCGACTTTATCGCGCCACAGGGTTTGTCCACCGAACGCGAACCGTCCGCCGCTGAGGTTGCTGCGTTGATCACGCAAATTCGCCAGGCCCAGGTCAAAGCGGTGTTCATGGAAAATATCAAGGACGCGCGCCTGCTCAAGCAGATTGCGGATGAAAGTGGTGCGCACATCGGCGGCACGCTGTATTCGGATGCACTGGCTTCCAGCGGACCAGCGAGCACGTTCACCGGTCTGTTCGAATACAACCTCGACACGCTGTACAGGGCGCTGAGCCAGCCATGAGCTGCGTGGTGCTCTGGCTATTCGCGAGCAGGCTCGCTCCCACAGTGAAGCGGATTTCAACCGTGGGAGCGCTGCGAAGGTTTCAAGCGCGGGGTTTAACGGTGCCGCAATCCTGACCCAGCCACACCGCACGGGTTTCCAGGCTGCCCTTCTGGTTGATGCCGATAGCGTTGAAGGTGCCATTGGCGACGGTGGTGAATTCGCGGTCACTGAGGAATGTCGCTACGCCGGTGCCCTGGGCTTTCGGGCAGCTGAAGCGGAATTTCCATTGGTTGCCGGTGCGCTCGGTAATCTGCTGCTTGCAGCCCGATTGCGGATCGGCCAGCGGGATATCGTTGGTCGCCACTTGCTGTGGCGTCAGGCAGGCGCGGATGCCTTTACCGCCGATGTTGATGCCGTTCTTTTCCAGTGCCGCGCGCTGCTGCGGGGTGATCTGACCCTGAATCTGGCCAAGGATCGATTGCACATCCATGGCCTGGTCATCGACCTTCAGATTGCTCGACGTCATCTCCCACAACCCCGGCTGCAGCATTTGCGCCTGCGCAACCACCGGCAATGCCAAACCCAGGCCCAGCGCCAAACCCAGCAGACGAACGTTCATCGAGAAACTCCTGATCAGTTGTGGCCGTTAGACGCCGGCCGGTTGCGTCGGTTCATGCACCGATTAAATAGAGACATTCGCAGCAGAACATGGTCTGTTAAGCATTGCATCTCGCGGAGCAAGGCTGCCCCATGGATTTTTTCGGACCGCACATTTTCGGTTACCTGATTGCCCTGCTGCACACACTCGGTTCGATCGCTGCGATCCATGCAGTGCTTACCGTACGCACCGCGCAAGGCTCGATTGCCTGGGCATTGTCGCTGATCTTCATTCCCTACCTCACGCTTATTCCTTATCTGGTCTTTGGTCGCAGCACCTTCGATGGCTACATCAAGGCGCGGCGCCAGGCCAATGAGCAGATGCGCCTGGCGATCTCCGAACTGAACTGGCGCCCGTGGGTGGAAGAGGCCTTGGCCGCCCGTGCTTCGAGCGCCTACGCCTCACTGCGCGCGATGCCCAAACTGGGGCGCATGCCGTGTCTGGCGAATAACGAAGTGCAACTGCTGGTGAACGGCACGGCGACCTTCGAGGCGATTTTTCAGGCGATCGAACAAGCAAAAGAAGCGGTGCTTATCCAGTTCTTCATCATTCACGACGACCGACTCGGTCAACGCTTGCGTGATTTGCTGCTGAAGAAGGCTGCCGAAGGCGTGTCCATCCACTTGCTCTACGACCGCATTGGCAGCCACGCCCTGCCCCATCATTACGTGCAGGCACTGCGCGATGCCGGCGTCGAAGTCAAAGCCTTTGCCACGCGCAGCGGCTGGCTGAACCGCTTTCAAGTCAACTTCCGTAACCATCGCAAAATCGTCGTGGTCGATGGCGTGGTCGGCTTTGTCGGCGGCCATAACGTCGGCGATGAATACATGGGGGAGAAACCGCCACTGGCGCCTTGGCGCGATACCCATGTCAAAGTACGTGGCCCGGTGGTCGCGTGCATGCAGGAATCGTTTGCCGAAGACTGGTTCTGGGCCGCACGCACTCTGCCGCCGTTGATTCTGCCGGATGAGTACCCGGCGGACGGCGTGCTCTGCCAACTGCTCGCCAGCGGCCCGGCCGATTCGTACGAAACCTGCTCGCTGTTCTTCGTCGAAGCCATTCATGCCGCGACGCAGCGGGTGTGGATTACCAGTCCCTATTTCGTGCCAGACGAGGCCGTCTTCGCCGCACTGAGGCTGGCAGTATTACGCGGCGTGGATGTGCGACTGCTGCTGCCGTCGCGGCCCGATCACCGCATCGTCTACGCCGCGTCCAGCCTGTATGCATTTGAAGCGGTGCGTGCCGGCGTTCGGGTGTTCCGGTATCGACCCGGTTTCCTGCACCAGAAAGTGGTGTTGGTCGACAACGAGATCAGCGCCATTGGCAGCGCCAATCTGGACAATCGTTCGTTCCGTTTGAATTTCGAAGTGATGCTGTTGACCGTCGACGCTGAATTCGCCGCTGCCGTGGAGCACATGCTCAACGACGACTTCGCGCAGGCCGACGAAGTGGCCAAAGAAGAAAGCCGGGAGATCCACCGCCTGCAACAGGTCGGCATGCGGATCGCCCGGCTCATTTCGCCGATACTCTGAAAGCACTGGGTATTACGGGTGGTAGATGTCGTCCCGGGTCCAGGGCAATTCGTGGCTGCCATCCGGGTGCGCTTTGACGGCGAGGATCTGATGCAGATTGATCCAGCCACGGGCGAACGCATATGCGCAACCGGCCAGGTACAGGCGCCAGATCCGCAGGGCTTGCTCCGGGACCAGTTTCGCGGCGGCTTCGAGGTTGTCTTCCAGCCGCTCGCTCCAGTGATCGAGCGTGCGTGCGTAATGCAGGCGCAGACTTTCGACATCAACGATCTCCAGACCCGCTTCACTGATCTGGGCGGAGATCATCGCCAGATGCGGCAACTCACCGTTGGGGAATACGTACTTCTCGATGAAATCTCCTGCACCGCGCCCAACCGGGCGGCCATCGGTGTGCTTGGCGGTGATACCGTGGTTCATCACCAGCCCGCCCTCCTTCACCGCACCGAACAACGTTTTGCAGTACTCGGCGAGATTGGCGTGGCCAACGTGTTCGAACATCCCGACGCTGACGACTTTGTCGAAACGGCCGTCCTGCGGTAGATCGCGATAGTCGAGCAACTGCAATTCGACCTGATCGTCCAGCCCTTCGGCTTTGACCCGCTCCTGCGCCAGCGCCAATTGTTCCTTGCTCAAGGTAATACCGAACACTTTCACGCCGAACTCTCGCGCCGCATACCGCGCCAGGCCGCCCCAACCACAGCCGACATCCAGCAGATACTCGCCGGGCTGCAAGCGCAGCTTGCGACACAGATGGCGGAATTTGGCTTGTTGCGCCTGTTCGAGAGTTTCGCTGCCGGTTTCGAAGTAAGCACAGGAATAGGCCATGTCGCTGTCCAGCCAGAGCTGGTAGAACGCATTGGACAGGTCGTAATGGTAGGAAATGGCTTTGGCGTCGGTGTCCTTGTCGTGATGTGCGCGAACCGGCTGACTGCCTTCGTCTTCGTCGAGCAGCGCACTGCTCAGCTCGTCGCAGACGCGAATGACCTCGCTGATCGAGCCCTCCAGTTCCAGCTTGCCCTCGACGAACGCCGCACCCAATGCGTCCAGGCTCGGGTGGGTAAACTGAGTGACCATCTGCGGGTCCTTGACCACGATGGTTACGCTGGGCGCCGGGCCCAGATTGAACTCGTGGCCGTCCCAGAGTCGCAGGCGCAGTGGGAGCTGCAGGTTCTGTAGGGCCGGTGGAAGTTGCGCGAGCATGGAAAATCCCCCCTTGTTTCAGACGTCTGATCTGAGGGTAGACCAACCTTGAAAAATAGCAGGCTATCGATTCGATTGGCCTGGTCTATCGCCACCGGCGCATCAGCTGAACTGCAGATAACACGCGCCTTACGATAGATGACTGCCTGTTCAGCCCGCGGTTCATGAATTTTCTTTCATTTTTCCTCAGCACCGAGCTTGAGCAACGGCTCTTGAAAGCGCAGTAAACGCCCGGCGTTACCCAACACCAGCAGAGTGCTCAGGTTGTGCAGCAACGCCGCGATCATCGCACCGGCGGCGCCGAGCCAGCCGAAAGCCGCGAAGACCACAATGGCCAGGGTCCAGCCGAGACCGATCACCACATTGACCTGCAAAGTGCGCCGGCACTGACGACTCAGGCGCACGCAGGTACCGAGGCGACGCAAGTCACTGCCGATCAAGACGATGTCTGCTGACGCCAAGGCAATGTCGGCACCGTCGGCGCCCATCGCCACACCGACGACGCCGGCCTTGAGCGCCAGAGAATCGTTGATGCCGTCGCCCACCACCATCGGGCGAAAGCCGCGATCGATTTCCTGGAGCACTCGATTGAGTTTGTCTTCGGGTAGCGCTTGCGCCTGGACTTCGTTCAGTCCGACTTCCTGCGCCAGGGTTCGGGCCACACTGTGACGATCACCGGTCAGCAGCAGTTGTCGTCCCAGACCCAGTTCGCGCAGCTCGCTCAGGGCAAAGCGTGCTTCGGGTTTGACGCTGTCGGCGAGCAACAGCCAGGCGAGAAATTCACCGTTCAGGGCCAACCCGGCGATCGGGCCGTCGTGTTCAGGAACCGCAGTCGTGATGACGCCCAGTTGCGCGAACAACTCTGGCCGACCGAGCGCCGCCTCGCCCTTCTCTGTCACCGCTACGACACCAAGGCCCTGGCGCTCATGGATATCTGATAACGGCCAATAGGCGTCCTGATTGACCAGCCCCGAGAGCGCCCGACTGACCGGATGACTGCTCGCCGCGCCAAGACTGGCGGCCAGCGCCTGCACTTCTTCGGTTTCCGCGCTGAGGCTGTCGATCGACTGTAAACGCAAGGTGCCGTAAGTCAGCGTGCCGGTCTTGTCGACCACCAGCGAGGTCAGATCGGCGAGTTCTTCGAGAAACGCCGAGCTGCGAATCAGAATCCCGTGACGCGCGGCGACGGCGACACCGGCAATCGCCGTGGCCGGCGCCGACAGCACCAACGCACACGGACACGCCGCCACCAACACCGCGAGCATCGCCTGTGCATCATGGGTGACGAACCAGGTCACCGCCGCCAGCAACAAGACCAGCACCATGTAGCTGCCGGCATAGCGTTCGAGCAATCGCGTGATCGGCGGTTTCGAGCGCTCGGCGTTTTGCATCAGGGCGATGACTTTGCCCAAAGTGGATTCGTCGCCGGTGCGAGTGACTTCGACGCGCAGCAATCCATCGAGGTTGATCGCACCGCCGAACACCAGCATCCCCACCCCCGCCTCCATCGGCACCGACTCACCGGTAATCGACGCCGTATCCAGACTCGCCTGGCCGGACAATACCCGACCGTCCGCCGGCACTCGATCACCGGCCCGCACCTCGACAACATCGCCAGCGCTGAGCGTGCCGTTGTCCACTTCAATGATCGACCCGTTTGCTTGCAGCTTGCGCGCATGGCTGCGGGTCAACTGGCCAAGCGCATTGATCGCTTCCTGAGAACCGATGACGCTGCGCTCTTCCAGCACGTGGCCGAAGATCATGGTGATCGGCAACAACGCCGCAGTGAGCAGATCACCGGTCGCCCAGGCACCCAGCATGGCCAGCGCGATCAACTGATCGGTGATGCCGTGCAGGCTTGGGTAGCGCAGGCTGTACCACGCCGAACGCATCACCGGAACCGCCACCAGCAACGAGGCCAAACCGAGCAGCAATTGGCTGACACCGATTTGCTCCGGGAGCATCCAGCGCCAGATCAACCCCAGACCCAGCAGCCCGAGCGCGAGCATCGCCAAGGTCAACTGACGCGCGGCGCGACGTTGTTCGGCCGAGGACAACAGACTTGGAGCAGCGGTGGTCGCCGTCATTGACTGGCTCCTTGAATGATCAACCGGGAATCGTCTTTCGGGTTGACGGTGGTGACCGACCCGGCCTGACCGAGAATCTTCGGTATGCGCTCGCGATACAGACGCAGGAGCATTTGCGGGTCGGCAGACGTGGCCAGACTCAAGACGGTTGCGGTATCGGTCGAGGCTTTTGCAATACGCTCGCCTGCCTGCGCGCGAGCCACCTGGAGCGTGCGGTCCGCCTGTTCGTTGGCGAACTGGGTAAGTTTCTCGGCATCGGTGCGTGCGTTAGCCACTGCTTTGTCAGCCTGCTGACTGGCGGTCAGAACCGCATTGAAGGCACTGACCGCTGGCTCCGGCAGACTCGATTGCACATCGACCCGCGACACCTCGATACCGATGCCCTGCCCGCTCGCCTTCAGTTCAGCGAGACGCGCGTTGATGCCTTGCACCAGATCACCGCGCAAACGCTCACGACGCTCGGCCGCCTGATTGTCGGCGCCCACCAGCTCCGGGCGAGCGACCAGAATGGTATCGAGATCCCGCGCGGCGGACAGCGCCACCGCACTGCGTGTCACCACCCGGTCGAGCGCTGGCAGCACATGCTCGCCCTGCAACACGAACGCATAGGGATCGGAGACCTGGTAAAACACTCGCACGTCCAGTTGCACCACACCGGCGTCACCGGTCAATAAATAACCAGAGCCGGCGAGGGCATCGCTCAATGGCGTGGCGAAAGAAGCCACACGATCAGCCTTCAGCGCCTCGTCACTGCGCAACAGATTTTCCACCCGACGCTCGATTACCCGATCCGCCGCTGGCAACAGCACTACCTGTTCAAAGGGTTGCGGCCATGCCCATAACAGTCCGGCATTCTGCACGCGATCCAGCGCCCCGAAGTGCAGCACCACGGCGCGGTTCTGCGGATCGATCTGGCGCACATTCGAGAACGCCCACGCCAAGGCGGCCAATACGGTGACCGCGTAAAGGGCGATAAACGCCAGACGCCCCGCCTGAATCCACGGACTGTTCAACGCATGTGTTCCACGTGGAACTTGTTCATTCATGGTTGCGATCCGGATTTGCTGTCGAGAGTCGGCGGCCCATCGACCAGCACGCGGAACGGCGCGGCATCGGTGCGCAGAATCAGCTTGGTTTCCGGCGTGACGATGGTGCCGAGGGTATCGAGCGAGCGCAGCAGGTTGTACAGCTGCGGCGAGCTGGCGTAGGCGCGACCGTAAATCTGCGCAGCCTCGACCCGGGACTGCGCTTCGATGTCGGCGGCTTTCACCGTTGCATCAGCCTGGACGATTCGCGCATCGCGCTCGGCAGCGGAGCGAATTTGCGCCGCTTCGCGTTTGCCGATCGCTGTACGTTCCGTAGCAATGGTTTCACGCTCGGCGCGCATGCGATCGACCGTTGCACTGAGCGTGACCGAGGGCAAAGTGAGCCGCTCGATACCGACCTGCACCACGCGCACGCCATAAGTGGCGAGCAACTGTTGATCGATCTGCTGACGCAACTGCGCTTCAAAATCGGCGATGCGCACTTGTTTCGCATCAGTGTTGACCAGATTGGCCAGGTCGAAACTGCTGGCCGTGGTCTCCAGGGCTGAGCCGACAAATGTGCGAATCTGCCGCGCCGCCTCATCCGGCTGATTCTGCACGGCACGCATGAAACGCTGTACGTGTTCAGGATCACCCTGCACCTGCCACGCCACATACGCTTGAACGATGATGCGCAAGCCGTCTCGAGTGCCGACGTCCTGCAAACCACTGGAGGTTGTGCGCAGACGCAAGTCCACCGGGATCGCCGCTTCGAACGGCGCGGGCCAGCGCCAGCTCAGACCGGGATCGAGCAAGACCCGCGACGGATTGCCGAAACGGGTGATGACCGTGGCTTCGCCGGAGCGCACTTGCACCAGACTCGCGGCGGCGATGGCAAACGTCACCAGCAACGCAGCCCAGCTCATACGTCGCCAAGGAAATGGTCCGGCCTCTTGCGGGTCGCCGTGAGGGTGATGATGACCATGATGATGGTGATGGCCGCCGTGGCCGTGGTCGTGGCCGCTGTGGTCGTGAACGTCATGAACAGGCGACTGGCTCAATGGGTGGCTCCTGGTTGCGCGGTGGTACGTGCGGACGATGGATCAGTCGGCAGTGTGAAAGTACGCAGATCGATGGTTGGCGCATTTGCGCTGCCGCCGAGTCGATGGTCGAGTACCAGCAACCTGGCCTTACTCAAGCCCTGACGGAGCTGATCGAAGTACCGCTCCAGCACGAAGGACTGACCGGCACTGGCGAAGGCTTTCCGCTCGGCACTGAATTTCAGGTCGGCGATTTGCGCGGCGGCATTGATCTCTCGCGCATTTGCCGTTGCCTGATCGCCCGCCGTGCTTGCCTGCAACTGCGCTTCGTTACTGGCCTGCGCAGCCGCCCCGCGCTCGCGAGCGATCAACGCCTGCGCGCCAATCTGCGCCGCTTGCACACTGTGATAGGCATTCGCCGCGCCGGCCGGTGGATGAATCGCTTCGACAACGGTGGCGAGGATTTCCACACCACTGTTCAGTCTGTTCAGATCGCTTTGCACCGCGCGATCGATTTCCTCGGCCAGCCCTGCCCTGTCGTCGCCGAGCAAACCGTCGAGGGTGCGCGAGGCAAAATCGTGAACCAGGATGCGGCTGGCGGTGCTGCGAATCAGCGTAGGTACATCGGCGCTGTTATAGGTCGCGGCGAGCGCCGCTTCGTCGTTCAGACCGATGCGATAAACAAAGCGCACGTCCATGTTGACGATTTGCAGACTTTGTTGCGCACCGCGGCTGCTGGCGATGACCTGGGATTTGTCGTTGACGTGGCTGGCGTCCCACAAACGGTTGGCGGTCAACGGCGCCGGGCCTTCAGCAGAATCTGTCGGCACGGTTGACGGCTTGTCGCCAACGCTGGTTGCCAGCTCGTGAACTACGCCGTTTTCAACAGTGAGTACGCGACCCAGCGGCCAAGGCAGACCGCTGTGCAAGCCTGGACCGAACACCTGTTGCGGTTTACCGAAGCGCTCGTAGATGCCACGCGCTTGCAGGGGTATTTCATGTACGCCGGTCAGCAGCCATCCGATCAGGACGACCATTGCCAACACGGGCAACAAGGCTCGACGCATGTAACTGAACGCCCAGATCTGGCGCAGATCGATACCAAAGCGGTTGTGCATTTCATCCTGCAACGCGAACAACGGCTGCGGTGGCCAGCGCAGCATATCGGCGATAAAACTGCGCGCCAGCAGGGTCGGTTCCAGTTGTTCGCGGCGCGGGCTGAAGACAGCCAACACCGCGCGCAACAACAGTTCGATGGCAACCAACATCGGCAGGATGGCGCTGAGCACCGCCACGCGAACCGGCCAGACCGCGTGCTCACTGGCAAACAACAGGCACAATGCGCCGATCAGTAGGGTGATGATCGCCACCCGGGTCAGTTGCGCCAGTGCCGCCGCTTCCGGCCATTGCGCCGGCGGCTCTTGGGCCAGCTGCCGCTCCAGCACCAGCAAGGCAAACGCCAGCAACAGCGCCAATGCCGCACCGATGCTCGCCGAAAGACCCAAGGCCGCCGCAGGTAAAGTGAGATTCCAGACCTGCTCAATACTGAGTATCACCAGCGACGCCCAGCCGCCGAGCCATAACGTCGGCGCGCCGATCTGCCCGAGCAGATGGCGGCTGCGCTGGCTCAAGCGCTCCAGAAGCCTTTCGTACCAGCCATCGACTGCGGCGCCCTCCTCAGCGACTGCCGTTTGCGACACTGGCGGATGCATCACCCGTGCGCGCCATTGCGTCACCCACCAGGCTGATTGCAGACCGGCGACCAGCACCAGCAAAGCTGCGCTCTGATTGATCAGCATCGGCAACCACAGCGATTGCGGCGCAAAAAGACCGACGAAAAACGCCAGCACCCAGCCCGACGAGGCCGCTGCGCCGAGTCCATAAGCCAGCCGACGCAATTTGCGTGATTGGGCCGCTGCCTGCTGAAAGCGCGGCAGCCCGGTGACTGGCGTGGCGTCCAACTCAAGATCGACTTGCATAAAACCCCGAAAATGTAGGCCCTGCGTTCATAGCGTTACGATATAACGGAGACTGTGAAATATTCGTACACAATTACCCTTATTCAAAGACGCTGCAGCTGTCGCTTGCCTGAAGCCTTGACCGAAATGTTCGGCGAGGCTCATATTACGCACGTAATTTTTATCGCGACTAATCTTGGCTATCCCCCAACGAGCAATATGGAGCAAGCGCATGAGCAACTATGACGTGGTGATTCTGGGCGGTGGTCCCGGCGGGTATAACGCAGCGATCCGCGCCGGCCAGCTCGGCCTCAAGGCTGCTTGTGTCGAAGGGCGTTCGACCCTTGGCGGCACCTGCCTGAACGTTGGTTGCATGCCGTCCAAAGCCCTGTTGCACGCCTCCGAGCTCTATGCCGCTGCGGTGGGCACCGAGTTCGCCAACCTCGGCATCGAAGTCAAACCGACGCTGAACCTGGCGCAAATGATGAAACAGAAAGACGAAAGCGTCGCCGGCCTGACCAAAGGCATCGAGTTTCTGTTTCGCAAGAACAAAGTCGACTGGATCAAGGGCTGGGGCCACATCGACGGCCCGGGCAAAGTCTCGGTGACCGATGCTCAGGGCAACAAAACCGAGCTCAGCGCCAAGGACATCATCATCGCCACCGGCTCCGAGCCCACTCCCCTGCCCGGCGTCGAGATCGACAACCAGCGCATCCTCGATTCCACTGGCGCGCTGTCATTGAGTGAAGTACCCAAACATCTGGTGGTCATTGGTGCCGGGGTGATCGGCCTGGAGCTGGGCTCGGTATGGCGCCGACTCGGCGCGCAGGTCACCGTGGTCGAATACGTTGATCGCATCTGTCCCGGCGTCGATGGCGAGGCCGGCAAAACCTTGCAACGCGCGCTGAGCAAACAAGGCATTGCCTTCAAATTGAGCTCGAAGGTCACCAGCGCCACCAGCTCCGCTACAGGCGTGCAGCTTAGCGTCGAACCTGCCGCAGGCGGCACTGCTGAGCTGATCGAAGCCGACTATGTGCTGGTGGCCATCGGGCGCCGGCCGTACACCCAAGGCGTTGGCCTGGAGAACGTCGGCCTGAGCACCGACCAACGCGGCATGCTAGCCAACCAGCAACATCGCACCGAAGCCGCCGGGATCTGGGTGATTGGCGACGTCACGTCCGGCCCGATGCTCGCGCACAAGGCTGAAGACGAGGCCATGGCCTGCGTCGAGCAGATTCACGGCAAGGCCGGCGAGGTCAATTACGCGCTGATCCCCAACGTTATCTACACCCAGCCAGAGCTGGCCAGCGTTGGCCAGACCGAAGAACAGCTCAAGGCCGAGGGCCGTGCCTACAAAGTCGGCAAGTTTCCCTTCAGCGCCAACAGCCGGGCGAAGATCAATCACGAAACAGAAGGCTTTGCCAAAGTCCTCGCCGACGAGCGCACGGACGAAGTGCTCGGCGTGCACCTGATCGGGCCGAGCGTTAGCGAGATGATCGGCGAGTTTTGCGTGGCGATGGAATTCAGCGCATCGGCCGAGGATATTGCCCTGACCTGCCATCCGCACCCGACGCGCTCGGAAGCGCTGCGTCAGGCGGCAATGAATGTCGAGGGGATGGCGACGCAGATGTAAATCTCCAAGCCTTGCGCGCTCCTTCGCGAGCAGGCTCGCTCCCACATTGGAATGCGTTACCCCTGTGGGAGCGAGCCTGCTCGCGAATGGCGCCACCCGGTCTAAAGCGGCAGATGCCCCAGCGGCAACGCCCCCGGTGCTTTCACCGTATGAATGGCAAAGTTGCTGCGAATATCGCTCACTCCCGGCAGTTTCAGCAGGTGCGCACTGACAAAGCGGTCATAAGCCCGCAAGTCGGGCACCACCACCTGCAGCAAAAAATCCGACTCCCCGGACACCAGAAAGGCCGAGATCACCTCGGGTAACGCAGTGACAGCGGCATAGAAAGCCTCGGCGCGTTCTTCGTTGTGCCGCTCGACCTTGACCCCGACGAACACCGTCAGCCCCAGCCCGACTTCGTCGCGATCGAGATTGGCCTGATAGCCACGAATCACTCCCGCCTCTTCCAGCATGCGCACCCGCCGCAGGCACGGCGAGGCCGACAGGCCGATTTCCTCCGCCAGCTCGACATTGCTCAAGCGGCCGTTGCGTTGCAGCGCGGCGAGAATCTTGCGGTCATAGGCGTCGAGTTTCATCTTTGGCAGATCCCGATAGTTACACGGTGGAAAACCAGCAGGTTATGCCAAACACGCAGGATTTTGAAGCTGACTACGCAAGCACCTGCCTTGCCCTCTCGCTCTAGACTGGCGCGTGCAAATCACCAACGAAAGAGGGCGCGACGTGGCAAGTCTCTGGCTGTTTATCCTGACCCTGGCTGTGGTTCTGCTACTGCCGGGACCGGACATGATCCTGCTCTTGCAAACCGGTGCGCGGCAAGGTCGAGGTGCGGCGCTGGCCACGGCGTTGGGCCTGGCCATCGCCCGCGCCTGCCATGTGGCACTGGCGGCATTGGGGCTGGCGGCGCTGTTCAAAACGGCACCGTGGACCTTTGACGTGGTGCGCATCGCCGGTGCGGCGTACCTGCTGTGGATCGGCATTCAATGTTTTCGCAGCTCGCTGGTGCCGAGCCTGCAAACGCAAGCGCAGACATCTGCCAAGGGCCAGTGGCGCGAGGCAATCCGGCGCGGCCTGCTGACCAACCTGCTCAACCCCAAGGCCTTGTTGTTCTGCTCGGTGCTGTTGCCCCAGTTCATCGTCAGCCACGGCGCGTCGGTGTTGGCCCAGTTCGCCGTACTCGGCGTGGTGCTGGTCAGCGTCGGCCTGCTTTTCGACAGTGTTGTCGCCCTGACCGGCGCGGCATTGGGCCGTTGGCTGCAACACAGTCCAACGGCCCAGCGCGTTCAGCAGTGGCTGTTCGGCAGCCTGTTGATCGGCTTCGCCGTACGCCTGAGCTTCCTTCAGCAGGCTTAGGCTTTGCGCACCTTGCGCTGACGACGCGCGATCATCAGGAACGCAGCAACAGCGACAAGCACCACCACGCCAATCTGCACTGGCCACTTGTATGGGCGCAGTGCCGCCCGCACGGCATCGGTCACCTGCGTGACGTAGCGCTTGTCGGCGTTCTCGAAGTCCGGGTACGGGCATTGATTGCCGAAGTCCTGCGCCCACGGCACATAAGGGCCTTCCTTGACGTAGCGCTGATACAGCGCGCTCTGGTCTGCAAGGCTGCTGTTCCAGCCGGCGGCATTGCACAGGACTGCGGCAAACGCCTGACTGGCGTGCGGCAGGTTATCGGCGGCGCGACTGGCCAGCGCCGTGGCGACAAAACGATAGTGATACCGCTGATCCGGTTGTGCGGCGCTGGCCTGCTGGCGCTGCACTTCCGCTGCGGAAATGAGCGGGCCGACATCCAGCTTCGTGCTCTCCAGCGTGTAGTTGCCGCCGAAGGTGGCGTAATCAGGCGCCATCTCATAACCGAGGATGTCCATGCCCCACTCCCGGGCCGTCCACGCGGCGTTGTACAACGCACTGGCGCGTTTGCTCGGCCACCACGCCGACTCGGCCTTTAGGCGTTGCTCGCCATAGAGTCGGGCCTTGTGCTGCAAATCGTCACTGGCGAAATAAGCGACCGCTTCCTCGTAACGCCCCTCACGCAGTAAACGTCGGCCGAGCAGATTGCGCAGATTGGCGGCCACCGACAGCGGCACGTAGTTATCGCGCTCCTGCTGAGTCAATGGCGGCGGCGCCGGCACGTTCTCATCAACGTAATGCTTGAGCTCATCGACCGTCAGCACCCGCTCGGCAACGGTGGCGGCATCGAACCAGTAAATGCTGTTGCTGCGATACAGCTGCACGAATGCTTGCAGGTATTCACCGCGTTGCAACGCGAGGATCGCGCTTTCGCCCTCGACCCGGCATTTCGGCTGCACGGTTTCAAACGCCCAGTCCGGTGTGCGGCGATAACCCCAGTCTTCGTTCTGCGGGAAAGCCTGGGCGGCTTTGGCGTAGGCTGCCGCGGCGGCAGTCGTGTCGCCATCACGCACCGCCAGTTTCGCCCGCAACCACCAAGCGAGCCCGCCGTCCCCGGCATTGTCGAGGAAGGCCTTGGCAGACGCATAGTCGCCCTGTTGATAACTCATTGCCGCCAATCGATCGGCATTGTCGAGGCTGCCACGAGTGCTGTTCTGCAGCAGCGTCACCAGTTTCTTTTCGTTCGGCGGCTGCTCGCCAAATGACCAGCCCTGACGACTGACCAGCGACGCCGTAACCAGTTGCTGCACCGCTGGCTGCTGCAGCAGTTTTGCCAGCTGCGCCTCAGGCAACTCGGCCAGTTCGTTCATCACTTGCTTGAGCGAGGTGTAACCGACGGCCGAGCCGTGCAGATTTTGCGCTTCGTAGAGTTCGATGGCTCCATTCCAGTCGCCCGCGCTGCGCAACACCCGCGCCTCTTCTCCGAGGCTGGCAACGCCCAGTTCCAGCGGATCGCTGAAGCCGTCGATGCTCAACTGCCGAGCCTGGCGAAAGGCAGCGCGCGCCTGCTCCAGCGCTTCGATGCGGTCGTGCGCTTCATTGCTCATGGCGAAAGCGATGCGCCCGAGGGAATACGCCGCCCAAGTGCTGCGCAACGGACGCTGGTCTGCCGGCAGCGCCAGTACCTTGTGGAAATACTCCGTGGCCAATTGATGATCGCCCGTGGTAAAGGCTACCGCGCCCGCCACGTACAAGCGGAGTTCCGCCGGCAGACTGGCGCCCTGCTCCTCGGCGTGACGCGCATCGCTGAGCCCGCGCAGCCGCTTGACCACCGCGTATTGCTCGGCGCTCAGGCCAACTTGTTCAGCCTGCTCGCGAGCCAGTTCAGACGCATTGTCTTCTGCGTAGTCGTTGGGGTTGTGGGTGGCTGCAGTGACGTTTTTCAGTCCGGCAATGGTTTTTCCCAGGCGACTGATTTCGAAGCTGAAGCTGCCCTCAGGCAGATCGGCCAGCGTCTGCGCGCGATTGTCGAGCAGGCGCAACGGGAAGTCCGGGCCGCAGGCCAGCGCCGACCCCAATGGCAGGCTGAGGCTCAGGCAGAGCAGATGGCGGGGCCAGTTACGGGTCAACATGCGAACCTCCTTGATCAATATGTGCACAGCGCGCCCAACCGATAGCGCGCTGCCCGCCCGCCGGCAAGCGGCCGTCACGCAGGCGGGTGAAGGTAAGCAGATCGGCGTGTTGTTGCAATGCATAACCGGCGAGCGCATCGGCGCCAGCACAGTCCTGCGCCTTCAGCGTGATTCGCGCGGGCCACGGGCTGTCGAGATTGCCACGGTTCTCGAGCTGGATGTCGTAGAGTCCTTCCTGCTCTTTGAACGACAGGCCCAGATGACTGCTGAGCAAATCACCTCGAGCCACGGCGCGTAAAGTCGTCAGGCTCCAGGCGCGACGGTCGTTGGCCAGCGGCAGACGAAACCAGATCAGCCCGGCGAGATGCTCGGGCGGATCCTCGCGCAAGGTCTTGGCCAATTGGCTGAGTTGCAGCGGATCGGCAAGCAATTCCCGGCGCTGCCCGCCGCGCTCAAGTTGCACTTCGCTTTCCACCACCGGGGCGCCACCGTCAGTATTCAACAGCGCAACGCCATAGGCCGGCAGCGCCAGATAGAACGGTTTGTCGCTGACGCGGGCCCAGGCCTTGGCCCACTTCAAAGCCTGCTGCGGATCAAACAGACCGCGTCGCGGATCGCTCACGGCGTGGACTTGCAGCACGCTGCTGTCGACGCTCTGCAACAGTGCCGGCAATTGCGCGCTGTCGAGCCATGCCGGCAGCGCGGTGATGCTTAAAGGCAGCGATGGCGGCAAGGCCGTGCGCAAGTGTTCGAGCAGTTCAGCGTACGCGGCCAGCCGTGCACTGCCGGCATCATGGTCGATCTCGATACCCCTCAAGGTCAGACCTTGCGCCTGCCAGTCGGCGATCACTTGCAGAATCTGCGCGGTGACCTGTTCAGGGTCCAGCGACTGGAGCTGGCCATCGAGGCGAATCACCGCGATCAAAGGTCGGCCATCGGCTTTCAGTAATCCTGGATCGACCTGCGCCCTGCTCCAACGGGTGCCCGGAAAACCCTGCAATGCCAGCACCCGCAATGTCGAGAAGTCACTGCGACTGGCGCTCAATGCCGGCTCGTGCGCGGGCGTCCACTGGCGTTGCCAGACATAGAGTTGCTGGTCGAGGGCAGGCGCGACGTGTTGCTCGCAACCCGCGAGCAACACGCCAAGGAACAGACCCAAAATAAACCGCATACCTTGAAAATCCCTGAGACCACAGGGCTGCAAGGTTACACAAAAACCCCGTAGGAGCTGACGAGTGAAACGAGGCTGCGATCTTTTGATCGTGCGTTAACAATCAGGATCAAAAGATCGCAGCGTGCCGCAGCTCCTACAGGGATGCCGCAGGTTTACGCGCAATGATCACCTGACTCTTCGCCACCACCGCATCCAGCGCCTGCTTGATCTGCGCGCCCCGCGGAGAATCCAGTACGGCCTGCCAGGTATTGGCCCAGTGATTGAGCAACGGGTGGTCGGGGTTGCTGAATTCGACCTTGGCTTCCCAGAACAGCAGCATCCACATCGACCAGTAAAAGCCGTATTGGCTATGGCTGACGATCTCCAGTCCGGCGTCGCTGACCAGCGCCTTGAACTGCTCTTCGCTGATGACGCGAATGTGGTTGGGCTTCTGGAAATATTCGGGCGCGGCGATGCCCTTCTGCAGATCTTCGGAGCTCGGATGCGGCACGCTCAGCAGGTACAACGCACCTGGCTTGCCGACGCGCACCAGTTCAGCGAGAAACTGTGCCGGATCGTCGACATGTTCGATCACCTCCGTAGAAACCACGCGTGTCGCCGTGGCGTCGGCAATCGGCAGCGGGTTGCAATCGGTGACGTGACATTCGACATCGCGGGCCGGGGTATCGCTCAGGCGCTGACGTGTCGCTTCGACCTTGGCCGCATCGATGTCGGCGATGATGATCTTCGCTCCGCGCATGCCACAGAAATGCACGTTGCCGCCATCACCACAGCCAACGTCGAGCAAGATGTCATCGGCGCTCACCGGAAAGTCTTTGAACAGCTCGCCGGTTTGCTGATTGAACCAGCCACTGAGCATCGCATCGTGCAGGCCGAGCATGTACGGATCGGTCTTCTCGACAGCCGGCGCAACAGGCTGTGCCGGCGTTGCTGTCGTGAGTTTCTTCAAAAGGCTCAGCATGAGGTGGCTCCAGAGGACGGGATGGCGGATCGGGATGTGCCGAGGCGTTTGACCAGCGTAGCGCCACGGTGGCGCATGGGCATTTCGATCAAGCGGTAGTTGAGTTCACTGAGCATCACGATCAGCCCGAACGCCAGCAACAGCGTGACGATCGGATGCCCCGCCGGACTGGGCAAGCCACTGCTCTGCAAGCGAAAGATCAGTTCACGCACCAGTTGATAGGCTGGAATGTGGATCAGATAAATGCCGTACGAGCGGCTGCCGACCCATGCCAGCCAACGTTGCACGGCACCGGCAGGCATCAGGTAGTTGCGGTTGTATGAAGCGATCCACACCAGCACCGCACTGAGCACGGCGATCGAGCCGATGCGGTAAGGGGCAAAGGTGAAGCGGTCGGTGGCCATGAAACTCAGCAATGCTCCGATGGCAATCAATGTTGCGACCCCGGCCCACGGCCGCCGCAGAAATCCTGGCTGCCAGCGCTGATAACCCGGCTGCTGGCTCCATATTGCCAACAGCACGCCGAGGGCCAGCGCGTCGGTGCGCACCACCATCAGCCACGGTGTACGCACGGCCAGAATCTGCACCGCAACCAGGGCCAGCAACACCCAGACCAGATGCCGGCGCAACAGCAGGATCAGCAGCGGAAACAGCAGATAAAACTGCTCCTCCAGCGCCAGGCTCCAGTAGACGAAACTGCTGCCGTACTCGTAATGAAAGAAGCTGTCGGCAAAGCGGAAATTGGCATACTGCAACACCCCGGCCAACGTCGCCTGCAGGTTGGCGGATAAAGTGCCGAAGGCCCCGGAGCGGTTGAGAAACAGGCAGGCCAACAGCATCAGCGCCAGCCATAGCCACGCCGAGGGCAGCAGACGAAAGGCCCTTCGCAGCCAGAAGTTGCGCGTCTGCTGCCAATACTCCTGGCGGGTCGTACAGCCTTGCAGTGTCGGGATCAGGCTGCGAGCGATAACAAATCCGGAAATCGCAAAAAACAGATCGACGCCCCACCACGGCTGCGCCCAGCCATGAATGTTCTCCAGCAACGGCACCGGATCGGCGAACAGACTGCCTTGCAGGTGATGGAACAGCACGCCCAGCACCGCAACCGCGCGCAGGACCTCAATGTCCATGATCCGTTTGTTGCTCATGCTTGCGGGACGTCCATGGCAACCCCGCGCTGTTCGAACAGCTGCGCGATGAACAGCCGCAACCGCTGCTCGGCCACGGCCTGACTGCAGAAGCCCTGCAAGCTGCGAACGGCTTGTGCTGACATCTGCGCATAACGCGCTGGATGGTTTTTCGCTACCTCATAGCTGGCTTTGTAGGCTTGGCACAACGATGCCCAGTCAGTGACGTAACGCAAGGTGCGAAATGCCCGGCGCGGGTCGTGCGGCCATGCCGTGAGCTCGTCGGTAGACTCGATCAGGAAGGCATTATCGGCGCTCAGGTAATCGATCATCGCCGTGGTGCGCGGTGCCACCGCCGGTTTGCCACAGGACATGAACTCCATCAACGGCAGACACTGGCCTTCGCCGTAGGAGGTATTCACCACATAGCGCGTGGCCTGCACCAACTGCTCGTAGTCCGGATCGGCGAGGTAACCGTAGATCAGGACGATGCGGCAGCGATAGGACTGGTTTTTGTACAAATGATGGAGGATGTCGCTGAGTGCCTCTTCGGCGTCATGGTGCGTGAGCTTGAGCACCAGAGTCGCATCTTCGATGTCACGAAAACTCACGCAAAACGCGCTGAGCATGTCTTCCCAGTTTTTGCGCCCGTCACCGGGGTTGAACACCGAGGTGTACACCACGCCATCGAGCAACAGCGTCTGCTCGCTGGCGGGCGCGGCGAAGTCGATGCCGTCGCCGCTACGCAGGTGAGCAGGTCCGAACGCGTTGAGGTTCAAGGTACGACTGTCCGCGACCAGACCCTTGATGGTCAGACTGTAGGCGGCAGACAGCGGCTGCTCAGGCAACAGCGCGCCACGGGCGGCGAAGCGGTCCCAGACCGGTGCCGGCACCGCGACAATCGGGTAATCGGCCCCCATCGCCTCGCGCACGGCATTGACCGTGTAACTGGAATGAGTCACCGCCGCCCCGCAGGCCGCCAGCACGGTGCGCCAGTCATTGCGCGGCTCACCCGCAAACGGTTCGTTGGGAATGGTGCTGAACTCCCACGCGAACACCGGCAACGTCGGACACGCCAGGTGCACCGGGGTGCGGTGCGGCGGTGAGAACGACAGAAATACACAAGCCTCGCCTCGGCTCAGGCATTCCAGGTACAGCGCATCGACTTCGGTCTGCGGATCGGCCACTTCCACCACGCGACCGATGCGTTCCAGCACCGGACGATACTCCTTGAGCACGAAGTAGTAGCTGTACTCCGAACGTCCGAGATTCTGCGCGATGGTGTGCTGGTTGGTTTCCGAATGAATGATGATCAGCATGAGGCGTTATCCGTCACGGGTGCAGCGTCCGCAGCGCGTGGTGCCAGGGCAAAGAAATCCGCCAGGCGTTTTTGCACCGGCGCGAACGCGCAGTACTCGCGCATGCGCTCGACGGCAGCGTCCGACATCTGCCGATATTGCTGCGGCTGGGTCCTGGCCATCCGATAGCTGTCTTCGTAAGCGTTTTTCAGCGAGCCCCAATCGGGACGGTGACGCAACGTGCGGTAGATGATCCGCGTGTCCTGCGGCCAGATCGTCAGTTCTTCACTGGACTTGACCACGAACGCCACCGATTCATCGATGTAATCTTGCATCGCTGTGTGATCGGGAGCGATCGCCGGTTTGCCGCTGGACATGAACTCCATCAACGGCAGGCACAGCCCTTCGCAGCGTGACGCGTTCACATAAAAACTGGCTGCCTGATAGAGCCTGGCGTACTGCGCGTCGTCGAGGTAACCGTGCATCACCACCACCCGGCAGGCGAACGGCGTGAGTTGCGCCAGCAGCGTCATCAACTCGCTGTAATAGGACGCCAGATCATTCTGGGTAATCTTCAGCACCAGCGTCGCGTCGGGCGTTTCGCGAAATGCCCAGCAGAATGCCGTTACCAGGTGATGCCAGTTCTTGCGCCCATCCCGAGGGTTGAACACGCTGACGTAAACCACGCCGTCGACCGTGGTTTCAACGACCGATGAAGTGTCCGGCAGCTCCAGCGGCAGCGGTTCGACCATCGGCACCGGCAACGCGCCGCACACGGCGGGCAGACGTTGTTCAAGCCAGCCATGCAACACGTCCGGAACCAGATCGCGAATGCCCTCCCAGTACCAGTTGTAGAGAAATCTGACCCGTGGCACCGCTTCCGTCTGCGAGTGCCGGGGATTGAGCGCCCACAAACGCAGGTAATGTCGAGCAATAACCCATCGGCGTTTGAGCGTCAGCGGTGGCGGGCGCGCGGCTTCGATCGCTGCAGCCAGCGCGGCCTCCTCTTCAGGCGTAATCGGCGTCGGAATCAGCGCATCGGCGGACAGCCCCAAGGTGCGTGAATCGAAAATGCAACCCTTGATCGTCAGCGTGGTTCCCGCATTGATCGGCATCGATACATGTTGCTGACGAATCGCCGTGAAGTTTTCCCACAGCGGTGTGGGCAGCACCAGCACCGGAAATTCCTCGCCCATGGCCCGACGAATCGCCCGGGCTGTATGGCTCGACAACGTGATCACCCGGCCATGACGAGCGAGCATCTGCGTCCAGTCGTGACGCGGATCGTCGTCCCATTGTTCATTCGGGATCGAATCGAACTCCCACGCCACCACACAAATCGTCGGGCATTCCAGGTCAACCGGGGTTTTCTGCGGTGGGGTGAAGGACAGGAATACGCTGTCTTCCCCCGCGGCGAGCAATTGCCGGTAAAGCACATCGACGTCGGCGACAGCAGCTGCCACGTGCACGCGCCCCAGGCTTTCCAGCACCGGGCGATAGGCTTTGAGGACAAAGTAATAGCTGTATTCCGGACGCCCGAGGCTGGCGCTGATGGAATGGTCGTTGACGTCCGAGTAAAGAATGAAATTCATGGCATCCCACGATGAAGCGCCGTCCCGGCTACTCCATGCTATGACGGCCGGCGTCGGATCGGCGCGGCAGGGCCGGCACTCGTCCTTCATCATCGGGCACGTCTTCGTTCTTGTTTTAGTGGTCAGTTTCACCCTGCGCCGCGGCTCCCTGAAAATAACCGGCCAACTCGCGACGAAGGCCATTCTAAACACATCCGCCGCGACTCCGGGAACCGCCCGGCGAGAATAAACAGGGCTAAGCTGATGAGAACTCATCGGTCACGGTTTGCCCGGTTGAAATTGCCGAGCAATTGGCACAGATTGGCAACCAAACAACTACAACAACGGCTTCGCCTGCTGTTTCTCCGGATATTCGACCCGGTCTGACAGACTTATCCCCCAACGCATGTGGGAAAAAGGCGCAAGTCACAGACCAAGGGGTCGCTGTTTGAAAAAACGTCTGTTCGTCACTGGCCTCAACGGCTTCGTGGGACAACACATTCAATCGCGTCTGGCCATGCCGGATTCGCCGTGGGCGCTGATGCCTGCCGCTTCGGGCTACGACCTCACTGACGCCGACAGCCTCATCGATCTGTGGCCACAATTACCCGATGCGGTGATTCATCTGGCCGGGCAGACATTCGTGCCGGAAGCCTTTCGTGACCCGGCGCGCACCTTCGACATCAATCTGCGGGGCACCCTCAATCTGCTGCAGGCTTTGAAAGCCCGCGGCTTTGCCGGCACGTTTGTGTACGTCAGCTCAGGTGACGTCTACGGCCAGGTCGGCGAACAGGATTTGCCGATCACCGAGCAACAACCGCCGCTGCCGCGCAATCCTTATGCGGTGAGCAAACTCTCGGCAGAATTTCTCAGTCTGCAGTGGGGCTTGAGCGAAGGCTGGCCGGTACTGGTCGCCCGCCCCTTCAACCACATCGGCACGGCGCAGAAAGACAGCTTCGTCATCGCCAGTGCCGCCCGGCAGATCTGCCGCATCAAACAGGGCCTGCAAGCGCCGCAACTGCAAGTCGGCGATATCGACGTGACACGGGATTTTCTCGATGTCGGCGATGTAATTTCGGCCTACTTCGCGCTGCTGGAAAACGGCACACCGGGGCAGGTCTACAACATTTGCTCGGGCCGCGAGCAAAGCATCCGCAGCCTGATCGAGCAATTGGCCGATCTGGCCGAGGTCGACGTAGAGCTGGTGCAGGACCCGGCGCGCATGCGCCGCGCCGACCAGCGCCGCGTCTGCGGCAGCCACGCAAAACTGGCCAACGCCACAGGATGGGCGCCAGTCACCACCACACAACAATCCCTGCGGGCGATCCTGTCCGACTGGGAGACGCGAGTACGACAATAATGACAAAAAGTGCACTGATTACCGGGATTACGGGCCAGGACGGCGCCTATCTGGCCAAACTGCTGCTGGACAAGGGCTACAAGGTTCACGGCCTCGTCGCCCGACGCAGCAGCGATTCACGCTGGCGCCTGCGCGAGATGGGTGTCGAAGCCGATATCGTCTACCTCGACGGTGACATGGCTGACGCCTGCTCGGTGCAGCGCGCGGTAATCAAATCGGCACCGGACGAGGTCTATAACCTCGCCGCACAGAGTTTTGTCGCCGCGTCCTGGGACCAGCCGGTGACCACCGGGATCGTCGATGGTCTGGGCGTGACACATCTGCTCGAAGCCATTCGCCAATTCAGCCCGCACACGCGCTTTTATCAGGCCTCGACCAGCGAAATGTTCGGTCTGATCCAGGCCGAGCAGCAGGACGAGAACACGCCGTTCTACCCACGCAGTCCTTACGGTGTAGCCAAACTCTACGGCCACTGGATCACCGTCAACTACCGCGAAAGTTTCAACCTGCACGCCAACAGCGGCATCCTCTTCAACCACGAATCCCCGCTGCGCGGCATCGAGTTCGTCACCCGCAAGGTCACCGACGCTGCTGCCCGGATCAAACAGGGCAAACAGCAGGAGCTGGCGCTGGGCAACATCGACGCCAAGCGCGATTGGGGTTTTGCCGGCGATTACGTCGAAGCCATGTGGCTGATGCTGCAACAGGACAAACCGGACGACTTCGTGGTGGCCACCGGCGTCACCACCACCGTACGCGAGATGTGCCGCATCGCCTTCGATCACGTCGGCCTCAATTATCGTGATTACGTGAAGATCGACCCGGCGTTCTTCCGCCCCGCCGAAGTCGAAGTGCTGCTCGGCAACCCGGCCAAGGCGCAGCGCGTGCTCGGCTGGAAACCGAAAACCGACCTGGACAGCCTGATCCGCATGATGATGGATGCGGACATGAAACGCGTCGCCAAGGAGTAGGCCATGCTGATTCCGGTGATTCTGTCCGGCGGTGCCGGCACCCGTTTGTGGCCGGTGTCCCGCGAGGGCCACCCCAAACCATTCATGACCTTGCCCGATGGCGAGTCGTTGCTGGGCAAGACCTACCAGCGCGCGGCAGCCTTGCTCGACGGCTGGGGCGACATCGTCACAGTGACCAATCGCGAGTACTACTTCCAGAGCAAGGATCACTATTGCGCAGCGCAGGTCTCGCGTCATCGCGGACACTTCCTGCTCGAGCCGACCGGGCGCAACACCGCACCGGCGATCACGGCGGCAGCGCTGTCGTTGCAGGCACTGCATGGCGACGACGCGATCATGGTGGTGATGCCGGCCGATCACCTGATCGTCGATCAGGACGCGCTGAAAAGTGCCGTCGAACACGCAGTCAATCTGGCGAAGGATGGCTATCTGGTGACCTTCGGCGTGGTCCCCAACGCACCGGAAACCGGCTTCGGCTATATCGAAACCGGGGCACCCCTGGACGCCAAAGGCGCGGCCAAGGTGCAGCGCTTCGTCGAGAAACCCGATCTGCAGACCGCCACGCATTATCTGGAGAGCGGCAATTTCCTGTGGAATTCGGGGATGTTCTGCTTCACCACCGCTACGCTTATCGCCGAACTGCAACTGCATGCACCCGAGTTGTTGGAGCAGACTCGAGCCTGCATGGCCGTCAGCGCGCCGGTCGAAACGGTTGGCTGCCTGCAACAGGAGTTGTCGCCGACGCTGTTTGCCGAAATCACTGACATCTCCATTGATTACGCATTGATGGAACGCTCGGAAAAAGTCGTCGTGGTACCCGCTGGTTTCGACTGGAGCGACATCGGTTCGTGGAGCGCGGTCGCTGCGCTGATCCCCGCCGATGCCGACAACAATCGCGCCAGCGGCGAAGCGATCTTCATCGACAGCCATAACAACTTCGTGCAAAGCGAAGGCCGGCTGGTGGCGACCGTCGGTGTGGATAACCTGATCATTGTCGACACCGCCGACGCGGTGCTGGTGGCCCATGCCGACCGTGCACAAGACGTACGCCGGGTGGCCAGGCAACTCAAGGACAAGTCCCACGAAGCCTATCGCCTGCATCGTACGGTCAGCCGTCCGTGGGGCACCTACACCGTTCTGGAAGAAGGCCCGCGCTTCAAGATCAAACGCATCGTGGTCAAACCCGGTGGCAAGCTCTCGCTGCAAATGCACCATCACCGCAACGAACACTGGGTGGTGGTCGAAGGCATGGCCAAGGTCACCAACAATGGCTCCGGCACGACACTGGTGGCGAAGAACGAATCGACGTTCATTGCCGCCGGCCACAAACATCGCCTGGAGAACCCCGGGGTGATCGATCTGGTGATCATCGAAGTGCAAAGCGGCGAATACCTGGGCGAGGACGATATCGTTCGCTTCGAAGATCAATACGGCAGGACGGTTTGAATGCTGCTTTCCCTGTACCGCTCGCTGCGCAGCTACCGTGGATTCATCCTCGGCAGCGTGCAGCGAGAGTTTCAAGCGCGGTATCGCAATTCGTTGTTCGGCGCGCTGTGGCCGATCTTCAATCCGCTGTCGATGATCATCGTTTACACGGTGATCTTTTCGCAGATCATGCGCGCGCGCCTGCCGGGTGTGGACGACAGCATGGCCTACAGCGTGTATCTGTGCGCGGGCCTGCTGGCGTGGGGACTGTTTTCGGAAATCACCCTGCGCAGCCAGAACATGTTTCTGGAAAACGCCAACCTGCTGAAGAAAATCAGCTTCCCGAGGATCTGCCTGCCGGTGATCGTGTTGATCAACGCCGCGATCAATTTCGCGATCATCATCAGCCTGTTTCTCGGCTTTCTGCTGATCACCGGGCGCTGGCCGGGCATGGCCTTGCTGGGGCTGATTCCACTGATTGCTCTGCAAATGATGTTCTGCGCCGGGTTGGGCATGGTGCTCGGCGTGTTGAATGTGTTCTTTCGCGACGTCGGTCAGTTATTCGGCATATGCCTGCAATTCTGGTTCTGGCTGACCCCCATCGTGTACCCGATCACCATCCTCCCGGAATGGGTACAGCGCCTGCTGCAACTCAACCCGCTGACCAACCTGTTCAGCAGTTATCAGAACCTGTTTCTTTACGGTCAGTGGCCGGTCTGGAGTTCGCTGTTGCCGATTTTCATCACCGCCGTGGTGTTTTGTCTGATCGGGCTAAGGCTGTTTCGTCAGCGCGTCGGCGAAATGGTGGATGAACTCTGATGGGACATATTCGCGTCACCGGTCTGAGCAAGGCCTATAAGCAATACCCCAACCGTTGGGCCCGCCTGGCCGAGTGGCTGATCCCCTTTGCGCCGATCCGCCATCACCAGCACTGGGTCCTGCAGGATGTCGAATTCGAGATCGCCCCCGGTGAAGCGGTGGGCATCGTTGGCGCCAACGGTGCCGGCAAAAGCACCTTGCTGAAGATGATTACCGGCACCACCCAACCCACCAGCGGCAAGATCGAACTGCAGGGGCGCGTTGCGGCGCTGTTGGAACTGGGCATGGGTTTTCATCCGGACTTCACTGGTCGGCAGAACGCAATCATGGCCGGACAATTGCTGGGCATGCAGCTCGAAGAAATCGAAGCCCTGATGCCCGACATCGAGCACTTCGCCGAAATCGGCGGTGCCATTGACCACCCGGTGCGGACCTATTCCAGCGGCATGCAGATGCGCCTGGCCTTCAGCGTCGCTACGGCGCGGCGCCCGGACATTCTTATCGTCGACGAAGCGCTGTCGGTGGGCGATGCCTATTTCCAGCACAAGAGCTTCGAACGCATCCGTAGCTTCCGCAAATCCGGCACGACCTTGCTGATTGTCTCCCACGACCGCTCGGCCATTCAGTCGATCTGCGATTCGGCGATCCTGCTCAAGGATGGCCGCATGGCCATGCGCGGCAAACCGGAACCGGTGCTCGACTACTACAACGCGCTGATGGCCGAACGCGAAGGGCAAGTCGTGCGCCAGCAAATGCTTGCCGGCGGCGAGGTGCAAACGGTGTCTGGCACCGGCGAAGCGGCGATTCTGAGCGTACGCCTGCTCGATGAGAACGAGCGCAGCATCGATGCCGTCGAAGTCGGCCAACCGGTGGTCCTCGAAGTACAGGTGGAAGTGCGCAAGGACATCGAACGGCTGGTACTGGGCTTTATTCTCAAGGATCGTCTGGGCCAGATGATGTACGGCATCAACACCCACCGCCTGGACAAGGCGTTGACCGACCTGCACGCCGGCGAGCGCATCACCTACCGCTTTGCCTTCGTCATGGGCCTGGGCAAGGGCAATTATTCGGTGTCGCTGAGCCTGTCGCGTCTGGACTCGCATCTGGATCGAAACTTCGAATGGCGTGACTACGGGCTGGTGTTCCACGTGATCAACAACCGCCAGGAAGACTTCGTCGGCTGCGCCTGGCTGGGCGCGAAAACCACGGTCACCCGCGACACCGAGGCCCGGACTGTCGAGCGCGCACCATGACCCGCCTGCTGGTCGAATGTACCCACGTGTTCAAACACCCGACGGTCAATTCGGGTATCCAGCGCGTGGTGCGCAACGTCATCAAGCAACTGCCCGCCAGCGCTGAAGGTGTCGAATGCATGCCGGTGGTCGTGCTCAATGGCGAGCTGTACCGCGTTGTGCGCCTGGCGCCGTTCGATACACCGTTCTGGAACACCCTTGAAACCTTTGGCGAACGCTTGCAGCGCCTTGCTCACCGTTTCTGGCAATGGCATCAGCGCCGCGATGCACAGTGCGCTTCGAAACTGGCGCGTCGGGTGCTTTATGTGGGCTATCGATTGACCCAGTTTGCAGTGTTCGGCTTGCCGATTCGGCTGATCCGGCGAATCAATCGCAGGCAACTGCTTAAACGCTGTTCGCCGCTGCAGCACCAGCCCGGCGATCAACTGGTGCTGCTGGATTCGTCCTGGCATTCGGATTTCTTCGCCCACGTCGAACAGCTCAAACGCGAGGGCGTGGGCGTGATCGCGGTGATCTACGACCTGATTCCCCTGACGCATGCGCAGTTTTACGACACGCGTCTGGTCGAGGTTTTCAACGAATGGTTCGACTGGGTCACCCGCACGGCCGACGGCTACATGGCGATCTCCGCCACGGTGCGTGATCAGGTGCGTGACGAATTGCAGCGCAGAATCGGTGCAGCGCAGACCGACAAGCGCTGGTTCGATTTCTTCCATCTGGGTTCCGAGCTCGATCTGCATCACAGCACAGCAACGGTCGAACCGCGCCTGAAAGAGCTGTTCGCTGCGCCCGAAGCGGTTTTTCTGATGGTCAGCACCATCGAGCCGCGCAAGAACCACGCGTACCTGCTGGACGCCTTCGAACGTGCCTGGACCGCTGGCTCAACGGCACGCTTGTGCATCGCCGGGCGCATTGGCTGGAAATGCGACGCCCTGCTCGCCCGCATCCGCAATCACCCGCAATTGAACCGGCGCCTGTTCATGTTCAACGACCTGAGCGATACCAGCCTGGAATATGCCTACGCCCACGCCAGTGCACTGGTGTTTCCCTCGTTTGTCGAAGGCTTCGGCCTGCCGCTGGTAGAAGCCATGCAGCGTGGCTTGCCAGCGATGGGTAGCGACATCGCCGTGTTTCGCGAGATTGGCGGCGAGTTCATGGCTTATTTCGATCTGCACGATCCGCAGAGCCTCGCCGATCTGATCGAGACGTATCAGCGCAGCGGGCATTTTCCCGCCGCCCGCGATGTCGCCGACTGGCGCTGGATCGGCTGGCGCGAGGCGAGCGAGCAACTGGCGACACGCAGCCTGCACCATGTTCTGCAGGCCCCGCGCCTGCAAGCGAGGCCGCATGCGCATTGCTCTTAACGCCCGCATCCTGCAAGCGCCGCGCACCGGTATCGGCCACTACGTCGCCGAATTGGTCAAAGCCTTGCGCGGCGAACCCGACCTGGACGTGAGCCTGTTTCACGGCTGGGGCTGGAGTTCGGCCCTGCCGGAAGCTGCAGTACCCGGCTATTCGCGCATGACGCCGCTGCTGCGGCAAATTCCCGGGGCTTATCAGGCCCGGCGCTGGCTGGAGCAGAAACGCTTCGATCAGGGGCGTGCGCAAGGAATCGATCTTTATCACGAGCCGAGCCTGTGGCCGCTGGCCTTCGACGGCCCGACCGTGATCACCCTGCATGACCTGACACACCTGCACTTTCCGCAAACCCAGCCGCCGGCGCGTCTGAGGGAGATCGAACGTCGTCTGGCCGCCGGCATGGAGCAGGCGCGGGTAATTCTCACCGACTCACAGGCAATCGCCGACGAGGCGCAGGCATATTTCAATCTTCCTGCGCATCGTTTCGTGGTGGCGCCGTTAGGTGTGGCCGAGCGATTTCGTCCTCGGCAACCCCATGAAATCGACAGTGTGCTCAAGGCTCACGCCGTCCAGGCAGGGGAATATTTGCTCTGTGTCGGCACCCTTGAGCCGCGCAAGAACCTGAGTCTGGCATTGCAGGCCCACGCCCTGCTGCCCGACGCTGTGCGCCAGCGCTTTCCCTTGTTGATTGCGGGAATGGCCGGCTGGCAGCGCGAGCAGTTCAACGAGCCACTGCGCCAGGCGTTGGCGAGCGGCCATGTGTGTCTGCTCGGCTATCTGCCCGATGAGCAATTGGCGCAACTGCTGGCCGGCGCCCGGGCACTGATATTTCCATCGCTGTATGAGGGCTTTGGCTTGCCGGTGCTGGAAGCCATGGCCAGTGGCACGCCGGTGGTGACTACTCGCTCTTCGGCGATGCCGGAGGTGGCTGGCGACGCGGGCAACTATATTGATGCGGACGATGCCGAGGGACTGCGCGATGCGCTGATTCGTCTGATCGACGACCGGCAGCATTGGCAAGCGTGCCGCGACGCAGGATTGCTGCGGGCAAGGCTTTTTTCCTGGAAGCGTTGTGCACAGGCTACGGCCGGTGCCTACCGCCAGGCCATGGGAGGTTGAATGCGCGTTCTTCATTTCTTCAAGACATACCTGCCCGATTCGGTCGGCGGCATCGAACAAGTCATTTTCCAGTTGTGCGAAAGCGGTGCCCAGCATGGCATCGACGCGCAGGTGCTGACCCTCAGCACGGACCCGACACCGCCGATGATGCAGCTGGGCCAGCATGAAGTGCACCGGGCGAAACTGGATATCCAGTTCGCCTCCACCGGGTTTTCCTGGAGTGTGTTCAAGCAGTTCCGCGCGCTGGCTGCCGAGGCCGACGTGATCAACTACCACTTCCCGTGGCCGTTCATGGATCTGGTGCATTTCGCCAGCGCCCTTGATAAACCGACGGTGGTTACCTATCACTCGGACATCATTCGTCAGAAGCATTTGCTCAAGCTGTACCGGCCGCTGATGAACCGCTTCCTCGCCAGCGCCGACCGCATCGTCGCCGCATCGCCGAACTATCTGCACACCAGTGATGTGCTGCAGCAGTTTCAGGACAAGACCCGCGTTATCCCTTACGGCCTGAACAAAGCAGGTTATCCACAGCCCGATGCCGAACGGATGCACCGCTGGCGCAAACAGCTTGGGGATAAGTTCTTTCTCTTCGTGGGAGTCATGCGCTATTACAAGGGTTTGCACATCCTGCTCGACGCACTGAAAGACGTCGATTATCCGGTAGTGATCGTCGGCGCTGGTCCGCTGGAGCAGGAACTGCATGCACAGGCCGCCGCGCTGGGCCTGCGCAATATCCATTTCCTCGGACGCCTGAGTGACGAAGACAAGGTGGCGTTGCTGCAATTGAGCTACGCGATCGTCTTCCCTTCACACCTGCGTTCGGAGGCCTTCGGCATTTCGTTGCTCGAAGGCGCGATGTACGGCAAACCGATGATCTCCAGCGAAATCGGCACCGGTACCAGTTTCATCAATATTCACAATGAAACCGGGTTGGTGGTGCCGCCGAGCAATCCACAAGCGTTCCGCGAAGCCATGCGCACCTTGTGGGAGAACCCGGAGCGTGCCGCCGCCATGGGCGTCAAAGCCGAAGCGCGCTATCGGCAGTTATTCACTGCCGATGAAATGGGCCGCAAGTGGACCGAGTTGTATCAGGAACTGTTGGCGGAGAAGGCGCTGTCCTACGCTTGAACGCGGGACATCACGCCGTCTTCTGCAACCCCGCCACCGTGCGCGGCATCGCGACAAAACCGGGCAAGGCTTCGATTCGCGCCAGCCAGGCGCGAACGTTGGCGTAGTCATCCAGCGAGACATTGCCCTCCGGCGCATGCGCGATGTAGCTGTAGGCAGACACGTCAGCGATGGTTGGCTCATCGCCTGCCAGATAGTCTGTCTTGCCCAACTCCAGCTCCATGACCTTGAGCAGATTATGCGCACGGCCAATGACTTCCTCAGCGTTCAGTTGCGCACCAAACACCGTGATCAAGCGTGCTGCCGCCGGGCCAAAAGCAATCGGCCCCGCCGCTGCCGACAACCAGCGCTGCACCTGCGCGGCACCCACCGGGTCGCTGGGTAGCCAGCGACCGTTGCCATACTTCTGCGCCAGATACACCAGAATCGCATTGGAATCGGCCAGCACTACGCCGTTGTCATCAATCGCCGGCACCTGGCCAAAACTGTTGATCGCCAGGTACTGCGGTTGCTTGTGCTCGCCCTTGGCCAGATCGACGAAGATCAGCTCGGTCGGCAGTTGCAGCAAAGACAGCATCAACTCGACGCGGTGGGCGTGGCCGGAACGGGGGAAATTGTAGAGTTTGATCGCTTGCATGGTCGACTCCGCTGGAAAGTGACGTCGCTACGAGGAAGAGCGCGCCGATGGGGTCATCTTCCACGGATCGGCGAAACTAAAGAATCACCAGACAATGCAATCGATTATTTCACTGGCTGCAATAACACCGCAGCGTTCAAGGCCGGATGCTCGCGCAACGCCTTCACGGCGAAGTCGACAAAGCTGCGGATCCGCGCGGGCGCCTTGCGCCCCCCCTGATACACCACATGGATCGGCAACGGCGGCAGTTCGAACTCGGCAAGGACGATTTCCAGTTCGCCTGCCGCAACCTTGTCCGCCACTTGATACGATAGCACGCGCGTCAGGCCCAGGCCTTTGCGCGCAGCGGTAATAGCCGACTGATTGGCCGTGACCGTCAAGCGCGGTTCGGTGCGCACGCTGAGTGCTTCATCGCCATCGAGAAACGGCCAGTTGCGTTGTTGCCCGATCGCCGATGTCGCCACCACCGGCAGCCCGGCCAACGCCTGTGGATGCTCCGGGCGGCCATGCCTGGCGAGAAAATCCGGCGAGGCGCAGATCACTCGCCGCACTTCGCCGACACGGATCGCATGCTGATTGCTGTCCGGCAGCTCACCGATACGCACTGCGACATCGATACCCTCCTCGACCATGTTGACGACCCGATCCAGCAACAACGCATTGATCGACACATCGGGATAACGGCACAGGTAATCGGCCATGACCGGGGTCACGAACAGATCGCCGAACAACACCGGCGCAGTAATCGTCAACTGCCCGCGCGGCAAGGCGTGGCTGCCTGCCGCCGAATCCTCGGCCTCCTGCACCTCGGCGAGAATGCGCCGGCAGTCATCGCAGTAACGTTGCCCGGCTTCAGTCAGATGCACGGTGCGCGTGGTACGCACGAGCAATTGCGTACCGATGTGCTGTTCCAGCGCCGCCACCGCCCGGGTAACACTCGCCGCCGACAGACCCAGGCGCCGCGACGCCGCCGAAAAGCCTTGCTCCTGGGCGACGACAACGAAAATCTGCATTTCCTGAAAGCGGTCCATGGGATTCCTCGGGGCGGATACGACAATCGCAGCCGAGGCTGCGATTGTGGGAGCGTAGATCAACTGTGGATAACTATTCCACTGTCACCGATTTCGCCAGGTTGCGCGGCTGATCGACGTCAGTGCCCTTGAGCACAGCCACGTAGTACGACAGCAGTTGCAGCGGGATGGTGTAGAGAATCGGCGAGAGAATGTCGTGGATATGCGGCATCTGCACGACGTGAGCGCCCTCCCCGTCGGTCATCGCAGCTTTTACGTCGGCGAACACGATCAGCTCGCCGCCCCGGGCGCGGACTTCCTGCAGGTTGGATTTGAGCTTTTCCAGCAGTTCGTTGTTCGGCGCCACAGTAACCACCGGCATGTCGTTATCCACAAGCGCCAGTGGGCCGTGTTTCAGTTCTCCGGCCGGGTAGGCTTCGGCGTGAATGTAGGAGATTTCCTTGAGCTTCAAGGCACCCTCCATCGCCACCGGGAATTGCGCACCTCGGCCGAGGAACAGGGTGTGGTTTTTCTCAGCGAACAGCTCGGCGATTTTTTCCACGGTGCTGTCCATCGCCAGCGCTTCGCCCAACCGAGTGGGCAGGCGACGCAGCTCTTCGACCAGCGTCGCCTCGACGCCGTTGGCCAAGGTCCCGCGAACCTGGCCCAGCGATAGGGTCAGCAGCAAGAGGCCGACCAGTTGCGTGGTAAAGGCCTTGGTCGAGGCCACGCCGATTTCGCGACCGGCCTGGGTCAGCAGGGTCAGATCGGACTCGCGCACCAGCGAGCTGATACCGACGTTGCAGATCGCCAGGCTGGCGAGGAAACCCAGCTCTTTGGCATTGCGCAGGGCCGCGAGGGTGTCAGCGGTTTCGCCGGATTGCGAGATGGTCACGAAAAGGGTGTCAGGCTGTACCACGACTTTGCGGTAGCGGAATTCGCTGGCGACTTCGACCTGGCACGGAATACCGGCCAGTTCTTCAAGCCAATACCGCGCGACCATGCCGGCGTGATAGCTGGTGCCGCAGGCGACGATCTGCACATTGCGCACTTTGGCAAACAGTTCGGCGGCTTGCGGACCGAAGGCCTCAACCAGCACCTGATTGTTGCCCAGACGACCTTCGAGGGTGCGCTGGACCACGGTCGGTTGCTCGTGGATTTCCTTGAGCATGTAGTGGCGGAACTCGCCCTTGTCGGCGGCTTCGGCACCATCAGTGTACTGCACAGTCTGGCGCTCGACGGCGTTGCCGTTGACGTCCCAGATCTGCACGCTGTCGCGGCGGATCTCAGCGATATCGCCCTCTTCCAGGTACATGAAACGGTCAGTGACCTGACGCAGGGCCAATTGGTCGGAGGCGAGGAAGTTTTCGCCCAGGCCCAGACCGATCACCAGTGGGCTGCCACTGCGCGCGGCGACCAGACGATCCGGCTGCTGCGCATTGATCACCGCCAGACCGTAAGCGCCATGCAGCTCCTTCACCGTAGCCTTGAGTGCGGCCGCCAGGTCCGGTTGTTCCTTGAGCTTGTGCGTCAGCAGATGGGCGATGACCTCGGTGTCGGTGTCCGAGCTGAACGCATAACCCAGTGCTTTCAGTTGTTCGCGCAGGGCTTCGTGGTTCTCGATGATGCCGTTGTGCACCACCGCGATGTCACCGGAAAAATGCGGGTGGGCGTTGCGTTCGCACGGCGCGCCATGGGTGGCCCAACGGGTGTGGGCAATACCGAGACGGCCGGCCAGCGGGTGTTCGGCCAACGCAGTTTCCAGCTCGCTGACCTTGCCTGGACGGCGCATGCGCTCCAGGGTTTCGTCGTTGGTGTAAACCGCCACACCGGCGCTGTCGTAGCCGCGGTATTCGAGGCGCTTCAGGCCTTCGAGGAGGATGGCGGTGATATTACGTTCAGCTACAGCGCCGACAATGCCACACATGGTTATTTCTCCTGACTGACAGCCGCACAGATCAAAGTGATCCCGCGGGCCTGAAGCTGATCACGCGCCTCGACTGGCAGGCGATCATCGGTAATGAGGGTATGGATGCTGCTCCAGGGCAGCTCCAGGTTGGGAATCTTGCGGCCGATCTTGTCGGCCTCGACCATCACGATGACTTCCCGCGCGACATCGGCCATCACCCGGCTAAGGCCAAGCAATTCGTTGAAAGTCGTGGTGCCGCGAATCAGATCGATGCCGTCGGCGCCGATGAACAACTGATCGAAGTCGTAAGAGCGCAGTACCTGCTCGGCGACCTGGCCTTGAAAGGATTCAGAATGCGGATCCCAGGTGCCGCCGGTCATCAGCAGCACCGGCTCATGTTCGAGTTCGCTCAGGGCATTGGCGACGTGCAGGGAGTTGGTCATCACCACCAGCCCCGGTTGCTGGCCCAGTTCGGGAATCATTGCGGCGGTGGTGCTGCCGCTATCGATGATGATGCGTGCGTGTTCGCGAATACGTTGGACCGCCGCGCGGGCGATCGCCTGCTTGTACTTGGAAATACTCTGCGCCGTTTCCGCGACAAGCTCTTGCGGCATGGTGATCGCACCGCCATAGCGACGCAACAATAAACCGTGGGTTTCCAACGCGGCGAGATCCTTGCGAATCGTAACTTCGGAGGTTTCGAAACGCTTGGCCAGCTCATCCACACTGACTTCGCCCTGCTCATTGAGCAAGGCGAGGATGTTATGGCGACGCTGGGGTGTATTGCGCTTGGACATGGCGGCTTAAGTTTCGATTCGAAAGATAACTTGAAGCAATGAAACTCTATCGAAAGGTTGCCGTCAAGACGCGAGGAGAAAAATTCAGAAAGATAGAAGCTGCTGTGGGAGCGAGCCTGCTCGCGAAAGGGGGGATCAGCCACTGAATAAGTCGCTGATCAGCCGTATTCGCGAGCAGGCTCGCTCCCACAGAGATTGTGGATAACTCAGGATTTTTTGATTTTTTCCGGACGCTTCCAGCCATCGATATTCTTCTGCCGCGCACGGCCCACTGCCAATTGAGCGTTATCCACATTCTGGGTAATGGTCGAGCCAGCTGCGGTGGTCGCACCGTTGGAGATATCCACAGGCGCCACCAGCGAATTGTTCGAGCCGATGAACACGTCGGCACCCAACACGGTTTTCCACTTGTTGGCGCCGTCGTAATTGCAGGTGATGGTGCCGGCGCCGATGTTGGTGCGTGCGCCAATCTCGGCATCGCCAAGATAAGTCAGGTGGCCAGCCTTGGCCCCTTCGCCCATGTGCGCATTTTTCAGCTCAACGAAGTTACCCACATGCGCACGTGCCTCGAGCACAGTACCCGGGCGCAATCGCGCGAAAGGACCGGCGTCGCTGCCTTCACCGAGAACGGCGCCTTCGATATGACTGTTGGCCTTGATCACCACGCCTTTGCGCAGGGTGCTGTCCTTGATCACGCAGTTCGGGCCGATCTCTACGTCGTCTTCGATGACCACCTTGCCCTCAAGGATCACGTTGATATCGATCAGTACATCGCGCCCCACGGTAACTTCGCCGCGCACATCGAAACGCGCCGGATCACGCAGGGTTACGCCTTGGGCCATCAGGCGACGTCCGGCACGCGACTGGTAATGACGCTCGAGTTCGGCCAATTGCTTGCGATCATTGGCGCCCTGCACTTCCATCGGATCATGGGGTTGTTCGGTGGCAACCACCAGACCATCGCTGACCGCCATTTCGATCACGTCGGTGAGGTAGTACTCGCCCTGCGCGTTGTTGTTGGACAGGCGACTCATCCAGTCCGCCAGACGATTGGCCGGAACGGCGAGAATGCCGGTGTTGCCTTCGGTGATCGCGCGTTGCGCTTCGCTGGCGTCTTTGTGCTCGACGATCGCAGCAACCTTGCCGTCGGTATCGCGGACAATGCGGCCATAACCGGTCGGGTCAGACAGCTCTACGGTGAGCAGGCCCATTTGTCCCGGCACGACATGCTTGAGCAGACGCTGCAGGGTTTCGACTTCGATCAGTGGCACGTCACCGTAAAGGATCAGCACGGTGTCGGCATCGATGAACGGCACGGCCTGAGCGGTGGCGTGGCCGGTGCCCAGTTGCTTGTTCTGCAGCACGAAATTCAGATCGTCGGCCGCCAGGCGCTCACGCACCACTTCAGCGCCGTGACCGATCACCACATGAATGCGCTGGGGATCAAGTTGCCGGGCGCTGTGGATAACATGACCGAGCATGGAGTTGCCGGCAATCGGGTGCAGGACCTTGGGCAGCGCCGAGCGCATGCGAGTGCCTTGACCGGCCGCGAGGATAACGATTTCGAGAGACATGACTGGCTACCAATCCTGGGTGGTCAGCGACTGCGACCGGTTTCTGGGAATTCGGAAAAGAAAAAAGGGTAGCCGAGGCTACCCTTTTTTATCAATCGCACAACAAGCGGCTGACGGATTAACCGCCAAACTTCTTGCGGATCTGCTGGACGGTGCGCAGCTGGGCTGCAGCCTCGGCCAGACGTGTGGCAGCGGCGCCGTAATCGAAGTCCGCGCCTTTTTCGTTCAGGGCATTCTCGGCAGCCTTGAGAGCTGCCTGAGCCTGAGCTTCATCCAGGTCGGCGGCACGTTGCACGGTATCGGCAAGTACCTTGACCATGTTCGGCTGAACCTCGAGGAAACCACCGGAGATATAGAACACCTCGGCTTCCCCGCCTTGCTTGATCAGGCGGATCGGACCCGGCTTGAGATTAGTGATCAGCGGCGCGTGACCCAGAGCGATACCAAGATCACCCAGTGCACCGTGCGCAATCACCATCTCGACCAGGCCGGAAAAGATTTCCCCTTCCGCGCTGACGATATCGCAATGGACTGTCATAGCCATCTGATTGCCTCAACCTAAATTAGCGCCCGTTGCCGGGCGCCGGGATTACAGTTTCTTGGCTTTCTCGATCGCTTCTTCGATGCCGCCAACCATGTAGAACGCTTGTTCTGGCAGGTGGTCGTAGTCACCGTTGAGGATGCCTTTGAAGCCAGCAATGGTGTCTTTCAGGGAAACGTACTTACCCGAAGCACCGGTGAAGACTTCAGCCACGAAGAACGGCTGCGACAAGAAGCGCTGGATCTTACGAGCACGGTTAACCAACTGTTTGTCGGCTTCCGACAGCTCGTCCATACCCAGGATCGCGATGATGTCTTTCAGCTCTTTGTAACGCTGCAGAACATACTGGACGCCGCGAGCGGTGTCGTAGTGGTCCTGGCCGATCACGTTCGGGTCCAGCTGGCGCGAAGTCGAATCCAGTGGATCTACCGCCGGGTAGATACCCAGGGAAGCGATGTCACGGGACAGAACGACGGTGGCGTCCAAGTGGGCGAAGGTGGTCGCTGGCGACGGGTCGGTCAAGTCGTCCGCCGGTACGTATACCGCCTGGATCGAGGTGATCGAACCTTCCTTGGTCGAAGTGATACGTTCTTGCAGAACGCCCATCTCTTCGGCCAGGGTCGGCTGGTAACCTACTGCCGAAGGCATACGGCCCAGCAGTGCGGACACTTCGGTACCGGCCAGGGTGTAACGATAGATGTTGTCGACGAACAGCAGAACGTCGTTACCTTCGTCACGGAACTTCTCGGCCATGGTCAGGCCGGTCAGTGCTACGCGCAGACGGTTTCCCGGCGGCTCGTTCATCTGACCGTAAACCAGTGCCACTTTGTCCAGAACGTTGGAGTCCTTCATCTCGTGGTAGAAGTCGTTACCCTCACGAGTACGCTCACCCACACCGGCGAACACGGAATAACCGCTGTGCTCGATGGCGATGTTACGGATCAGTTCCATCATGTTTACGGTTTTGCCTACACCGGCACCACCGAACAGACCGACTTTACCGCCCTTGGCGAACGGGCAGACCAGGTCGATAACCTTGATGCCGGTTTCCAGCAGGTCGTTGCCGCCTGCCTGTTCAGCGAACGAAGGTGCTGCGCGGTGAATGCCCCAGCGCTCTTCGGTGTCGATTGGGCCAGCTTCGTCGATCGGGTTACCGAGGACGTCCATGATCCGGCCCAGGGTCGCTTTACCGACCGGTACGGAAATGGCTGCGCCAGAGTCGGTGACTTCCAGACCGCGCTTCAAGCCCTCGGTGGAACCCATCGCAATGGTACGAACCACGCCGTCGCCCAGCTGTTGCTGAACTTCCAGAGTGGTTTCAGCCGCGCTCACTACTTTCAGCGCGTTGTAGATGCTCGGTACGCTGTCGCGTGGAAATTCCACGTCGATAACGGCGCCGATGATTTGAACGATACGTCCGCTACTCATAGCTGGATCCTCTGAATATTTGAACCGTTAAACCGCGGCAGCGCCGCCGACGATTTCCGAGATCTCTTGGGTGATCGCAGCCTGACGCGCCTTGTTGTAGATCAGCTGCAAATCGCTGATCAAATCACCGGCGTTGTCGGTAGCGTTCTTCATCGCGATCATCCGCGCAGCCTGTTCAGCCGCGTTGTTCTCGACCACCGCCTGGTAGACCTGCGACTCGACGTAACGGACCATCAAGCCGTCAAGCAGCTCTTTGGCGTCCGGTTCGTAGAGATAGTCCCAGTGGTGCTTGAGATCCTGATCCGGGGTTGCCACCAGTGGAATCAACTGCTCCACGGTAGGCTGTTGCGTCATGGTGTTGATGAACTTGTTGGATACCACGGACAGGCGGTCGATACGGCCGTCCAGGTAGGCATCCAGCATCACCTTGACGCTGCCGATCAGATCATTGATCGACGGCTCTTCACCCAGGTGGCTGATAGCTGCAACGACGTTACCGCCGAAGTTGCGGAAAAAGGCCGCACCCTTGCTACCGACTACACACAGATCGATCTCGACGCCGTTTTCGCGGTTTACCGCCATGTCCTTGACCAGGGCCTTGAACAGGTTGGTGTTCAAGCCGCCGCACAGACCACGGTCACTGCTCACGACGACATAACCGACGCGCTTGATTGCACGGTCGATCATGAACGGGTGGCGGTATTCCGGGTTGGCGTTGGCCAGATGCCCAATTACCTGGCGGATACGCTCCGCATAAGGACGGCTAGCAGCCATGCGCATTTGTGCCTTGCGCATTTTGCTGACCGCCACTTTTTCCATGGCGCTGGTAATCTTTTGCGTGCTTTTGATGCTCGCAATCTTACTGCGAATCTCTTTTGCGCCTGCCATGTAACACCTATCAGGTTAGCAAGCGGGAGCCTCGCGGCTCCCGCTGCGGCTTACCAGGTTTGGGTGGCCTTGAACTTCTCGATACCGGCTTTCATGCCAGCGTCGATTTCGTCATTGAAGTCACCTTTAACGTTGATCTTGGCCATCAAATCGGCGTGATCGCGGTTGAAGAAAGCGATCAGCGCTTGTTCGAAGCTGCCGACCTTGGCGATTTCAATGTCAGTCAGGAACCCACGCTCAGCGGCATACAGCGACAGCGCCATGTCAGCGATCGACATTGGTGCGTATTGCTTCTGCTTCATCAGCTCGGTAACGCGCTGACCATGCTCAAGTTGCTTGCGGGTCGCTTCGTCCAGGTCAGAAGCGAACTGGGCGAATGCCGCCAGTTCACGGTACTGAGCCAGAGCGGTACGGATACCACCGGAAAGCTTCTTGATGATCTTGGTCTGAGCGGCACCACCCACACGGGATACCGAAACACCGGCGTTCACTGCAGGGCGGATGCCCGAGTTGAACATGGCCGATTCCAGGAAGATCTGACCGTCGGTGATGGAAATCACGTTGGTCGGAACGAACGCGGAAACGTCGCCAGCCTGGGTTTCGATGATCGGCAGTGCGGTCAGGGAACCGGTTTTGCCGGTCACTGCGCCGTTGGTGAACTTCTCTACGTATTCTTCCGAAACGCGGGATGCGCGCTCCAGCAGACGGGAGTGGAGATAGAACACGTCGCCTGGGTAAGCTTCACGGCCTGGTGGACGGCGCAGCAGCAGGGAAATCTGGCGGTAAGCCACTGCCTGCTTGGACAGATCGTCATAAACGATCAGCGCGTCTTCACCGCGGTCGCGGAAGAATTCACCCATGGTGCAACCGGAGTACGGTGCCAGGAATTGCAGCGCAGGAGATTCCGAAGCACTGGCAGCCACGATGATCGTGTTGGCCAGAGCGCCGTTTTCTTCCAGCTTGCGCACCACGTTGGCGATGGTCGATTGCTTTTGACCGATCGCTACGTAGACGCAGAAAATGCCGCTGTCTTTCTGGTTGATGATCGCGTCGATCGCCAGAGCGGTCTTACCGATCTGACGGTCACCGATGATCAGCTCACGCTGGCCACGGCCGACAGGGATCATGGCATCGACAGCCTTGTAGCCAGTCTGTACAGGCTGGTCTACCGACTTACGCCAGATCACGCCTGGAGCAACTTTCTCGACCGCGTCGGTCAAGGTGTTGCCCAGTGGACCTTTGCCGTCAACAGGGTTACCCAGAGCATCGACTACGCGGCCCAGCAATTCCTTACCAACAGGAACTTCGAGGATGCGGCCGGTGCACTTGGCGCTCATGCCTTCAGCCAGCGACTGGTAGGAGCCCAATACCACGGCACCTACGGAGTCCTGCTCCAGGTTGAGGGCCATACCGTAGACGCCGCCCGGAAACTCGATCATCTCGCCGTACATGACGTCGGCCAGACCGTGAATCCGCACGATGCCGTCAGATACGCTGACGACAGTGCCTTCGTTACGGGCTTGGGAGGTCACATCGAGCTTGTCGATGCGGCCCTTGATAATTTCACTTATTTCGGAAGGATTGAGTTGCTGCATTGCTCTGCTGCCCCTTCAAACTCAAGATTTCAATGCTTCGGCAAGTTTCGCGATTTTGCCGCGAATCGAGCCATCGATAACCAGGTCGCCGGCGCGGATCACGACACCACCAATCAAGGCAGCGTCCTCCGCAACTTGCAGGCGCACTTCCCGGTTGAGTCGTGCACTGAGAACCTTGGCGAGTTTGTCTTGCTGTTCTTGGTTCAATGCAAATGCACTGGTTACTTCAACGTCTACCGATTTCTCTTGTTCGGCCTTGTACAGGTCGAACAGAGCGGCGATCTCCGGCAGAAGCAGGAGACGGTCGTTTTCGGCAACGACGTTGATGAAGTTGCGTGCCTTTTCATCAAACTTGTCGCCGCACACGTCAATGAACGTGGCGGCCTTTTCTGCGCTCGTCAGTCGCGGGGCCTTGAGCACGCGCTGCAGGGTGTCGTCTTGCGACACCGCTGCTGCCAGGCCGAGCATGGCTGACCAATTGGCCAGTTGCTGGTGGGCCTGAGCGTGCTCGAAGGCCGCCTTAGCGTAAGGTCGGGCCAACGTGGTCAGTTCTGCCATGATCGCCCTCGCTTAGATTTCAGCAGCCAGTTGGTTAACCAGCTCTGCGTGCGCGTTTTGATCGATTGTGGCACCCAGGATCTTCTCGGCGCCGCCGACAGCCAGCAAGCCCACTTGGGCACGCAGCTTGTCTTTGACGCTGTTCAGTTCCTGTTCGATCTCGGCTTGAGCCTGAACCTTCACACGGTCAGCGTCGATACGGGCTTTTTCAACAGCCTCTTCGACGATCTGGTTACCGCGTTTCTTGGCTTGCTCGATGATTTCAGCTGCCTGAGCTTTCGCTTCGCGCAGTTGCTGACCCGCTTTCTCTTGGGCCAACTCCAGGTCGCGAGCTGCACGGCTGGCAGCGTCCAGACCATCAGCGATCTTCTTTTGACGTTCGTGCAGAGCAGCGATGACCGGAGGCCATACATACTTCATGCAGAACAGTACAAAAATCAGGAACGCAACGGACTGGCCAATCAGGGTCGCATTAATGTTCACGCCAACACCTCGCAGTTACGTTGTCCATCACACCAAACTACCCGGAAGATCCGAGTAATCAGCCAGCGATCTGACCAACGAACGGGTTCGCAAAGGTGAAGAACAGAGCGATACCAACACCGATCATGGTTACGGCGTCGAGCAGACCGGCAACGATGAACATTTTAACTTGCAGCATTGGAACCATTTCTGGCTGACGCGCTGCGCCTTCCAGGAACTTGCCGCCCAACAGGCCGAAACCAATTGCGGTACCCAGTGCGCCCAGGCCGATCAACAGTGCAACAGCGATAGCGGTTAGACCAACTACAGTTTCCATCTTTCCTCCCGACTTTTACGTCGTATGGTTTAGGTTTTTTAGATTAAAGCGGTAAAACAAATCGTTTCAGTTGCCCCGCAAGGAGCTCCCTCCCGTTTGACCGGGAGGAACATCAGACTAGTCGAGACTGGTCTTAATGGTTTTCTTCGTGCGCCATCGACAGGTAGACGATGGTCAGCATCATGAAGATGAACGCCTGCAGGGTGATGATCAGGATGTGGAACACAGCCCACGCCCACTGCAGAACAACGCCCAGGCCGCTGAGCCAGAGCAGGCCGCTGCCGAACATCACAGCGATCAGAATGAACACCAGCTCGCCGGCATACATGTTGCCGAACAGACGCAGAGCCAGAGAGATCGGCTTGGCGATCAGGGTGACGAACTCCAGCAGGAAGTTCACCGGAATCAGCAGCGCCTGAACGAAGATGTTCTTGCTGCCGAACGGGTGCAGGGTCAGTTCGCCGATGAAGCCGCCGATGCCCTTGACCTTGATGCTGTAGAAGATGATCAGTGCGAACACCGAGAACGCCATACCCAGGGTCGCGTTCGGGTCGGTGGTCGACACGGCGCGGAACGGGATGTGTGCATCGCCGGAGATCAGGATGGCCAGCTGAGGAATCCAGTCGACCGGTACCAGGTCGACGGCGTTCATCAGGAACACCCAGACGAAGATGGTCAGTGCCAGCGGCGCGATCACCGGGCTACGGCCATGGAAGCTGTCTTTCACGCTGCCATCGACGAATTCGACCAATACTTCAACGAAGTTCTGCAAGGCACCCGGCTGACCCGAAGTCGCTTTCTTTGCCGCCATGCGGAAAAGAAGAACGAAGATCAGACCCAGCGCGACCGACCAGCCGAGGGTATCGACGTGGAAAGCCCAGAAGCCCATTTCCTTGGCCTCTGCTGCGGTGTGGGCAAAGCCCCAGCCGCCGTTGGGTAGCTGACCGAAAGTCAGGTTCTGCAAGTGGTGCTGGATATAGCCCGAAGCGGTTGTCTCTGCCATGGTTGCCTCAAACGCCCTAAGGTCTCGAAAGTCTTGTTCTCATCAGCAGGGGAGCGAACCAGCTGACCGACTGCGTCAGCACGAACACGCCGAATACTGCGATCGGCGCCAGTGGCTTCACACCTGCAAACACCAGTGCAAACAGCACTGCCGTCAAAATAAGTTTGCCTGCCTCGCCGGCATAAAAAGACCGGACGATGGACTGGGCTGCTCGGGCGCCGGAAAACCGAAATGCCTTGTGAGCGAAATAAACATTGGGCAGCAAGGCTATCAGGCCTCCGCAAAGTCCCGAGTATCCGGCAACGACTCCATGCCATTGCCAGAGCGCCAAAGCGGCAATGAGCAGAATGACAAATTGAGCCATCAACACCGGAAAAACTGCCAGGCGATGGAAGGGCAGGCGGTTTGGCTTGCGGGTTTCCATCACGTTTGCTCTCCAATGGTCGGCTGCCAGAATTCAATAACTTGGCATAATTTGTGCCGACAAAATGCGCGCAGAGTATAGGGGCGGTTCTGCCCCTATTCAACTGTCAGGTAGTGATTTCCGACTGCGCGCTACATGAGGAAATGTTTCAGCGGATGTGTGCGAGCACACCTTGAAGCTCGTCGAGAGAGTTATAACCAATCACCAGTTGGCCTTTGCCTTTCTTGCCGTGGCGAATCTGCACCGCAGAGCCTAGACGCTCGGCCAGGCGCTGCTCGAGGCGAGCGATGTCCGGATCGGGTTTTGCAGCTTCCACAGGCTCCGGTTTGCCACTCAACCACTGACGAACCAGTGCCTCGGTTTGGCGCACGGTCAGCCCTCGTGCGACAACATGTCGCGCCCCTTCGACCTGCTGATTGTCCGGCAGACCGAGCAAGGCACGCGCATGACCCATTTCCAGGTCACCGTGCGACAGCATGGTCTTGATGACTTCCGGCAGTGCAATAAGTCGCAACAGGTTAGCCACAGTCACACGAGACTTACCCACAGCCTCGGCAACCTGCTGCTGAGTCAGCTGGAATTCCTGCTGCAAACGCTGCAAGGCGACGGCTTCTTCGATCGGATTGAGGTCTTCGCGCTGGATGTTTTCGATCAGCGCAATGGCAATGGCGGTTTCATCAGGCACATCGCGGACCATGGCCGGGATGGTTTCCTGCCCGGCCTGCTGACTGGCGCGCCAGCGGCGTTCACCGGCGATGATCTCGAACCGACCGCCGCCAATCGGGCGCACCACGATCGGCTGCATCACGCCTTGCGCCTTGATCGATTGCGCCAGCTCTTCCAGTGCCTGCGGGTCCATGTCACGGCGCGGCTGATATTTGCCGCGCTGCAGCAGGTCCAGTGGCAGGTGTTGCAGTTCACGGGTGTCAGCGTGCGCAGCCTGTTCTTCCAGCGCGCTGACTGTCGGACCACTCAGCAGAGCATCCAGTCCACGTCCGAGACCTCGTTTCTTGACGGCCATGGGGATTCCTTAAGTTGGCTGAGCAGCAGCAATGCGTGAATTTTTGCGCTGACGGCGAACCATTTCGCCCGCCAGAGCCAGATAGGCCAGGGCGCCACGCGATTGCTTGTCGTAAGCCAGCGCCGGCATGCCGTAGCTCGGTGCTTCGGCCAGGCGGATGTTGCGCGGGATCACCGTGTCGTACAACTGATCGCCGAAGTGTTCCTTGAGCTGCGCCGAGACATCGTTCATCAGGCTCAGGCGCGGGTCGTACATGGTCCGCAGCAGGCCTTCGACTTTCAGGTTCGGATTGAGCAGCTCGGCGATGCGCTTGATGTTATCCACAAGGTCGCTCAGACCTTCCAGTGCAAAGTATTCGCACTGCATGGGGATAATCACCCCGTCAGCGGCGACCAGTGCGTTAAGCGTGAGCATCGACAGCGACGGTGGGCAGTCGATCAGAATGTAATCGTAGTTGTCGCGGATTGGCGCCAACGCACTGCGCAGACGGCTTTCCTTCATCTGCATTTCCAGCAATACCACTTCCGCGGCAGTCAGGTCACGGTTGGCCGGCAGCAGCTGGTAACCGCCGTGCTCGGAAAAGTGCATGGCCTGGCCCAGGTCGCATTCGCCGATCAGCAGATCGTAAACCGAGTTTTCCAAGCCATGTTTATCCACACCGCTACCCATGGTGGCGTTGCCCTGCGGATCGAGATCGATCAACAGCACCCGGCGCTTGGTCGCGACCAGGGATGCTGCGAGGTTGATGCAGGTGGTGGTCTTGCCCACACCACCCTTCTGGTTCGCTATCGCGAATACCTTAGCCATTCTTGCTTGTGTTCCCAATCATGCCGTGCGGCGCAGTATCAGCAGATGGCGTTGGCCTTGGCAACCGGGGACGGCCAGGGCGTGTTCGCTATCAAGTTTGAAATCTGCCGGCAATGCTACCAGCTCATCGGCCGGATGAACGCCCTTCATTGCCAGCCAGCGTGTATCGGCATCGCCGAGGTGGCGAGTCCAGTTGGTGAAGTTTTCCATGCTGCTGAACGCCCGGGAAATTATCCCGTTGAACGGCTGCGCAGGCTGGAAAGCTTCGACACGACTGTGGATAACTTGCAGGTTATCCAGTTTGAGTTCGAGTTTGACCTGAGTCAGGAAACGGGTTTTCTTGCCGTTGCTGTCCAGACAGGTCACTTGCGAATCCGGATACAGGATCGCCAACGGGATCCCCGGCATGCCGCCGCCACTTCCGACGTCGAGCCAGCGACCGTTTTCGATAAACGACATCACGCTGAGACTGTCGAGCAGGTGGCGGGAAACCATTTCGTCCGGATCACGCACGGCGGTCAGGTTGTAGGCCTGATTCCATTTGATCAACAGGGCCAGATAACCCAGCAGCAACTCGTGCTGGGTTTCAGTGAGCTCGACACCGAGCGCGCGGGCTCCTGTGGATAACTCTTCGGCGTGTTGCGAAGTGACCTTGGCACTCAAGCGCTTTGCTCCAACTGACGGCCCGCGCCGCGTTTTTTCAAATGAATCATCAACAGCGAGATCGCCGCCGGGGTTACGCCTGGAATCCGCGACGCCTGGCCCAGTGTCTCCGGACGCGTGGCGCCGAGCTTGCTCTGGATCTCCTTGGACAGACCGGAGATGTTGGTGTAATCGATATCCACAGGCAATTTCGTGTCTTCACTGGCGCGCAGACGGGCGATTTCGTCCTGTTGACGGTCGATGTAACCGGCGTACTTGGTCTTGATTTCCACCTGCTCGGCGACCTGTGGATCTTCCGCACCCTGCCCGGTCACTTCGACCAGACCGGCGTAGTCTATTTCCGGGCGGCTCAACAGGTTGAGCAAATTGTATTCGTGAGTCAGTGGCGTGCCGAATTTTTCGGCAATCGCATCGCCCTGAGGGGTATTCGGACGAACCCAAGTGCTTTTCAGGCGCTGTTCTTCCAGTTCGATGCTTTCGCGCTTTTTGCAGAAGGCCGCCCAACGCGCGTCATCGACCAGACCGAGCTCGCGACCTTTTTCGGTCAGACGCAGGTCGGCGTTGTCCTCGCGCAGAATCAGGCGGTACTCGGCACGGGAAGTGAACATGCGGTACGGCTCCTGGGTACCGAGGGTGATCAGGTCGTCAACCAACACGCCGATGTACGCTTCATCGCGACGCGGGCACCAGGCTTCTTTGCCCTTGGCGCGCAGCGCAGCATTGGCTCCGGCGAGCAGACCTTGAGCGCCGGCTTCTTCGTAACCGGTGGTGCCGTTGATCTGCCCGGCGAAGAACAGACCGCCGATGACTTTGGTTTCCAAGCTGTACTTCAGATCGCGCGGATCGAAGTAGTCGTACTCGATCGCATAACCCGGACGCACGATGTGCGCGTTCTCCATGCCGCGGATCGATTGCACGATCTGCAATTGCACGTCGAACGGCAGGCTTGTGGATATCCCGTTCGGATACAGCTCATGGGTGGTCAGACCTTCCGGTTCGATGAACACCTGATGGCTTTCCTTGTCGGCAAAGCGGTGGATCTTGTCTTCGATCGACGGGCAATAACGCGGGCCGACGCCTTCGATTTCACCGGCGGCGGAATACATCGGCGAACGATCAAGGTTCGCCGCGATGATTTCGTGAGTGCGGGCATTGGTGTGAGTGATCCAGCAACTGACTTGCCGCGGATGCTGTTCCTTGTTGCCCATGAACGACATCACTGGAATCGGCGTATCACCTGGTTGCTCGGTCATCACCGAGAAATCCACAGACTTGCCGTCGATACGCGGTGGCGTACCGGTTTTCAGGCGACCGACACGCAGTGGCAGCTCACGCAGACGGTGGGCCAGCGCGATTGACGGCGGATCACCGGCACGACCGCCGGAAAAATTCTGCAAACCAATGTGGATAAGTCCGCCGAGAAACGTACCGGTGGTCAACACCACGGAATCGGCGAAGAAACGCAGACCCATTTGCGTGACAACACCGCGGACTTGTTCCTGCTCGACGATCAAGTCATCAGCAGCTTGTTGGAATATCCACAGGTTCGGCTGGTTTTCGAGGATTTCGCGGACCGCCGCTTTATACAAAATCCGGTCGGCTTGCGCACGGGTCGCCCGTACGGCCGGGCCTTTGCGGCTGTTCAATACGCGAAACTGGATGCCGCCCTTGTCGGTAGCCATGGCCATCGCGCCACCGAGGGCATCGATTTCCTTGACCAGATGGCTTTTGCCGATGCCACCAATGGCCGGGTTGCAACTCATGGCACCGAGGGTTTCCACGTTATGCGTCAGCAACAGGGTTTTTGCCCCCATGCGTGCTGACGCCAGTGCTGCCTCGGTACCGGCATGACCGCCGCCGATGACGATCACTTCAAAACGGGAAGGGAAATCCACCACGCACCTCGTGCCTGCTTAAGTAGGTCATTCAGGAAAAATTTGAGCTCAGGTTTCTGGACCTGGTCGGCAAGTATAGGGACTTCGCCCTTTCTAAAGAACCCTCTGCACAAAATTTAACCAGCTGTGGAGAACTCAAGGTTAAAAGAATTAAAAAGAGAGAAATTTATAAAACCTTTGTTTTTATGTTTATTCTTACTGAGCAACGTTTCTGTGGATAGATCTCTACAAGCCATATTTCACGCTGTGTACAGAGTTTCAAAACCCTGTGCCCAGGTGGCGATGAGGCCCTTGGATAACCGGTTTAAACCTGTGGATTAAAGTGCTGCTTATCCACAGGGCCGGTTGTATCCAGTTTTCAGGCCCTGTTATCAACTGGCCTTAGCGCCAGTTACTCACAGGGCTTAATCCACAGAAAGTCGCGTGGATGGCGTTTTCCAGGCGCAAAAACAAAGCGCCTGCGAAGAATCGGTGACGCTTGGGAGCCAGTGGCGCGATGTGAAATGGCTATTGTGAGAGAACGTAACGGAGGCTAATAATAGGCATTATCATTAACCTGTCAGTTTCTCCCCATGTCCCTACCCGCCCATACCGCTGCGATCGAGCATATTTACGAGCAACACCATTCGTGGCTGCATGGCTGGCTCCAGGGCAAACTGCACAACGCCTGCGATGCAGCCGATGTTGCGCATGACACGTTCTTGCGGATCCTCGCGGCGCGTAACGCTACGCAGATTCGTGAGCCACGGGATTATCTGGCTACCGTGGCGCGCGGCCTGGTCGTCGACCGCTATAGAAGACGCGCCGTTGAAACTGCTTACCTGCAGACATTGGCAAGCCGGCCCGAAGCCGCGGTTATCAGCGAAGAGGACAAGGCGCTGATCATCGAAACTCTGGTCGCTGTGGACAAAGCCTTGGCGGATCTTGGAACGCGGACCCGAAAGATATTCATCCTCTCGCAAGTCGACGGACTGACTTATCAACAGATTGCTGTGCAATTGAAGGTTTCGCTGACCACGGTAAAAAAGCACATGATCCGTGCCCTGACTGAATGCGCTTTGATCATGGCGCAGCAATGATGGCCGTCGCTTCAAACCGTCAGATATTCGAAACTGCCGCCAGTTGGTATGTGCAGTTTCAATCCCAGCCACCGAGCCTTGCCGAACAAAAAGCCTGGCAGCTGTGGATAGATAGCGATCCGGCGCATCTGGCGGCGTGGAACCAGATGGAACAATTGCAGCGCCAACTCGGTACCCTGCCGCAGGATCTGAAACGACGTGCTCTCAACAGTGGTCAGCACCGACGCCAGGTCCTCAAGCTGTTGCTGCTTGCCGCAGGTACAGGCTTCGTTGGCTGGCATACTCAACGACACACATCCCTTGGCAACGTCTGGGCCGACTATAAAACCGGGGTGGGCCAGCGTCGCACCATCAGCCTGGCCGAGGGCACTCAGATCCAGCTCAACACCGACTCCGCGATCGATGTTTCTTACGACACAGCGCAACGCCTGATTCAACTGCGCGCCGGTGAAATCTTCGTTCAAACCGGCAAGCTCGGGGATTTACGGCCGTTTTATGTGCAAACCCGTGACGGGCGAATTCAAGCATTGGGCACCCGGTTCTCGGTGCATCAACTGTCGAGCTCAACACGGGTCGGGGTGCTGGAAGATCGAGTCAGCGTTCAACCTGCGCGGTCATCCACTGGCCCGCTCATCCTGAAAGCAGGCGAAGGTGCGGACTTCGATAGTCGGCATATCGGCCTCATTCATCCTTTCCAACCAGCAGAAGTGGCCTGGACCAACGGCCAGTTGATCGTTCTTGATGCACGCTTAGGCGAAGTCATCGAAGAATTGAGTCGCTATCGCAGCGGCGTATTGCACTGCGATCGCCGCGCAAGGGAGCTGCGGGTCTCCGGAACCTTCCGACTCGATTCGACCGACGCAGTGCTGGCCAATCTTCAGGCTTCGTTGCCGATCAAAGTGCGCTATTTCAGCCGTTACTGGGTGTCGATCAGCCACAGCGTTTGACTGAAACAAGGCCCGGGGAAAAATAATTGCACACAGGGTTATCTTTTTTCGTCCTGACCCGGCCCTACAAGTAATCGCGATCAACGCGGCTCTTCGCCACCTTCAGGGCTAATCCACACATGCGTCTTCCCACGTTCCGTCAGCGTTTTTCTCCTCACTGCATTGCCTACAGCTTATTGCTGGCCAGCGCTGCGTCCTGTCTGGTCAGCAATAGCGCCTTCGCGGCGACGGCATCCCAGCGCTATGCCATCGCTGCCGGCCCGCTGGACAATGCGTTGAGCCAGTTCGCCTCCACCGCGAATGTGATTCTGTCGTTCTCGCCGCAACAGACCAGCCGCCTGCGCAGCGCCGGGTTGAGTGGTGACTTCAGCGTCGAACAAGGCTTCGCCCAGTTGCTGCAAGATTCTGGTTTACAGGCGGTGCCGCAAGCACCCGGCAGCTACATCCTGCAGCCCTTGCCCGAGGGAGATACCCTGGAACTGGCACCGACCAACATCAGTGCACAGTTGGCCAATCCAATGGATCTGGATTACGCCGCCGACGTTGGCTACAAAGCGCAAAACAGCCGGATCGGTACGAAAACCAGCACACCGCTGTCGGAAACGCCGCGTTCGGTGTCAGTGGTAACCGGACAACGCATCAAGGATCAGAAATCCCAGACACTCACCGACGTCCTCGGCTACGTGCCGGGGATCTTCGCCCCGCCCTTCGCCGCCGGCGACAGTCTGGCCGGCGATCTGTTTTACATCCGCGGTTTCAACGCCACCGATTACGGCTATGGTCTGCTCCGGGATGGACTGCGCGTGCAGGGCAATCGCTATGACACCAGCACCGAGCCGTACGGACTTGAACGGGTCGAGGTGTTCCGTGGCCCTTCTTCACTGTTGTATGGCGAAAACGCGCCGGGCGGCTTGGTCAATCTGGTCAGCAAGCGCCCGACTGCCTCGCCTCGGGGTGAAGTGCAATTGGGCTATGGCTCGAACAATCGCCGGCAAATCGGCGTCGATGTCTCCGGCCCGCTTAATGACAGCGGTAATGTCCTCGGGCGCGTGGTGATGCTGGGACGCAAATCCGATACCCAGACCGATCACGTTCCTGACGACCGCATTTATATCGCCCCTTCGCTGACCCTGAATTTCGACGATTTCAATACGCTGACGCTGCTGGCCAACTACCAGAAAGACCATACCAATATGGAGCTCGGTCTGCCGGCCGCCGGCACATTGCTGAGCAACCCCAACGGTAAGCTGTCCAAAGACAGCATGCTCGGCGACCCGGACTGGAATACTTTCGAGCGCGAAACCTGGAGCACCGGGTACGAGTTCAGCCACTCGTTCAACGATGACTGGCAGTTCCGCCAGAACTCGCGCTACATGCAGTCGCGCATTACCCGTCACGAAACCTGGCCGGGCAATCTGAACAACGCAGGCTTCGGCACGCGCTTGAACATGACCGCCTATGATCGCTTCAACAAATCCATGGTGTATTCGCTGGATAACCAGCTGGAAGGAAAATTCCAGGCGGGCGATCTGGAAAACACCGTGTTGTTTGGCGCCAGCTACGATCGCACCTCGTTCAATCAGGACTGGAATGCCGGGATTGTCGGGCCGATCAATGTGTATGACCCGGTTTACCTGCGCGATCCGACCACGCCGATTGCCGTGCAAAACACTCTGCTAGAGCAGCAGATGAAAGGCGTTTATGCACAGATCCAGAGCAAATACGACCACTGGCTGTTCCTGCTCGGTGGGCGTCAGGATTGGGTCGAGAGCGACTTCCGCGACAAGGTGGCCCGAGGCAGCAACATCAGCTCCGAAGACAAGAAGTTCACGTACCAGGGCGGTGTGATGTATCAGTTCGACAACGGCATGACGCCGTATGTCAGCTATTCCACGGCGTTCGTGCCGGTGCAGCAGATTTCCAACGCCGGTGCGCCGCTTGATCCGATCACCAGCAGCCAGTACGAAGTGGGTCTCAAATACGAGCCGATCGGCTGGGATACTGCCTTCACCGCTTCGGTGTATGACCTGCGCAAGAAGGACGACACCTATTTCGACGCAACGACGTCGACCTATCGCCAGGTGGGTGAAAGCCGCGCCAAGGGTGTGGAGCTGGAACTCAACAGCAATCTGACCCAGAACCTCAATTTCACCGCGGCTTATACCTACACCGACGCAAAGATCACCAAGGATGCGGCAACGTCGCTGGTCAAAGGTCATCAAATGACCGGCGTGCCGCGCAACCAGGCTTCGGCATGGGCAAAATATCGCTTTCTCGATGGAGATCTGAAAGGCTTGTATGTTGCCGGTGGCGTGCGTTACTTCGACAGTGCCTTTGCCTACACCTCGCCTTCGCTGTACGGAAAGCTGGATGCCGGTGACGTGACATTGGTGGACGCGGCCGTCGGTTACCAGATCGATACACATTGGAGTGTCGATCTGAATGCAAAAAACCTGTTCGACAAGGAATATGTGTCGGGCTGCAACGACGCAGGCCGCTGTTACTGGGGTGAAGACCGCACCCTGCTTGGTACGGTGTCTTATAACTGGTGAACAAAAAAAGGGGCTGTGGATGAATTATCCACAGCCCCTTTTATTTATTTTCCGATGCAGAAGCTGGAGAAAATCCTGCCCAGCAAATCATCTGAGCTGAACGCCCCGGTAATTTCACCCAGGGAATGTTGAGCCTGGCGCAAATCTTCGGCGAGCAATTCGCCGGCCCCTGCCAGGGTCAGCTGGGCGCGCCCGTGTTCCAATGCCGCGCTGGCGTGGCGCAGTGCTTCCAGATGCCGGCGACGTGCACTGAAGCTGCTTTCCGACGTCTGCTCGTAACCCATGCACGCCTTGAGGTGATCACGCAGCAGGTCAAGGCCTTCGGCGGACTTGGCGCTGAGACTGATCGTCACGTGGCCGTCGTCACTGGTTTCCAAAGCAATCGCTTCGCCAGACAGATCAGATTTGTTACGGATCAGCGTCACCTTCGCCGGGTCCGGTCGGGATTCGAGGAATTCCGGCCACAGCGCAAACGGGTCCAGTGCTTCCGGTGCGGTCGCATCGACCACCAGTAAAACCCGATCCGCTTCACCAATGGCTTTCAACGCCCGTTCCACACCGATCTTCTCCACATGATCATCGGTGTCACGCAGTCCTGCGGTATCGACCACGTGCAACGGCATGCCATCGATGTGGATATGTTCGCGCAGGATATCCCGCGTGGTACCGGCAATCTCGGTGACGATGGCGGCTTCGCGCCCCGCCAACGCATTCAACAGGCTGGATTTTCCGGCATTTGGTCGGCCGGCGATAACCACGGTCATACCATCGCGCAACAACGCACCCTGCCCGGCTTCGCGAAGCACTGTGGATAACTCGTTACGCACTTTGTCGAGCATGCTCAGCACATGGCCATCGGCGAGAAAGTCGATTTCTTCTTCCGGAAAGTCGATTGCGGCTTCGACGTAAATGCGTAGACCGATCAGTTGTTCGGTCAAGTTATGCACACGCTGGGAAAACGCTCCCTGTAATGAACGCAAGGCATTGCGCGCAGCTTGTGCAGAACTCGCTTCGATCAAATCGGCAATCGCCTCGGCCTGGGCCAGATCGAGTTTGTCATTGAGAAAAGCACGTTCGCTGAATTCACCTGGCCGAGCGAGGCGGCAACCCAGTTCCAGGCAACGCTTGAGCAACATGTCCAATACGATCGGACCACCGTGGCCCTGCAATTCCAGAACGTCTTCGCCGGTGAACGAGTTCGGACCCGGGAAATACAGGGCCAGACCTTCATCCAGCACCTGCTGATCGTCACTGAAAAACGGCCCGTAATGGGCGTAACGGGGTTTCAGTTCGCGGCCGCTGATGGCTATTGCTGCCACGCTGGCCAACGGCCCGGAAATACGGACGATGCCCACACCGCCGCGACCTTGAGCGGTGGCGACAGCGGCGATGGTTTCACGGGGTGTGCTCATAAAGCGGCATCCAGACAAAAGTGGCAGATAGCAAAACGCCCCACTAGGGGGCGTTTTGAGTGGTGTTATCCACAGTGCAAGTTACGCCTCGGCTTTTTTCGTCGCCGCTTCGATCTTACGCGTGATGTACCACTGTTGTGCAATGGACAGGCAGTTGTTCACAACCCAGTACAGCACCAGACCCGCTGGGAACCACAGGAAGAAGAAGGTGAAGATGATTGGCATCATTTTCATCACTTTCGCCTGCATCGGATCCGGAGGCGTCGGGTTCAACTGCTGCTGGATGAACATGGTCGCGCCCATGATGATCGGCAGAATGAAGAACGGATCCTTGATCGACAGGTCAGTGATCCACAGCATGAATGGCGCCTGGCGCATTTCCACGCTTTCCAGCAGAACCCAGTACAGCGATAGGAAGACCGGCATCTGCACGAGGATCGGCAAGCAGCCGCCCAGTGGATTGATCTTCTCTTTCTTGTACAGCTCCATCATGGCTTGCGACATTTTCTGCCGGTCATCGCCATGTTGCTCTTTCAGCGCAGCCAGTTTCGGGGCTACTGCACGCATGCGCGCCATCGATTTGTAGCTGGCGGCCGACAGAGGGAAGAAAATCCCTTTGATCAGCATGGTCAGGAAGATGATCGACCAGCCCCAGTTCCCAACGATGGCATGGATGTGTTGCAGCAACCAGAAGATTGGCTGGGCAATGAACCACAGAATGCCGTAGTCGACAGTCAGTTCCAGACCTGGGGACAACTCTTTCAGCACAGCCTGACTTTTCGGACCAGCGTAAAGTACAGCGCTGGTTTCAACTTTGGCACCTGGAGCAGCGGTCAAAGTAGGACCGGTGTAACCGATGATGTAGTTGCCTTTGCTGTCTTTACGGGTCTGGACGATGTTGTTTTCGCCCTTCGCCGGAATCCACGCGGTCACGAAGTAGTGTTGCAGCCAGGCCACCCAACCACCGGTGACGGTTTCCTTGAGCTGCGCCTTGTCCATGTCCTTCATCGACACTTTCTTGTACGGCTCGGAACTTGTCCACAGGGCAGCGCCCAGGTAAGTCGCGGTGCCGGTAGCAGTTGTCGACGATGGATCAGCGCTGGCGTCGCGCTTCAGCTGGGCAAACATTGCGCCGTTCCAGGGCTGAGCGCTCTGGTTATCCACAATGTAGGAAACGGCAACATCGTACAGGCCACGTTTCACGGTGAAACGCTTGATGTAGTTGACGCCGTCTTTGCTGAATTTCAGGTCAACGACGAGTTGATCCTGACCGTCAGCCAGTTGGTAAACCTTCTTCTCCGAGGAATAAACCGGACGACCGGCCGGGTTTGCATCCGGGCCGTTGGTGCCGATCAGACCGCTCTGAGCCAGATACACACGTTCGCCGCCGTTATCGAACAACTGGAACGGCACGTCAGGACGGTCCTGGCGACGTGGATACAGAGGCAGAGTCAGTTGCGCAACGTCGCCACCCTGTGGATCGATCGCCAGATCGAGCACATCGGTCTTGACCTGAATCAGGTCCTTGCTGGCGGCGACCGGCGTTTCGGCAGGTGCGCTGGTATCGCTGGCGGCGCGCGGAATATCGTCACTGGCGGCATTTGTGCCAGTGGCGGTGTCCGGCAAACCGGATGTAGTCGTACTGGAAGCAACATTCTGAGTCGGCAGGGCAGCCTGGCCATAATCCTGGTTCCATTTAAGAACCATGACGTAGGACACGATTGCCAGGGCGACGATCAGGATCGTGCGTTTGATATCCATGATTACTCGGCCATCGAAGAAGAACGGGAGGTAGGGACAGGTGGAACCGGGTCATAACCACCGGGATTCCACGGATGACAGCGACCTAAACGACGAAAGGTCAGCCAGCCACCGCGCAGAAGGCCATGATTTTCAATGGCTTCATACGCGTAGCAGGAACAACTGGGGTAGAAGCGACAGTGGCTGGCCATTAAAGGACTAATGGCATAGCGATAAAACTGGATCGGAACGAGGGCCAGTTTACGCATCGGTACTGTCTACCCCTACAGTTTCGGGTTTGACTGCCGGAACTGGCTTGTTGCGCGCCAGACGTTTCCAGAGCTTGCCGAAATGCTGAATCAATTCGGGGTTTTCTACATCACCCAAACCTTTGCGCGCGACGATAACGATATCCCAGCCAACCAGTGAATCCTGGTGCAGACGGAACGATTCGCGCATCAGACGTTTGAGGCGATTGCGCTCAACGGAGAGCTTTACGCTCTTTTTCCCGATAACCAGCCCGAGACGGGGGTGATCAAGATCGTTGTTGCGTGCAAGGAGCAGGAGATTTTTCCCCGGAACCTTGCCGGTAGGGGAGTCAAAGACTGCCTTGAAATGCCGGGGAGTAAGCAGACGCTTTTCCCGACTGAAGTCCTGACTCACCTCCAGTACCGGATTATCAAACTGCCAGACGCGCACGACCTTTGGCGCGACGACGCGACAGGACTGCGCGGCCGTTCTTGGTAGCCATGCGAGCACGGAAACCGTGGGTACGAGCGCGTTTGATAGTGCTTGGTTGGAAAGTACGTTTCATGTCGTGTTACCTGGTTCGTCCACAACGGGCCGGAATGGCCCCCGTTTTAAGAGACCGGGGATTCTAGAGAAAGCAAGCCTTCAGGTCAATTTCCAACCAGCGTTTCCTTATAAATAGATCCGGGCAGGGTTTCAGCTCGAAAGCCTGTCAGCCAGATATAGAAATAAAGAAGGGAATTATTTAAAGCTTTTCTGTAAAGCTTGTAAAAGCTAGATACGCCATCTTCTGTGGATAACTGCTATCAGGCCTTATTTTGTGTGGTGTACAGAGAATGACAACTACAGTGGAAAACCGTGTTCAGCCTGTGCTGCGCTATCGGAAAAGCTGTGTGTGAAAGGGCTTGTTATCCACAGGCTGGTTATCCACCGGGTTTAGCCCCCAGTTGTCCAGTGCCCTCAGAGGCGTTTATCCACAGGGCTTATTCATGTGCCGTTGGTCGCCTTTTAGTGCTTCAACGCATTGATAAATGATGGCGATGGCTCTACCTGCATGTGGATAAGTGAACGGCTCGCCGCTACAATGGCCGCTTGTTTTTGCCTCACCGGCTTTCAACTTAGGGGATATCCGTGTCAGTGGAACTTTGGCAGCAGTGCGTGGAGCTTTTGCGCGAGGAGCTGCCTGCCCAACAATTCAACACCTGGATCCGTCCACTACAGGTCGAAGCCGAAGGCGACGAGTTGCGCGTCTACGCACCGAATCGTTTCGTGCTGGACTGGGTCAACGAAAAGTACCTGGGTCGCGTCCTTGAACTGCTGGATGAGCACGGCAATGGCTCGACGCCGGCGCTGTCCTTATTAATAGGCAGCAAGCGCAGTTCAGCACCCCGTGCCGCACCGAACGCGCCACTGGCGGCCGCGCAGGTGTCCCAGGCGCAGGCCAATAACGTACCGGCGAGCAACCTGGCACCTGCGCCGGCCAAGCGCTCCACGCAGAAAACCGCTGAAGTCAGCGAAGAGCCGTCCCGCGACAGCTTCGATCCGATGGCCGGCGCCGCTTCGCAGCAGGCGCCGGTTCGCGCCGAGCAACGCACTGTGCAGGTTGAGGGTGCGCTCAAGCACACCAGTTACCTGAACCGCACGTTCACCTTCGAAAATTTCGTTGAGGGTAAATCCAACCAGCTCGCCCGTGCGGCGGCCTGGCAGGTGGCCGACAATCCCAAGCACGGCTACAACCCACTCTTCCTTTATGGTGGCGTTGGTCTGGGTAAGACCCACTTGATGCACGCGGTGGGCAACCATCTATTAAAGAAGAATCCGAATGCCAAGGTCGTGTACCTGCATTCCGAGCGTTTCGTGGCCGACATGGTCAAGGCGTTGCAACTGAACGCGATCAATGAATTCAAGCGTTTCTACCGTTCGGTGGACGCCTTGCTGATCGATGATATTCAGTTCTTCGCCCGCAAGGAGCGTTCCCAGGAAGAGTTTTTCCACACCTTCAACGCCCTGCTTGAAGGTGGCCAGCAGGTCATTCTTACCAGTGACCGCTATCCGAAAGAAATCGAAGGCCTTGAAGAGCGCCTGAAATCCCGCTTCGGCTGGGGCCTGACGGTTGCCGTCGAGCCGCCGGAGCTGGAAACCCGCGTGGCGATCCTGATGAAGAAGGCCGATCAGGCCAAAGTCGAGTTGCCCCATGACGCCGCGTTCTTCATCGCCCAGCGCATTCGCTCCAACGTTCGTGAGCTGGAAGGTGCGCTGAAACGCGTGATCGCCCACTCGCACTTCATGGGCCGCGACATCACCATCGAGCTGATTCGCGAATCCCTGAAAGACCTGTTGGCATTACAGGACAAACTGGTCTCTGTGGATAACATTCAGCGCACCGTCGCCGAGTACTACAAGATCAAGATCTCTGACTTGCTGTCCAAGCGTCGTTCGCGCTCGGTGGCTCGTCCGCGTCAGGTGGCCATGGCCCTGTCCAAGGAACTGACCAACCATAGCCTGCCGGAAATCGGCGATGTGTTTGGCGGCCGCGACCACACCACCGTGTTGCACGCCTGCCGCAAGATCAACGAACTTAAGGAATCCGACGCGGACATCCGCGAGGACTACAAGAACCTGCTGCGTACACTGACCACTTGATGAACACCAGCGCAGCTTATTAAGGCAAGGGACTAGACCATGCATTTCACCATTCAACGCGAAGCCCTGTTGAAACCCCTGCAACTGGTCGCAGGCGTCGTCGAGCGCCGACAGACCTTGCCGGTACTCTCCAACGTGCTGCTGGTTGTCGAAGGCCAGCAACTGTCGCTGACCGGTACCGACCTTGAAGTCGAACTGGTTGGTCGTGTGCAACTTGAAGAGCCGGCTGAAACAGGTTCCATCACCGTGCCTGCGCGCAAGCTGATGGATATCTGCAAAAGCCTGCCCAACGATGCACTGATCGACATCAAGGTCGACGAGCAGAAGCTGGTGGTGAAGGCAGGCCGTAGCCGCTTCACCCTGTCGACTCTGCCGGCCAACGATTTCCCGACTGTAGAAGAAGGTCCGGGCTCGCTGACTTGCAGCCTGGAACAAAGCAAACTGCGTCGTCTGATTGAACGCACCAGCTTCGCCATGGCCCAGCAGGACGTGCGTTATTACCTCAACGGTATGCTGCTGGAAGTGTCTGAAGGCATCATTCGCGCGGTAGCCACCGACGGTCACCGTCTGGCCATGTGCTCGATGAAAGCCGATATCGGCCAGCCTGATCGCCATCAAGTGATCGTGCCGCGCAAAGGTATCCTTGAGCTGGCACGTCTGCTCACCGAGCCGGACGGCAACGTCAGCATCGTGCTGGGCCAACACCACATCCGCGCCACCACGGGCGAGTTCACTTTCACCTCGAAACTGGTCGACGGTAAATTCCCGGATTACGAGCGCGTTCTGCCGAAGGGCGGCGACAAGCTGGTATTGGGCGATCGCCAGGCCTTGCGCGAAGCGTTCAGCCGTACCGCGATTCTGTCCAACGAAAAGTACCGTGGTATCCGTCTGCAATTGGCCAGCGGTCAGTTGAAGATTCAAGCCAATAACCCGGAACAGGAAGAAGCGGAAGAAGAAGTGGGCGTTGAATACAACGGCGGCTCCCTGGAAATCGGCTTTAACGTCAGCTACCTGCTTGACGTGCTGGGCGTGATGACCACCGAGCAGGTTCGCCTGATCCTGTCCGACTCCAACAGCAGTGCGCTGGTGCAAGAGTCCGACAATGACGACTCGGCTTACGTTGTCATGCCGATGCGTCTGTAATCAGCTGATCCTGAATGTCGTTAAGTCGTGTTTCGGTCACCGCGGTGCGCAATCTGCACCCGGTGACCTTCTCCCCCTCCCCCCGCATCAACATTCTTTACGGCGCCAACGGCAGCGGCAAAACCAGTGTTCTGGAAGCCATTCATCTGCTGGGGCTCGCCCGTTCGTTTCGCAGCACGCGGCTTTTGCCGGTGATTCAGTACGAACAGCTCGCGTGTACCGTGTTTGGTCAGGTTGAACTGGCTGAAGGCGGACACAGTGCCTTGGGTATTTCCCGCGATCGTCAGGGCGAGTTCCAGATTCGCATCGACGGCCAGAACGCCCGCAGCGCCGCGCAGCTGGCGGAGATCCTGCCACTGCAGTTGATCAACCCCGATAGCTTCCGCCTGCTGGAAGGTGCGCCGAAGATTCGCCGGCAGTTTCTCGACTGGGGTGTGTTTCACGTCGAACCGCGTTTCATGGCGACATGGCAGCGTTTGCAGAAGGCCTTGCGCCAGAGAAACTCCTGGCTGCGGCATGGTACACTTGACGCCGTTTCGCAAGCGGTTTGGGACAGGGAACTGTGCCAGGCCAGCGCTGAAATCGATGAATACCGTCGCGCTTACATCACAGCCTTGAAACCGGTCTTCGAACAGACCTTGAGCGAACTGGTTGAGCTCGAGGGTTTGACGCTCAGCTATTACCGAGGCTGGGACAAGGACCGCGATTTGAGCGCCGTACTGGCTGGATCCGTGCAACGGGACCAGCAGATGGGGCATACCCAGGCCGGCCCGCAACGCGCTGATTTGCGTCTCAGATTGGGCGCACACAATGCCGCGGACATCTTGTCTCGGGGTCAGCAGAAGCTGGTGGTCTGTGCGCTACGAATTGCCCAAGGGCACCTGGTCAGCCAGGCCCGCCGCGGTCAGTGTATTTATCTGGTGGATGACTTGCCGTCCGAGCTGGACGAGAGCCACCGTCGCGCGCTGTGCCGCTTGCTGGAAGACTTACGCTGCCAGGTGTTCATCACCTGTGTAGATCACGAATTACTGAGGGAAGGCTGGCAGATGGAAACGCCAGTCGCTTTGTTCCACGTGGAACAGGGCCGTATCACCCAGACCCACGACCATCGGGAGTGAAGGCATTGAGCGAAGAAAATACGTACGACTCAACGAGCATTAAAGTGCTGAAAGGCCTGGATGCCGTACGCAAACGTCCCGGTATGTACATTGGTGACACCGACGATGGCAGCGGTCTGCATCACATGGTGTTCGAGGTGGTCGACAATTCGATCGACGAAGCCCTCGCCGGCCATTGCGACGACATCAGCATCATCATCCACCCGGACGAATCCATCACCGTTAAAGACAACGGTCGTGGCATCCCGGTAGACGTGCATAAAGAGGAAGGCGTTTCCGCCGCCGAGGTCATCATGACCGTGCTCCACGCGGGTGGTAAGTTCGACGACAACTCCTACAAGGTCTCCGGCGGTCTGCACGGGGTAGGTGTGTCGGTAGTGAACGCATTGTCCGAAGAACTGGTGCTGACCGTTCGCCGCAGTGGCAAGATCTGGGAACAGACCTACGTCCACGGTGTGCCTCAGGCACCGATGGCCATCGTTGGCGACAGCGAAACCACCGGCACCCAGATCCACTTCAAGGCTTCCAGCGAAACCTTCAAGAACATTCACTTCAGCTGGGACATCCTTGCCAAGCGCATTCGTGAACTGTCCTTCCTCAACTCCGGTGTCGGCATCGTCCTCAAGGATGAGCGCAGCGGCAAGGAAGAACTGTTCAAGTACGAAGGCGGCCTGCGAGCATTCGTTGAATACCTGAACACCAACAAGACTGCGGTCAACCAGGTGTTCCACTTCAACATCCAGCGTGAAGACGGCATCGGCGTGGAAATCGCCCTGCAGTGGAACGACAGCTTCAACGAGAACCTGTTGTGCTTCACCAATAACATTCCGCAGCGCGACGGCGGCACCCACCTGGTGGGCTTCCGCTCGGCGCTGACGCGTAACCTGAACAACTACATCGAACAGGAAGGTCTGGCGAAGAAGCACAAAGTCGCCACCACCGGTGACGATGCCCGTGAAGGCCTGACCGCAATCATCTCGGTGAAGGTGCCGGATCCGAAGTTCAGCTCGCAGACCAAAGACAAGCTGGTGTCTTCCGAGGTGAAGACTGCGGTGGAACAGGAAATGGGCAAATACTTCTCCGACTTCCTCCTGGAGAACCCGAACGAAGCCAAGCTGGTGGTCGGCAAGATGATCGACGCCGCCCGTGCCCGTGAAGCGGCGCGCAAGGCCCGTGAGATGACCCGCCGCAAAGGCGCGCTGGACATCGCCGGCCTGCCGGGCAAGCTTGCTGACTGCCAGGAAAAAGACCCGGCGCTGTCCGAACTGTACTTGGTGGAAGGTGACTCCGCGGGCGGTTCTGCCAAGCAGGGACGTAACCGCAAGACCCAGGCGATCCTGCCGTTGAAGGGCAAGATCCTCAACGTTGAGAAAGCGCGTTTCGACAAGATGATCTCGTCCCAGGAAGTGGGCACGCTGATCACCGCGCTGGGCTGCGGCATCGGTCGCGAAGAGTACAACATCGACAAGCTGCGCTATCACAACATCATCATCATGACCGATGCTGACGTCGACGGTTCGCACATCCGTACCCTTCTGCTGACCTTCTTCTTCCGTCAGTTGCCCGAGCTTATCGAGCGTGGCTACATCTACATCGCCCAGCCACCGCTGTACAAGGTCAAGAAAGGCAAGCAAGAGCAATACATCAAAGACGACGACGCCATGGAAGAGTACATGACGCAGTCGGCCCTGGAAGATGCAAGCCTGCACCTGAACGAAGAAGCCCCGGGCATTTCCGGCGAAGCGCTGGAACGTCTGGTGAACGACTTCCGCATGGTCATGAAGACCCTCAAGCGCCTGTCGCGTCTGTACCCTCAGGAGCTGACCGAGCACTTCATCTACCTGCCGGCCGTCAGCCTCGAAACACTGGGCGACCACGCAGCGATGCAAGAGTGGCTGGCCCAGTACGAAGTTCGCCTGCGTACCAACGAGAAGTCCGGCCTGGTCTACAAGGCCAGCCTGCGCGAAGACCGTGAACGTGGCGTCTGGCTGCCAGAGGTCGAACTGATCTCCCACGGCCTGTCGAACTACGTCACCTTCAACCGCGACTTCTTCGGCAGCAATGACTACAAAACCGTGGTCACCCTGGGCGCGCAACTGAGCACCCTGCTCGACGAAGGCGCGTACATTCAGCGTGGTGAACGCAAGAAAGCCGTTACCGAGTTCAAGGAAGCCCTTGACTGGCTGATGGCCGAAAGCACCAAGCGCCACACCATCCAGCGCTACAAAGGTCTGGGCGAAATGAACCCGGATCAGCTGTGGGAAACCACCATGGACCCGAGCGTGCGGCGCATGCTGAAAGTCACCATCGAAGACGCCATCGGCGCAGACCAAATCTTCAACACCCTGATGGGTGATGCGGTCGAACCTCGCCGAGACTTCATCGAAAGCAACGCGTTGGCGGTTTCCAATCTGGATTTCTGATCCCGGTTGTTTGCTCGCTCATGAAAAACCCCGGCCAGTGCGCCGGGGTTTTTTTATGCCTGAGGCAACGAGTTCAGCGATACCACCGGCTGAATGCCCCCGGCTCACCGCGCAGCTCACTCTGCACCGTGGACAGCATGTCGGTGAAGCGCTGCACGAAGGTATGGTTTTGCGCCAGTGTCGCCCTGCCCTGCTGGGCAATCGCCCTACGATCTTCATCATGCTCAAGGTAATAGCCGCAGATTTCGATCAGATCCCGAGTGTCGCGGTAGATCACCAGATCTTTGAGCCTGCCATTCCTCGTTACCGTAGACTGCAACGCAAAAGCGTTCTTCGAGCTGTTGGATAACGTCAATGCGTTCCTGCCACGAATGCTCTCTGCCCAGCAGGTAAGCCAGTTTTCCGCCACCGACAAATAGCGATCGCCCGCGAGCGGGTAGTTGGACTCCAGCTTGAGGGTGCTGATGAATTCATCACCCAGCTGCGTCGACAGGTTCTCGAAACCGTCGGGCCGATCCAGCGAGTCGATCAGGCGCTTACAACCTTCGCGAGTCTGCGCCGACAGATGCGGCAATATCGAGGTTCGATACTCAGTGCGGGTCAGGTTGGCAACGAAACAGCTTTCGATTGTTCGTGATAGGCAGTCAATTCCTTCAGACCTTATTCATTTTTGATCATCTTTGGGCCGTTGTGGCTCACTCATTCCCGGTCGCCACACTCTCCAACCGATAGCCATATCCATAGATCGTCAGCAACTGCCAACCACGATCCGCCGTCAGCCCGAGCTTGTTGCGCAGCCGGTAGATGTGCGTATCCAGCGGCCGCGAGGAAGTGGTCTCTTCGTTTGGCCAGAAGCGCTCATACAGATAATCCCGCGACAGCGGCCGACCCAGATTGTTGAACAGACATCGCGCCAGGCGATACTCGCGCTCGGTCATGAGGATCGGTTTGCCTTCACGGGTGACGGTCAGTTCGGCGTCGTCGAAAGTCAGATCGTGGAACGTCTGCACTTCACCCGCCGCGCTGCGCGGTTGGCTGTGCCGACGCAATACCGCTGCCACCCGCGCCTTCAATTCATTGGGGCGAAATGGCTTGCTGACATAGTCATCGGCCCCGGCATTCAAGGCTTGAACGATATCGTTCTCGCCATCGCGACTGGTGAGCATGATTGCAGCGGGTGGTGAGTCCATGTGTTCGCGGGTCCAGCGCAGCAGCGCCAGGCCGGTCAGGTCCGGTAGTTGCCAGTCGAGGATCAGCAGGTCGAAAGTCTCCCGACGCAGCTGGCGCAACAAGTCTTCGCCGCGCTCGAAGCTGTGCAGTGACCATGGCTGCTCGCCGGCTTCGGCCATTTGTTCCAGGGTTTGCTCAACCCGGCGCAGTTCGGCGGGTTCGTCGTCCAGAATGGCAACGCGCATCGGCGGTGTTCCTTGTCGCTGGGGCTGGGATGTCGACAATAACCACTCTACGGCCGCGATGAAAGAAGCGGCCCGTCGGTGGTCGACGTCCGCTATGATTCTTCGGATCTACGCCTCAGACCTGAGCCCTATGAAACCATTTCCATTGCCCTGCCCTTTGCCTCATGCGTAACCCTCAACGCCGACGTGAAAGTCGTGAGCCGAGCCAGGTCCAGCGTCTGTTCCGGCGACTGGTGCGCGAGTGGTTGTGGATAAGCCTGGTGCTATTGCCGCTGACTGCCTTGCTGTCTTACCGCGCCCAATTCACTCTGCACAATCCTTCGCTGGCGCCCGGCGCGCTGCTGTCGGTGGCGATGGTGGCATGTGTGCTGGGATTATTGCTGTGGCGGCCTCGTTGGGCGCTGTGGGTCACCTTGGTCGGCATGGCGTGCGCGCTCATCGGCAGCGCCATACTGGCCGAAGTCCGCTACTGGTGGTCGCCAACGCCAGCCGCGCTGGGCATGTTGTTCGGTTACCTGATCTGGAACTGGCGACGCCTGAGCGTGGTACTGACTTACTTCGGCTGGGAGCTGGCGCGTCTGGACAGCGAGCCGAAAGTCTTCCCGGAACGACGCCGGAGTCGTTTCACCGGTGCCGACCAGTTGCAAGGCCAGATCATGGCGCTCGAACAAGCCATGAGCCGCACCCGCGATACCCGGCGCTTTATTGCCGATGGCCTGGAATACCTGCCGGTGGCGACGCTGATCAGTGATCCGCAGGGCAAGATTCTGCTGGGCAATCGCAAGGCTCGCGAGTTGTTCGAGGATCCGTTGGTGGGCGATGACGTGCTCGATCAACTGGCACGACTCGGCTATCCGGAATTATCCACAGCGCCGCGACCGCCGCTGGCCACGCTGGCGCTGCTGGAATTTCGTGATCACAAGGAACGCAGTCTGCGCCTGGAAAGAGCGGCGCTGCTGCCTGTCGACGGCGATACGCCGATCGGCTGGTTGCTCAGCCTCACTGACTTGAGTGCCGAGCGTGCGGCCGAGGAGCAGCGCGGTGTTCTGCTGCGCTTTCTCTCCCATGATCTGCGCGCGCCACATTCGGCCATCCTCGCCTTGCTCGATGTGCATCGCCATCGGGCGGGCGCTGATGCGCCATTGTTCGAGCAGATCGAGCGTCAAGTGCGCCGCGCGCTGGATCTTACCGATGGTTTCGTCTTGCTGGCGCGAGCTGAGTCCGAGACCTACCAGTTCCGCCCGACGTTATTCGCGATGCTGGTACTGGACGTGCTGGATCAGGCCTTGCCTATCGCTCAGCAGAAACAGATCGAACTGCTGAATCAAGTCGATGAAGAATGTCAGGAGCGCCTGCTTATGGCCGATCAGGGATTGCTGACGCGCGCCCTGTTCAACCTGCTGGAGAACGCGATCAAGTACAGCCCGGCAGACACCACTGTGCAACTGAAGGTCAGTTGTCACGGGCAGCGGTTGCGCTGCGAGTTGGCGGATCAGGGCAAGGGGATTGCGGCCGATGAATTGCCTGATCTGTTCAGCCAGTATCGGCGTTTTTCCTCGGCCCAGGGTATCGATGGTGTGGGCCTGGGTTTGTCGATGGTCAAGGCTGTGATCGACCATCATGGCGGCACCATCGAATGTCACAGCGTGGTCAATGCGGGAACCACATTCCGCATCGAGTTGCCGCTGATTGCCGAATGAACGGGCACAAAAAAACCGGCTATAACAGCCGGTTTTTTTACATCCGAATAAAACTTATGCACGGATTTGATTTAATTCCGCTATTTATAAATATCTATAATAATCAATAAGTTAGAGAACGATTACGGTCTTTTAAAGGGAAAGCGTACACAGGTTATCCACAAAATTCAGACAGCCAGTCGATCACTTGCAGCCGGGGCCTGTGGCGCGGGGGGCAGCGAACCCATTTCGCGCTGGGTTTTCTCGTTCCACGCCTGCACACGATCATTCAGCTCAGCGATGGCGCGCGGCCCGCTGCCTTCGGCATACATCGGTTCGCCGACCACCACGCTGATCACTCCAGACTGTTTACCCCAGCCGATTTTTGGCCAGAATTTGCCGGCATTGTGTGCAATCGGCAGTACCGGAAGCGCCGCATTCACGGCCAATGCGCTGCCACTGCGGGAGAATTTTCCGACGGTACCGTAGGGGACTCGCGTGCCTTCAGGGAAGATCAGCACCCAGACGTTGTCCTTGAGCAGCTCATCGCCCTTGGCTGCGACCTGTTTGAGCGCGGCCTTCGGGTTGTCGCGGTCGATGGCGATCGGGCGCAGCATGGCCATGGCCCAGCCGAAGAACGGTACGTAAAGCAATTCGCGCTTGAGCACTTGGCTCAAGGGCGAGAAATAAGCGGAGAGAAAGAATGTCTCCCAAGTGCTCTGGTGGTTCGATTGAATCACGCAGGGCCGGTCCGGCACGTTTTCCGCGCCTTTGATTTCGTAGCGGATACCGAGCAACACCTTGGTCAGCCACAGAGCGCAACGGCACCAGTACACGTTGATGAAACGATAGCGCGCCTTGAAGGACAGAAACGGCGCGATGAAAAAGCTCAGGCTGCACCACAGCAACGCTGTTGTGCCCAGCAGCAGATAAAAAACAAAGATTCTGAAGGCCCGCAGTATCGACATGGCGACGGTTACCGTTACGGGGCAATGCCCGACTGTTCAAGCGCACTCCCGAGCAATCCCTGACCAGGAAATTCAGAAGTACTCTAGTTGTGGATAAGTTCTGCGGCAATCGCCGCCAGATCGTCAAAAATCAGAGTGCCAACCGGCAGGGTCTTGCCCTGAGTCTTCCCGCCTTTTCCGGTCTTCACCAAAACTGGCTGTGAATCGACGGCTTTGGCGGCCTCCAGGTCACCAAGGCTGTCGCCGACGAACCAGACATTGGCCAGCTCGACGTTGTAATGCGCGGCGATGGTTTTCAGCATCCCCGGTTTCGGCTTGCGGCAATCGCAACCTTCATCCGGGCCATGCGGGCAATAAACGATCAAGCCGACCTCACCGCCCTGCTCCGCCACCAGTTCGCGCAGGCGCGCGTGCATGGCATCGAGGGTGGCCAGGTCGTAATAACCGCGAGCAATGCCCGACTGGTTGGTGGCCACCGCCACCGTCCAGCCGGCCTTGCTCAACTGCGCGATCGCTTCGATCGAGCCGGGCAGCGGAATCCACTCCTCCACCGACTTGATGTAGGCATCGGAGTCGTAGTTGATCACGCCGTCACGATCGAGAATCAGCAGTTTCAACAGCAGTTCCTCAACCCAGCAGCGAAATGTCGGCAACACCGAGGAACAGACCACGCAGACGCGCCAGCAGCGCGTAACGGTTGGCCCGCACATTGGCGTCGTCGGCATTGACCATCACCGCATCGAAGAACGCGTCCACCGGCTCGCGCAGTGCCGCCAGGCGGGCCAGCGATTCGTTGTACTGACGCGCCGCGGCCATTGGCTGCACGGCCTGATCCGCTTGCTGGATCGCCGAGTACAGCGAGAACTCGTTGGCATTGTCGAAGTACTTGGCCTCGACCACGGTCGGTACCGAGCCTTCGACTTTGCTCAACAGGTTCGACACACGCTTGTTCACCGCCGCCAGCGCTGCCGCTTCCGGCAGTTTGCGGAAGGCCTGCACCGCTTGTACACGCTGGTCGAAGTCCAGCGCCGAACCCGGCTTGAGCGCACGTACCGACAGGTAGGTGGCAACGTCGACACCTTCGTCTTCATAGCGCGCCCGCAGACGGTCGAAGATGAACTCCAGCACCGCCTCGTTGAGGCCGGCAGCCTTGACCTTGCCGCCGAACGCAGTCACGGCGAACGCCACGGCGTCGTTCAGGTCGAGATCGAGTTTCTTTTCGATCAGGATACGCAGCACACCCAGCGCAGCACGGCGCAGGGCATATGGGTCTTTGCTGCCGGTTGGCAGCATGCCGATACCGAAGATACCGACCAGGGTGTCGAGCTTGTCGGCGATGGCCACGGCTGCACCGGTCAGGGTCGCCGGCAACTCCGCGCCGGCACCGCGTGGCATGTACTGCTCGTTCAGCGCCAACGCGACGTCCTGCGGCTCGCCGTCATTGAGGGCGTAGTAGTAGCCGGCGACGCCTTGCATCTCCGGGAACTCGCCGACCATTTCGGTGGCCAGGTCGCACTTCGACAGCAGGCCTGCGCGGGCAGCCCACGAAGCGTTGCCGCCGATGCGTGCGGCGATGTACGCGGCCAGTTTCGATACGCGCTCGGCCTTGTCGTAGACGCTGCCGAGTTTTTCCTGGAACACCACGTTCTGCAGGCGCAGGTTGAACGCTTCGAGCTTCTGCTTCTTGTCCTGCTTGAAGAAGAATTCGGCGTCGGTCAGACGTGGGCGCACCACTTTCTCGTTACCGGCGATGATCTGCTGCGGGTCTTTGCTTTCGATGTTGGCCACAGTGATGAAACGTGGCAGCAACTTGCCGTCGGCATCCAGCAGGCAGAAGTACTTCTGGTTGTCCTGCATGGTGGTGATCAGCGCTTCCTGCGGCACGTCGAGGAAACGTTCCTCGAACGAGCACACCAGCGGCACCGGCCATTCGACCAGCGCGGTCACTTCGTCGAGCAGCGCCGGTGGCACGATTGCGGTGCCTTCCTGGCGCGTGGCCAGTTCTTCGGTGCGCTTGCTGATGATCTCGCGACGCTCGTTGGCATCGGCCAATACGTACGCGGCACGCAGGTCGGCGAGGTAGCTCGACGGCGAACCGATGCGCACGGCTTCCGGATGGTGGAAACGGTGACCACGGGAATCACGGCCAGCCTTCTGCGCGAGGATCGTGCAGTCGATGACCTGATCACCGAGCAGCATCACCAGCCACTGGGTCGGACGCACGAACTCTTCCTTGCGCGCACCCCAACGCATGCGTTTCGGGATCGGCAGGTCGTTCAACGAATCTTCGACGATGGTCGGCAGCAGGCTCGCGGTCGGCTTGCCGGCGATGTTCTGGCTGTAGCGCAGTTTCGGACCGCTCTGGTCGATTTCGCTCAAGTCGACGCCGCACTTCTTGGCGAAGCCCAGTGCTGCTTGAGTTGGATTGCCGTCAGCGTCGAACGCGGCCTGACGTGGCGGGCCATCGAGGTTGATGCTGCGATCCGGCTGCTGGGTGGCCAGCGCGGTGATCAGCACAGCCAGACGACGCGGCGCGGCATACACGGTTTTGCTTTCGTAGTTCAGGCCGGCGGCTTGCAGGCCCTTGTCGATACCGGCGAGGAACGCTTCAGCCAGCGTGTTCAGGGCTTTTGGCGGCAGTTCTTCGGTGCCCAGTTCAACCAGAAAATCTTGCGCACTCATTGTGCAGCCTCCAGCTTGGCCAGTACTTCGTCACGCAGGTCCGGGGTCGCCATCGGGAAGCCCAGCTTGGCGCGTGCCAGCAGGTAGGCTTGCGCAACGGAACGCGCCAGGGTGCGCACGCGCAGAATGTATTGCTGACGCGCAGTCACCGAGATCGCCCGGCGCGCATCCAGCAGGTTGAAGGTGTGCGACGCCTTCAGCACCATTTCGTAGCTTGGCAACGGCAGCGGTTGGTCGAGTTCGATCAAGCGCTTGGCTTCGCTTTCATAGAAGTCGAACAGCTCGAACAGTTTGTCGACGTTGGCGTGTTCGAAGTTGTAGGTGGACTGCTCCACTTCGTTCTGGTGGAACACATCGCCGTAAGTGACTTTGCCGAACGGGCCGTCAGCCCAGACCAGGTCGTAGACCGAATCCACGCCTTGCAGGTACATGGCCAGGCGCTCGAGCCCGTAGGTGATCTCGCCGGTCACCGGGTAGCACTCGATGCCGCCCGCTTGCTGGAAGTAGGTGAACTGGGTGACTTCCATGCCGTTGAGCCAGACTTCCCAGCCCAGACCCCAGGCGCCGAGGGTCGGCGATTCCCAGTTGTCTTCGACGAAGCGGATGTCGTGGACCAGCGGGTCGAGGCCGACATGCTTGAGCGAGCCCAGGTACAGTTCCTGGAAGTTGTCCGGGTTAGGCTTCAGGACAACCTGAAACTGGTAGTAGTGCTGCAGACGGTTCGGGTTTTCGCCGTAACGGCCGTCAGTCGGACGGCGGCTTGGCTGCACGTACGCGGCGTTCCAGGTTTCCGGGCCGATGGCGCGCAGGAAGGTCGCGGTGTGGAAAGTGCCGGCGCCTACTTCCATATCGTAGGGCTGAAGTACCACACAACCTTGCTCGGCCCAGTATTGCTGGAGCGCGAGGATCAAGTCTTGGAAGGTACGCACGGCTGGCGTAGGCTGGCTCACGAAATTCACCTGTTTCTTGGGCTGCGATTTAAAGAGCGGGAGTATACCCGATTCGTTGCTGCGCACGCCCCCTGGAGCCTTATGCCACGCTGCTTTTGGTGTACCGAAGATCCGCTGTACATGGCTTATCACGATCAGGAGTGGGGCACGCCGCTACGCGATGCGCAGGGTTTGTTCGAGTTGCTTTTGCTCGAAGGGTTCCAGGCCGGGCTGTCGTGGATCACCGTGCTGCGCAAACGCGAGCGTTATCGTCAGGTGCTGTTCGGCTTCGATGTGCAGCGCGTGGCGCAGATGAGCGACGCCGAGATCGACGAACTCATGCTCGATCCGGGCATCATTCGCAATCGCCTGAAACTCAACGCCGCGCGGCGCAACGCTCAGGCCTGGCTGGCGCTGGAGGATCCGGTGGCGTTTCTCTGGTCGTTCGTTAGCGACCAACCGATCATCAACCATTTCAAGGATCGCAGCGAGGTCCCGGCGATCACCCCCGAAGCGCTGGCAATGAGCAAGGCTTTGAAAAAAGCCGGCTTCACCTTCGTCGGCCCGACCATTTGCTACGCGCTGATGCAGGCCTCGGGCATGGTCATGGACCACACCCAGGATTGCGACCGCTACGCGCAGCTCGCCAACGCCGGTTAGAATGCCTGCCTCGCGCACAGCACAAAGATCAGGAGTGACCTGTGGAAAAGTTTAAAGGCGCCTTGCTGGTAGGCGCTCTGCGGCTGTTTGCCCTGCTGCCATGGCGAGCCGTGCAAGCCGTGGGTTCGGCGATCGGCTGGATCATGTGGAAAACCCCCAACCGTTCCCGCGACGTGGTGCGGATCAACCTCGCCAAATGTTTTCCACAGATGGATGCAGCCGAGCGCGAGCGTCTGGTCGGTCAGAGTCTCAAGGACATCGGCAAGTCGCTGACCGAAAGCGCCTGCGCATGGATCTGGCCGGCGCAGCGTTCGATTGATCTTGTCCGCGAAGTCGAAGGCCTCGATGTGCTCAAGGATGCGCTGGCTTCGGGTAAAGGCGTGGTCGGTATCACCAGCCACCTGGGCAATTGGGAAGTGCTCAACCACTTCTATTGCAGCCAGTGCAAACCGATCATTTTCTACCGTCCGCCGAAGCTCAAGGCAGTGGATGAATTGCTGCGCAAACAGCGCGTGCAGCTGGGCAACAAGGTCGCGGCGTCGACCAAGGAAGGCATTCTCAGTGTGATCAAGGAAGTGCGCAAGGGTGGTGCAGTGGGCATTCCCGCCGACCCGGAACCGGCCGAGTCCGCCGGGATCTTCGTGCCGTTTTTCGCCACGCAGGCGCTGACCAGCAAATTCGTGCCGAACATGCTCGCCGGCGGCAAAGCGGTCGGTGTGTTCCTGCATGCCCTGCGCCTGCCTGACGGTTCCGGCTACAAAGTGATCCTCGAAGCTGCGCCAGAAGCGATGTACAGCACCGATACCGCAGAGTCCTGCGCAGCCATGAGTAAAGTCGTCGAGCGTTATGTGGCGGCGTACCCGAGTCAGTACATGTGGAGCATGAAGCGCTTCAAGAAACGCCCGCCGGGCGAGGCTCGCTGGTACTGAGCAGCTTCGGTAGGGTGACGGTCAATGCAGACGCCTTGCGCTATCTGTAGCTCAAGGCGCCTGCCGCTCGAGCTTCTTCAGAAACACCGTCATCTCTTTCTCGGCCTGCTTGTCGCCATGAGCGCGGGCCGCTTCCAGGCCTTGCTCCCAGGCCTGACGCGCAGCGGCGTGATCGGCCAGCGCCAGGTGCGCCTTGCCCAGCAATTTCCACGCTGCCGAGTATTTCGGATCGAACGCCACACAGCGCTGAAAATGCTCGGCAGCCTTGGCGTTTTCGCCAAGATCCAGATAACCCTTGCCCAGGCCGAAGCGCAAAAGAGCGTTATCCACACCCTTGGCGAGCATTTTTTCCAGGGATTCGAGCATTGGTGGATTCCTTTCTTTTGTTCGTCAGAGAACCTGCGAGTCTTTTCATACCGCTTTCGCGAGCAGGCTCGCTCCCACATTGGAATGCATTCCCCCTGTGGGAGCGAGCCTGCTCGCGAAGGGGCCATCACGGGCAGCGTTGTCTTCAGGTCAGAAAAAGCTCAGCCCCACATGAAACAGCTTCTCCACATCGCGAATATGTTTTTTATCCACAAGGAACAGAATCACATGGTCGCCCGCTTCGATCACCGTGTGGTCGTGGGCGATGATCACTTTCTCGTTGCGGATCACCGCGCCGATGGTGGTGCCCGGCGGCAGGCCGATCTTTTCGATTGGCTTGCCGATCACCTTGCTCGATTTCGCATCACCGTGGGCAATCGCTTCGATCGCTTCCGCCGCGCCCCGTCGCAGTGAGTGCACGCTGACGATATCGCCGCGGCGCACATGGGCGAGCAAGGTGCCGATGGTCGCCAGTTGCGGGCTGATGGCGATGTCGATGTCGCCGCCCTGGATCAGGTCGACGTAGGCCGGGTTGTTGATGATCGTCATGACCTTTTTCGCCCCCAGCCGTTTGGCCAGCAGCGACGACATGATGTTGGCTTCGTCATCGTTGGTCAGGGCGAGGAAGATATCGGCGTCGGCGATGTTCTCTTCCAGCAGCAGATCGCGGTCCGAGGCGCTGCCCTGCAAGACCACGGTGCTGTCGAGAGTGTCGGAGAGGTAGCGGCAGCGCGCCGGGCTCATCTCGATGATCTTCACCTGATAACGGCTTTCGATGGCCTCGGCCAGGCGCTCGCCGATCTGCCCGCCACCGGCGATAACGATGCGTTTGTAGGTTTCGTCGAGGCGGCGCATTTCGCTCATCACCGCGCGAATGTCCTCGCGAGCGGCGATGAAAAACACCTCGTCATCGGCCTCGATCACCGTGTCGCCCTGGGGCAGGATCGGCCGGTCACGGCGGAAGATCGCCGCCACGCGGGTTTCGACGTTCGGCATGTGCTCGCGCAACTGGCGCAGTTGCTGACCCACCAGCGGCCCGCCGTAATAGGCGCGCACCGCCACCAGTTGCGCCGCGCCTTCGGCGAAGTCGATCACCTGCAAGGCGCCGGGATGCTGGATCAGGCGCTTGATGTAATTGGTCACCACTTGCTCGGGGCTGATCAGCACGTCGACCGGAATCGCTTCGTTCTGGAACAGCTGTTCCTCGCGGTTGAGGTACGACGCTTCGCGCACCCGGGCGATTTTGGTCGGCGTGTGGAACAGCGTGTGCGCGACCTGACAGGCGACCATGTTGGTTTCGTCGCTGTTGGTCACGGCGACCAGCATGTCGGCGTCGTCGGCACCGGCCTGACGCAGCACCGACGGCAGCGAGCCGCGGCCCTGCACGGTGCGGATGTCGAGGCGGTCGCCGAGGTCGCGCAGGCGCTCGCCGTCGGTGTCGACCACGGTGATGTCGTTGGCCTCGCTGGCCAGATGTTCGGCCAGCGAACCGCCGACCTGTCCCGCACCGAGGATGATGATTTTCATCCAGTCACTCCATGAATCCGTTTAGCCGCGCGCGGCAGCGATCTTGATCAGCTTGGCGTAGTAGAAACCGTCATGCCCGCCCTGCTGGGCCAGCAGTTGGCGACCATGGGGCTGCTTGATTCCGGCCGCCGTGGCCAGATCCAGTTCGCGGGCGCCGGGGGTGCGCTCGAGGAACGCGGCAATCACTTCGGTATTCTCGGTCGGCAGTGTCGAGCAGGTGGCGTAGAGCAGGATGCCGCCGACCTCGAGGGTTTTCCACATCGCATCGAGCAGCTCGCCTTGCAGTTGCGCGAGGGCGACGATGTCGTCGGGCTGGCGGGTCAGCTTGATGTCCGGATGGCGGCGGATCACCCCGGTGGCCGAGCACGGCGCATCGAGGAGGATGCGCTGGAACGGTTTGCCGTCCCACCACTTCGCTGTATCGCGACCGTCGGCAGCGATCAGTTCAGCGTTGAGGCCGAGGCGTTCAAGGTTTTCCTTAACGCGCACCAGCCGTTTGGCTTCCAGATCCACCGCCACCACGCCGGCCAGCGCCGGTTCGGCTTCGAGGATGTGGCAGGTCTTGCCGCCAGGGGCGCAGCAGGCGTCGAGTACGCGTTGTCCCGGTGCCAGATCGAGCAGGTCGGCGGCCAGTTGCGCGGCTTCGTCCTGCACGCTGATCCAGCCTTCGGCGAAACCCGGGAGGCTGCGCACGTCGGCGGCGGCCTCAAGGACGATGCCGTCGCGGCTGTACACGCACGGCGTTGCGGCGATTCCGGCTTCGCCCAGCAGCGCGAGATAAGCGTCGCGACTGTGATGGCGGCGGTTGACCCGCAGGATCATCGGCGGATGCGCGTTGTTCGCGTCGCAGATCGCTTCCCACTGTTCCGGCCAGAAGGCCTTCAGGGATTTTTGCAGCCAGCGCGGGTGAGCGGTGCGCACTACGGGGTCGCGTTCAAGCTCGGCGAAAATCGTCTCGCTTTCGCGTTGGGCATTTCGCAGCACAGCGTTGAGCAAACCTTTGGCCCAAGGCTTTTTCAGCTTGTCGGCGCAACCGACGGTTTCGCCGATGGCGGCGTGGGCCGGTACGCGGGTGTAGAGCAATTGATACAGACCGACCAGCAGCAGCGCCTCGACATCGGCGTCGGCGGCTTTGAACGGTTTCTGCAGTAGTTTTTCCGCCAGCGCTGAAAGACGCGGCTGCCAGCGTGCGGTGCCGAAGGCCAGATCCTGGGTGAAACCGCGATCGCGATCCTCGACCTTGTCCAGTTGCGTCGGCAGTGAGCTGTTCAGCGAAGCCTTGCCGCTGAGTACGGCAGCGAGTGCCTTGGCGGCGGCCAGACGCGGGTTCATTGCGCGTCCACCGCTGCGCCGAGCACGCTGCCGACGGCGAACTTCTCGCGGCGGCTGTTGAACAGATCGCTGAAGTTCAGGGCTTTGCCGCCGGGCAGTTGCAGGCGGGTCAGGCACAGCGCTTGTTCGCCGCAGGCGACGATCAGGCCGTCCTTGCTGGCGCTGAGGATTTCGCCCGGAGCGCCACTGCCTTCAGCCACTGTCGCGGCCAGCACTTTCAACGCTTCGCCATTGAGCGTGCTGTGGGTGATCGGCCACGGGTTGAAGGCGCGTACCAGGCGTTCAAGCTCAAGCGCCGGACGGCTCCAGTCGATGCGCGCTTCGTCTTTGTTGAGTTTGTGCGCATAGGTGGCGAGCTCGTCGTTCTGCACCTCACCTTCAAGCGTGCCGGCAGCCAGACCGGCAATCGCTTGGACCACGGCGGGTGGACCCATTTCGGCGAGGCGATCATGCAGGCTGCCGCCGGTATCTTCGGCGCTGATCGGAGTGACGACCTTGAGCAGCATCGGCCCGGTATCGAGACCGGCTTCCATGCGCATCACCGTTACGCCGCTTTCGGCATCGCCGTGTTCGACCGCGCGCTGGATCGGCGCCGCACCACGCCAGCGCGGCAGCAGCGAGGCATGGCTGTTGATGCAGCCCAGGCGCGGAATATCCAGCACCGCTTGCGGCAGGATCAGACCGTAGGCGACCACCACCATCAAGTCCGGCTTCAGCGCGGCCAGTTCTGCCTGAGCGTCGGCATTGCGCAAGGTCGGCGGTTGCAACACCTGGATATTATTTTCCAATGCGAGTTGTTTGACCGGGCTCGGCATGAGTTTTTGCCCACGCCCGGCCGGGCGATCCGGCTGTGTGTAGACCGCGACGATCTCGTACGGGCTGCTCAGCAAAGCCTTGAGGTGTTCGGCGGCGAATTCCGGGGTACCGGCAAAAACAATGCGCAGTGGCTCAGTCATGAAAGGCGTCTCATAAAAAGAAAAAGGCTTGCCGCAGCAAGCCTTTGAAGAGGGGCATCAAGCGTTCTGGCGGTGCAGCTTTTCCAGCTTCTTCTTGATCCGGTCGCGTTTGAGCGTGGACAGGTAATCGACGAACAATTTGCCGTTGAGGTGGTCGCATTCGTGCTGGATGCACACCGCGAGCAGGCCTTCGGCGATCAGCTCATAGGGCTTGCCGTCGCGGTCCAGCGCTTTGATTTTGACCTTCTGCGGACGGTCGACGTTTTCGTAGAAGCCCGGCACCGAGAGGCAGCCTTCCTGATACTGGTCCATGTCGTCGGTCAGCGGTTCGAACTCGGGGTTGATGAACACCCGTGGCTCGGTACGGTCTTCGGACAGGTCCATCACGACGATACGTTTGTGCACGTTGACCTGGGTCGCGGCGAGGCCAATGCCCGGCGCTTCATACATTGTTTCAAACATGTCGTCGACCAACTGACGCACTTCGTCGTCCACTACAGCCACGGGTTTGGCGATAGTGCGCAGACGCGGGTCCGGAAATTCGAGGATGTTTAAAATGGCCATAGGCTTCGATTGCTGCACACGTTGAGTAAAGTCGGGTCGATGGCCTGGCGGGTCCGAAGATGCAGGCTACCGTTGTGAAGCGTAGCTTCCGAAAACAGAAGCGAGCCACGGGGGCTCTGACGATTCACGCGAATGCACATGATAAAGGGATTCACTGCATGAGGAAAACACTACTCGCCCTGCTGCTTCTGGCTGCGGCCGGCGGCGCTCAAGGGCAAGTGCAACTCAGGGATGGTTTTCCACAGCAATACACGGTGGTTTCCGGGGACACCCTCTGGGACATTTCCGGCAAATACCTGCGCGAGCCCTGGCAATGGCCACAACTGTGGCGGGCCAACCCGCAGATCGAAAACCCCAACCTGATCTATCCCGGCGACACGCTGACCCTCAGCTACGTCAACGGCCAGCCGCAACTGACCGTCAACCGTGGCGAGTCGCGCGGCACCATCAAGCTCTCGCCGCGAATCCGCACCAGTCCGGTGGCCGAGGCGATTCCGAGCATTCCGCTGAAATCGATCAACAGCTTTCTGCTGAGCAACCGCATCGTCGACAAGGCTGAAGATTTCGACAAGGCGCCGTACATCGTCGCCGGCGACGCCGAACGGGTGCTCAGCGGTACTGGCGATCGCATCTTCGCCCGCGGCCATTTCGATCCGGAACAACCGGTGTACGGCATCTTCCGCCAGGGCAAGGTCTACACCGACCCGCAGACCAAGGAGTTTCTCGGCATCAACGCCGACGATATCGGTGGCGGCGAAATTGTTGCCACCGAAGGCGATGTCGCTACCCTCGCCTTGCAGCGCACCACCCAGGAAGTGCGCCTCGGTGACCGCCTGTTCGGCGGGGAAGAACGTTCGATCAATTCGACCTTCATGCCCAGCGCGCCGAAGCGTTCCATCGACGGCGTGATCATCGACGTGCCGCGTGGCGTCACGCAGATCGGCGTGATGGATGTGGTCACCCTGAACAAGGGCAAGCGCGATGGTCTGGCCGAAGGCAATGTCCTGGCGGTGATGAAAACCGGTGAAACCGTGCGCGACCGGATTACCGGCCAGCCGCTGAAGATTCCCGATGAGCGCGCCGGCCTGCTGATGGTGTTCCGCACCTACGACAAACTCAGTTACGGCCTGGTGCTCAACGCTTCACGTTCGCTGGCGGTGCTCGACAAGGTGCGAAATCCGTAAGCTTGCTTAACAAGTTACCAACAGAGTTATCCACAGCTTGTTCCGAATGGTTCGGAGCATAGAACGATCAAGGATGATCCATTCATGTTGTCTGTCAGTACGGCCATTTCCCCGGCGGAACTGGAGGCGCGTCTGCGCCTGCACCGCATGCCGGAGATCGGCCCCAAGCGTTTCGCCAAACTGCTCGAAGCCTTCGGCTCGGCGTCGAAAGCCATCAGTGCGCCGGCCAGTGCCTGGCGCTCGCTGGGGTTGCCGACGGCCTGTGCCGAGGCGCGGCGTTGTCCTACGGTGCGCGACGGCGCCAGCCACGCAATACGCTGGCTAGAGCGCCCCGGTCAACATTTGCTGATGTGGGATCAAGCGGATTACCCAGCGTTGCTGGCGCAAATTCCCGATCCACCACCGCTGCTATTCGTCGCCGGCGATCCGTCGATTCTGGAGAAACCGCAGCTGGCTATGGTCGGCAGCCGCCGCGCCTCGCGTCCCGGGATGGACACGGCGGCGGCATTTTCCCGCAGTCTGGCCGGTGCCGGTTTTGTCATCACCAGTGGTCTGGCGCTGGGCATCGATGCTGCTGCGCATCAGGCCGCACTCGACGTTGGCGGGCTTACCGTAGGCGTGCTCGGCACCGGGTTGGAAAATTTTTATCCACAACGCAATAAACGCCTGGCTGAAGCGATGATCGCCTCGGGCAGCGCAGTGATTTCCGAGTTTCCGCTGGACGCCGGGCCGAGTGCGAGCAACTTCCCGCGTCGTAACCGCATCATCAGCGGTTTGTCCCTCGGTGTGCTGGTGGTCGAGGCCAGCGTAGCCAGCGGTTCGTTGATAACTGCACGACTGGCGGCTGAGCAAGGGCGTGAGGTGTACGCGATTCCGGGCTCGATCCATCACCCCGGTGCCCGCGGTTGTCACCAGTTGATCCGCGACGGCGCGGTGCTCGTGGAGACCATTGAACACATCCTCGAAGCCCTGCGTGGCTGGCAGCAGCCGCTGTTATCCACAGCGCCAACCCAGGCCGACCACCCGTTGCTGGCGTTGCTTCACGCGGCGCCGCACACCAGCGAAGCCTTGGCTGCGAGCTGTGGCTGGGCGCTGCCCAAAGTGCTGGCGACGCTGACCGAGCTGGAGATCGACGGCCGGGCGGTATGCGAAAACGGTCGCTGGCTGGCACGGTCGAGCTAGGTTTTACGGGGAAGATCGGTAAACTGCGCGAAACCTGTTTGTGGAGAGTTTTTCATGGTCAACAGTTGGCGTGTGCAACAAGCCGCGCGTGAAGTTCGCGCCGGCGCGGTGATTGCCTATCCAACCGAAGCCGTCTGGGGGCTGGGTTGCGACCCGTGGAATGAAGACGCAGTGGACCGCTTGCTGGCGATCAAGAATCGCTCGGTCAGCAAAGGGCTGATCCTGGTCGCCGACAATATCCGCCAGTTCGATTTCCTGTTCGAAGACTTTCCGCAGGACTGGATCGACCGCATGGCCAGCACCTGGCCAGGGCCGAATACCTGGCTGGTACCGCATCAGAACCTGTTGCCGGAATGGGTGACAGGTGTGCATGACACCGTGGCGCTGAGGGTCAGTGATCACCCGCAGGTGCGCGACTTGTGCTCGCTGGTCGGGCCGCTGATCTCGACGTCGGCCAATCCCCAGGGGCGACCGCCAGCGCGCACGCGCTTGCGCGTCGAGCAGTATTTCCGTGGGCAAGTTGATCTGGTGCTGGGCGGCAGCCTTGGCGGACGCAAGAACCCCAGCGTGATTCGCGATCTGGCCAGCGGTAACGTCATTCGTCCTGACTGACGCCATTCTTTTTATATTTTTTGCGCACTCCTCGGCGGTATCGGCGAGGAGTTTTGCGCATGCCTGCGATTATTCCTGCATCTGTTAAAACTTATCTGTAGCCATTGTTCTTTCATGCGTCAGACGGATCTTTGAGTCTGAAATATCAGTAAGTTTTCCCACGGGATTATCAGAACGCGTGCAGTGGCGAGATTTCCAAAAGCATCCATTCTTTCAATGTGCTTGAAACAACTTCGAAATGTTAATGGCTGCGGAGAAGTAATGGATATTACGGATTTACACCTCAAGGATTATCTGCAGGGCTTTCAGGAGACACTCAAGAATCAACAGGCCGATTATCGTGTGGCCGTTCTTGAGGCGGGGTCGGATGCCGGGGAATTTGAACGCTTCATCAATCGGCAATTTCGCCTGCGATTGCAGCATTACATGCTGACCTCCAGAGCCCGGGCACTGGAGACCCGCTTGGCGATCACCTCACGCAGCACGCACTTTTTGCTGTACCAGCGTGGTCAACTCATTGCAGTGCTGCGGGCAACCCCGGCGCCGTTCGAGTGGGCCTCACTGGCGCAGCATCATGTTTCTCCCACCGGGGCATTGGCGCGGCACGTCGAGTTCAGTCGCCTGATTACCCATTCCCAGCAGCATCGGCCGGTGTCGATCAATGGTCTGCTCGCCACTGCTGCCGAGTGGGCAATCGATCGCGGATATCAAGGGGTGACGGCTTTGTGCAGAACGCCACAGCGGCAACTGTTTCAGCGATTCGGCCTTACCCCGATCGCTTCGCACGCGATGCATCTCGAACAACGCGCCCGTGGCGATTATTGGTTGTTGTCTGCCGAGTGGCGACAAATACTGATGGCCCTTGATCAGCCTGTGAACATGAACGCGCATCAACCGGAGTATCGTGATGAATATAACCGTCAGTATTGATCCGCCAGTGATCGAAGAGTGGGCGGAGAAATGGCTTGTATATGAATCGAAGAAGTTGCGCAGGAAGTTTTCCGGTCGTAGGCCGGCGGCGAAGAAACTTCACCGGAAGATGTACTTGATATAGCTGGAAGATACCCGGCGAATTCATGGAAGAGTTCGCCGGGTATCAACTTTACGGCAGCAGGATCGTGGATCCGGTAGTGCGCCGTGCCGACAGTTCGGTTTGTGCTTTCGCCGCATCCGCCAATGCATGGCGCTGGCTGATATCGACCTTCAGCTTGCCACTGATGATCATCTCGAATAGTTCGTTGGCCATGTGTTGCAGATTTTCGGCGTTGTTCGCGTAGGTCGCCAGCGTCGGTCGGGTGACGTACAGCGAGCCCTTCGCGGCGAGAATGCCGAGATTGACGCCGTCAACGGCGCCCGAAGCATTGCCGAAGCTGACTACCAGGCCGCGTGGCGACACGCTGTCCAGGGACGTGAGCCAGGTATCCTTGCCGACACCGTCATACACCACCGGGACTTTCTTCCCGTCGGTCAGCGCCAGCACGCGCTCGGCCACGTTTTCATGGCTGTAGTCGATGGTAGCCCAGGCGCCGTTGGCCTTGGCCAGTTCGGCTTTTTCCGTTGAACTGACGGTGCCGATCAGTTTCACGCCGAGCGCCTTGGCCCATTGGCAGGCCAGCGAGCCGACGCCACCGGCCGCTGCATGGAACAGAATGGTTTCGCCGCCCTGCAGTTCGTAGGTCTGGCGCAGCAGGTACTGCACGGTCAGGCCCTTGAGCATGACCCCGGCAGCAGTTTCGAAACTGATTTCATCGGGCAGGTGCACCAGATTGTCCTGCGGCAGAACATGTACCTGGCTGTAGGCGCCGAGTGGGCCACTGCCGTAGGCGACGCGATCACCGACCTTGAAGCGGGTGACGTCGCTGCCCACCGCCTCGACGGTGCCGGCGCCTTCCGAGCCCAGGCCGGATGGCAATGCCGGTGGCGCATAGAGGCCGCTGCGGTAATAAGTGTCGATGAAGTTCAGGCCGATCGCCTGATTGGCCACGCGCACCTGATTCGGCCCGGGCGCAGCGGGTTCGTAGTCAACATATTCGAGCACTTCGGGACCGCCGTGGGCGCGGAACTGGATACGCTGTGCCATCTGCCTGCTCTCCTTGGGTCGTCGGTAAGCCCTCTATCCAACTCCGCTGGTTGATCTTCGTCAACTGCGGCGCGCCGGTCTGCGATGGTATGCTGTGCGCCCATTTGCGCCGCCCGCCTGCCGGGGCGCCGCCCGATTCAAGGTGAAGCCATGACGACCCGCACCGACGCCGTAAAGGCCTATCTGCTCGATCTGCAAGACCGCATCTGCGCTGCACTGGAAACCGAAGACGGCGGAAAGGGCTTCGTCGAAGACGCCTGGACCCGGCCGGCGGGCGGTGGCGGGCGCACCCGTGTGCTGGAAAACGGCACGCTGATCGAAAAGGGCGGCGTCAACTTCTCCCACGTGTTCGGCAGCGGCCTGCCGCCCTCGGCCAGCGCGCATAGGCCGGAATTGGCCGGGCGTGGTTTCGAGGCGCTCGGTGTGTCGCTGGTGATCCACCCGCACAACCCGCATGTGCCGACCTCCCACGCCAACGTGCGTTTTTTCATTGCTGAAAAAGAAGGCGAAGAAGCGGTCTGGTGGTTCGGCGGCGGTTTCGATCTGACGCCCTACTACGGCAACGAAGAAGACTGCATCCACTGGCACCGCGTCGCCGAGCAAGCCTGTGCACCGTTCGGTGCGGACGTCTATCCGCGTTACAAGGCCTGGTGCGACACCTATTTCCATATCAAGCATCGTCATGAGCCACGGGGCATTGGCGGTCTGTTCTTCGACGATCTGAACGAGTGGGATTTCGATACCAGTTTCGCTTTCATGCGCGCCATCGGCGACGCCTACATCGAGGCGTATCTGCCGATTGTGCAACGACGCAAGAACGACGCCTTCACCGCACAGCAGCGCGAATTCCAGGAATTCCGTCGCGGCCGCTACGTCGAGTTCAACCTGGTTTACGACCGTGGCACGTTGTTCGGCCTGCAATCTGGCGGGCGTACCGAGTCGATTCTGATGTCGCTGCCGCCGCAAGTGCGCTGGGGCTACGACTGGAAGGCTGAACCGGGCAGCGCAGAAGCGCGCCTGACCGAGTACTTCCTGCAGGATCGCGACTGGCTGGCCGAGGCCTGAGGACGGGTGATGGATCGTTACGTCGTTTTCGGTAACCCGATCGGCCACAGCAAGTCGCCGATGATTCACCAACTGTTCGCCGCGCAGACCGGTCAGCGCCTCGATTACAGCACGCTGCTGGCGCCGCTCGACGATTTTGCTGGCTGCGCCACCGCGTTCTTTCGAGAGGGGCGCGGCGCCAATGTGACGGTGCCGTTCAAGGAAGACGCCTATCGTCTGGCCAACAGCCTGACCGCCCGCGCGCAGCGCGCCGGTGCGGTGAACACCTTGAGCAAACTGGACGATGGCTCACTGCTCGGCGACAACACCGATGGCGCAGGCCTGGTCCGCGATCTGACGGTGAATGCCGGGTTCAGCCTGACCGGTAAGCGCATCCTTTTGCTCGGCGCTGGCGGCGCGGTGCGCGGTGCGCTGGAGCCATTGCTGGCGGAGAAGCCGGCTTCGGTGATCATCGCCAATCGCACCGTGGACAAGGCTGAACTGCTGGCCGAGTTGTTCTGCGACCTGGGACCGGTGTCGGCCAGTGGTTTCGACTGGCTGCGCGAGCCGGTGGACGTGATCATCAACGCCACCTCCGCCAGCCTGACCGGCGACGTGCCGCCGATCGCGCCAAGCCTGATCGAGCCGGGCCAGACCCTGTGCTACGACATGATGTACGGCAAGGAACCTACCGCGTTCTGCCGCTGGGCCACTGAGCACGGCGCGGCGCTGGCGATGGATGGTCTGGGCATGCTCGCCGAACAGGCGGCCGAGGCGTTCTGGCTGTGGCGCGGTGTGCGCCCGGATACCGCGCCGGTACTCGCCGAGCTGCGCTGCCAGTTGGCCCTTTAAGCTTTGCTCCCACATTGAAATGCGACCAATGTGGGAGCGAGCTTGCTCGCGAATCGCATCACCACCGCGATATCAGATCAATCCTCAAACCGGATCGGACACTTCTGCGCCCCTTCCAGCTTCCTCAACTCCTCCACCACCGGCGGCCGCGCCCGGCGCAAGGTCAGGCTGCGACCCTGGCCCAGCAGCCGTCGCGCTTCCTGATGCAGCATCTCTACCCCTGAATAATCGATGAAGTTGATCTGCTGTGCCTCGATTACCACCCGCGCGCCATGCAGGCGTTGCAGGCGCACTTGCAGGTAATGGCTGGCGCCGAAAAAGATCGAACCGCCCACCCGCAGCACATCGTCGTCACCGTCGCGCCAATGCTGCACCCGTGGTTGCGAGGTGCGCTTGAGGTAAAAGAACAACGACGCCAGCACCCCGGCGTAAATCGCCGTCTGCAATTCCAGCAGCAAGGTCGCGAGACAGGTCAGGGCCATCACCACGAACTCGGCGCGGCTGACCCGCAGCAAAGCGCGAATGCCGCGATGATCGACCAGGCCCCAGGCGATCAACAGGATGCTGCCCGCCATGGCCGGGATCGGAATGTGCGCGATCAGCCCTGCGCCGAACACCGCGAACAGCGCTACCCAGAGCGCCGAAAACACCCCGGCCAGGGGCGAGCAGGCACCTGCCTCGTAACTCAGACCTGAACGGGTAAAAGATCCGGCCGACAGCGACCCGGAAAAGAACGCACCGACGATGTTCGACAGACCCTGTGCGCGGACTTCCTGATTGGCGTCGAGCAGCTGCTGCGAGCGCGCCGAAATCGAACGGGCGATCGACAGACTGGTGACCAGCCCGAGCATGCCCACCGCGACAGCGCTCGGCAGCAGGCGCAGGATCACTTCAAGATCCAGCGCCAAAGGGCTGAACGGCGGCAGGCGTCCGACGAAAGCGCTGACCAGATGCACATGGCCGAACATCGCTGGCCAGATCCACACCAGCAGACTGGCCAGCACCAGGGTAATCAACAGCGTCGGCCAGCGCGGCACGAGTTTTCTCAGTATTACGCCGACGATTACCGTGGCGACGCCAAGCATCAGCGACGGTTTATCCACAGCCCCCAGATGCCGCAACAGGTCCATCAGACTGGCGAGCGCCGTGGTGTTGGCCGGCAATTCCAATCCGAGCAGATTGGGCAATTGCCCGATGGCGATCACCACAGCGGCGCCGAGGGTGAAGCCGAGCACCACCGAATGCGAAACGAAATTCACCAGCGCGCCGAAGCGCAGCAAGCCGAGCAACCACTGGAAAATGCCGGCGAGGAACGTCAGCAGCAGGATCAGGGTGATGTAGTCCTCGGACGCTGGCACCGCGAGCGGGCTGACGCTGGCGTACAGGACAATCGAAATCGCTGCGGTCGGGCCGCAGATCAGATGCCATGACGAACCCCACAGGCAGGCGATCAATACCGGAATGATCGCTGCGTACAGGCCGTATTCCGGCGGCAGCCCGGCGATCAGTGCGTAGGCGATCGACTGGGGTAACGCGAGAATCGCACCGCTGAGGCCGACAATCAGGTCCCGCCCGACGCTGGCGCGGGTCTGTCGTGGCAGCCAGCTCAGGAACGGAAATAGTGAATGACGGCTGGGAAAGGCCATGGGTCCTCGCGGTTGGGGTTTTGTTCAGGTTATCAGGGTGTCAGGTGGAAAAGCCCCTCACCCTAGCCCTCTCCCGGAGGGAGAGGGAACTGACCGAACTGTTTGTTGAATATTCACCGACCTGCGATTTCGGCGTTGAACGCACGTTTTGATTCAACAGCGATCGGCTCCCTTTCCCCCTCGCCCCCTTGGGGGATAGGGCTGGGGTGAGGGGGCAAAAATCTCAAGCCGGTCACCAATCCCAGGCAACCGACGATCAAAGCTTCGCCTTCACCGCCGCCAGCGCATCCTTGCCATCCAACGTCTTCACGCCATCCAGCCACTTGTCCAGCACCGCCGGATTCGCCTTGATCCACGCCTTCGCCGCCTCGGCATTGCTGATCTTCTTGTTCACCACCTCGGCCATGATGCTGTTCTCCATGTCCTGAGTGAACGCGAGATTGGTCAGCAACTTGCCCACATTCGGGCAGGCCTGGGCGTAGCCCTTGCGGGTCAGGGTGAACACGCTGCCGGTGTCGCCGAAGTATTTTTCGCCGCCCTTCAGGTAGCGCATTTTCAGCTGCACATTCATCGGGTGCGGGGTCCAGCCGAGGAAGGTGACGAATTTCTGTTTCTTCACCGCCCGCGACACTTCGGCAAGCATCGCCTGCTCGCTGGATTCGATCAGCTTCCACTGCCCCATGTTGAAGTCATTCTTCTTGATGATCTCCTGCAACGAAATGTTCGCTGGCGCGCCTGAGCCGATACCGTAGATCTTCTTGTCGAACTTGTCGGCGAATTTGTTCAGGTCGGCAAAATCGTGCACACCCGCCTCCCAGACATAGTCGGGGACGGCGAGGGTGAATTCGGTGCCTTCCAGGTTTTTCGCCAATTGCGTCACATCGCCGGTGGCGACGAACTTGTCATAGAAGCCCTGCTGCGCCGGCATCCAGTTGCCGAGGAACACGTCAACCTGGCCATCCTTCAAGCCACCGAAGGTGATCGGCACCGCAAGGGTGTCGACCTTGGCCTTATAGCCCATGCCGTCCAGCAGAAACCCGGTGATGGCATTGGTTGCGGCGATGTCGCTCCAGCCCGGATCGGCCATCTTCACGGTTTCGCAGCTTTGCTCGGCGAACGCCGAGGCGCTGCTCAATGCGATAAGGCCGACAGTGACAGCTGTGGATAACTTGCGCATGGACTTCCCCTTAACATTATTGGTTTTGGCAGGGTTGTGGATAACGGGCCTTGCGCTCCAGATCATCGAGATCAATGTGGTTGCGCATGTACTGCTGACTGGCATCGACCAGCGGCTGGTGATCCCAGCTCTTCAGCTTGCCGATGGTTAAAGCGTCGGCAACGAAACGGCGTCGGCGCTGGCTGGCCAGCACGTCCCGATGGATCGCCGGAATGTCCCACTTGGCCCGCGCTTCAGCGAGAAAATCGTTGAACAGCTGACGATGTTGCAGCGACTGGCTCAGATCCTCTTCTTCGCGCGGATCGTTATCCACATCGAAGAGTAGGCACGGGTCGCTTTCGCTGTAGATAAATTTGTAGGCGCCCCGGCGGATCATCATCAAAGGGCTGACGGTGCCTTCGGCCATGTACTCGCCGAACACCTCATCGTGCCCGCCCTCCCCTTGCAGATGCGGCAGCAACGTACGGCCGTCCAGTGGCAAGCCCGGTTCGAGCGTGCCCCCGGCCAGATCCACGAAAGTCGGCAGCAGGTCGGCGGTGGAAACGGCGGCGCTGACCCGGCCGGCCTCGAACTGTCCCGGCGCGCTGATCAGCAGCGGCACCCGCGCGGCCATCTCGTACCAGTGCATTTTGTACCAGAGGCCTTTCTCACCGAGCATGTCGCCATGATCACCGGAGAAAACGATGATGGTGTCATCGATCAATCCGGTTTCCTCGAGGGTTTGCAGCAGTTTGCCGACGTTAGCATCGATATAGCTGCAAGCGCCAAAGTAGGCGCGACGCGCGTCGCGGATTTTATCCACAGGCAGTGGCTTGTCCCACAGGTCGTAAACCTTGAGCAGCCGTTGCGAGTGCGGATCGAGTTCGTCCTGGTTCAAGGCTGTAGGCAACGGGATATCGGCGTCGTCATACAGATCCCAGAAAGCCTTGGGAATCGTGTAAGGGTCGTGCGGGTGGGTCATCGACACGGTCAGGCAGAACGGTTGCTCGCCGTCCTCGCGAATGTGATCGAACAGATATTGCTGCGCCTTGAACACCACCTCTTCGTCGAAATCCAGCTGATTGGTGCGCACGCACGGCCCGGCCTGCAGCACCGAAGACATGTTGTGATACCAGCTCGGCCGTACATCCGGCTCGTCCCAGTTCACCGCCCAACCGTAATCGGCCGGATAGATATCGCTGGTCAGGCGTTCTTCATAACCGTGCAACTGATCCGGCCCACAGAAGTGCATCTTCCCCGACAACGCGGTGCGGTAGCCGAGACGGCGCAGGTAGTGCGCGTAAGTCGGGATATCGGCAGGGAAATCAGCAGCGTTGTCGTAGGCGCCGATCTTGCTCGGCAACTGACCACTGACCAGGGTGAAACGCGACGGCGCGCACAACGGGCTGTTGCAGTAAGCAGCATCGAACACCACTCCTTGGGCGGCGAGGCGGGACAGATTCGGCAGTTTGATGGGCGATGGGCCGTAGAACGGCAACATTGGCGCGGCCATTTGATCGGCCATGATGAAAAGAATGTTCTTGCGCTTCATGTGATCGCGGCATTCCATGTTGAATATTTATGCGAGAGTGCTGTGACCGAGCATGGAGTCCATGCCTGTTTCGGTAAAGCCTGCGCCGGACAATGACTAGGATAAGCACAGCTTATGTATGACGCTCTCGGTGACCTGTCCCTCGATCTGCTGCGTGCCTTCGAGGCGGCGGCCCGCCATCGCAGTTTTACCGCTGCTGCGGTAGAGCTCGGGACCACGCAACCGGCGATCAGCCAGCAGATAAAACGTCTGGAAGAACAGCTCGGAACGCGTCTGTTCGATCGCATTTATCGGGGCATCGAATTGACAGAGGTTGGCGCCCTGCTCTTCGAGCAAGTTGCCCTCGGTTTGCAGAACATCGACGCAGGTTTGAGCGCGATCAGCACACAGCAGCAACATGAGGTGCTGCAAGTAGCCACGGATTTCGCTTTCGCCGCCTATTGGTTAATGCCGCGCCTGCACCGCTTCCATGAAGCCAATCCGCACATCGATGTCAGCCTGGTCACCAGCGAGCGCAATCACAATATGTTGCGCACCGATATCGATGTGGCGATCCTGTTTGGCGACGGCCGCTTCAAGCAGGGCGAGAGCCATTGGCTGTTCAGCGAGGAAGTGTTCCCCGTGTGCAGTCCGCTGTTGCTCAAGGAGCGCCCACTGCCGCTGCCCGCGCAGGCTTTGCTGGAATTTCCACTCCTGCATTTGCGCGGCGAAAACAGCAGCAACTGGTTCGACTGGAGCGGGCTGTTTCGCAAACTGGGCCTGACCACGCCGCCAGCGCCTGGGCAGTTGCGCTTCGACAATTACACGTTGTTGATTCAAGCGGCGATCGGCGGCCAAGGTGTGGCGATCGGCTGGCGGCACCTTGTGGATAACTTGCTGGTTCAGGGGTTGCTGTGCCGGCCACTGGCGCAAACCACGTTGTCGCGGCTGGGGTATTACGTGGTGCTGCCGCAACGCAAGCGCCGGGGTGCGTTGATTCAACTGTTCGTTGACTGGTTGATGGCCGAGCAGGCCAGCAGCGCCGAATCTCTCAACGGTCTGACTCTGCCTTCAATTGCGGTGTGAAGAGCAAAAGATCGCAGCCCTCGGCAGCTCCTACAGGCGCGGTCTTTTAAAAATCTGAAGCCGCCACAAAATTCACATGCTCACCGACATGCAGGTTCAACCGCAGCTCATCGGCAATCCCCACCGCCACACGGTTCAAGCGCTCCAGCGGTTCAGCCAGACCAGGCTCGAGATTGCCGCCAACCTGACTGAAGTGCTCGATGGTCAACCCGGCAACGCCATGCGGCGCATTGACCAAGGTCCAGCGCAGTGAGCTGCTTTGCACCGCCTCAAGGATTTCCTTGGCGGCATGTCGTTGCAGGCGGTCGTCACCGTCTGGCTCGTCGAGCACGCCGAAATTGCCCACCAGAAACAGGCGCGGCACGCTGGCCAGCTGCAAGCCTTCGACCAGCGCGTCGACTGCCAGCACTTGCTCGACCGGCCCCAGTGTCACCGAGCGCTCGACATGGTCGCTGCTGAACGGCAGCCCCGGCGCATCCAGCAGGCAGATCACCGCCGAACTGCCGGCGACGCTCTGATTGACCCGCTCGGCATCGAACAGATCGCCGGTTTTGGTGCGCAACCCCGGACGCGGCGCGAGTGCGGTGAGATCGTCGAGAATGGCGATGACTTCGTGTTGGCGGCGCAGCAATTCAGCCATCAACGCGCCGCCCAGGCTGCCCATGGCACCATAGAGCACCACTTTCACCACTGGGGTTTCGGCATTTTTCATGGCTGTTTTCCTTATAGTTGTCCTATATGGCCTGTGACGGTGGAAACAGCCAAGGGTTCGAACCGATTGAGAGGCGACACGATGCAAGGGATCAAGGGCTACCACGCCCATGTCTATTTCGACGCGAAAACCATCGACCAGGCGCGGGCCTTGTGCGAACAGGCCGCGCAGTTGTTTGCGCTGAAAATGGGTCGCGTGCACGAACGCCCGGTGGGGCCGCACCCCGACTGGAGCTGCCAACTGGCCTTCGGCCCCGAGCTGATCGGCGAGGTGCTGCCGTGGCTGGCGCTTAACCGCAAGGGGTTGGTGGTGTTCCTGCATCCGGACACGGGGGATGACTTGCTCGACCACACCGAACATGCGATCTGGATGGGCGCGGTGCGGCCACTGAATCTGTCGGTGTTTTAATCGAGGGTTTCTTCGGCTTCGCCGGGCAGATGTTCATCCAGATGCAGCCAGGGTAAGCGGCTGTCGGTCCAGATATGCCGCTCGGCCGGCGCGGTTTCCGGGTGATCCAGCGTAGCGATGGTCACGTCAATGCTGTTTGGGCTGAGCGAGGTCAGCAAAGCCAATTGTGCGCCGCAGTTTGCGCAGAAGAACCGCGCGCAACTGGCCGACGAGTCATAGCGCGCCGGCGTCCCGGCCAGCCATTGAAAGTTCGCCGCCGGCACGGTGATCCAGGTGGTGACGATGCCGCCGCTGACCTTGCGGCAGATCGAACAATGGCAGTGAGCGATATCGCGCAACGGACCGCTGAACTGATAGCGGATGTGTCCGCAGTGACAGCCGCCGTGATGTGCATGGTTGGTTTCCACCGCCCTTCTCCCGTTTTTATTGGCGCTCGCTGCATCCGACCGCCGGTTGACCGTTCATTCTTCGCGTTCATTAGCGAAAGGTAGCTGAAAGCTTCCCCGATTAGGATCGCCTCACTCCCGGCAACAGACCGGTTGGCCCAAGACCTGTGTTTTCCCCGCAGGCCCGGCCCAATTAACAACAACAATGGTGATTCTGATGTCCTCTGCAACCCGCCGTCTCTCCCGCTTCCTGCTTCTTACTCCGCCCGTACGCCTCGCGCCTCCCGTTCTGCGCTGATCCCGCCCGATCCGCTCATTCCATTAGCCGCGCTACGCCTGGAGTATTCCCATGCTGACTTTCCTTGGCTTCGCCATGGTCATCACGTTCATGTTCCTGATCATGACCAAGCGCCTGTCTGCGCTGATCGCCCTGATCATCATCCCGATTCTGTTCGCCCTGTTCGGTGGTTTCGCGCCGAAGATCGGTCCGATGATGCTCGAGGGCATCACCAAACTGGCGCCGACCGGCGTGATGTTGATGTTCGCCATCCTGTATTTCGCCTTGATGATCGACTCCGGCCTGTTCGACCCGGCCGTGCGCAAGATCCTCAAACTGGTCAAGGGCGACCCGCTGAAAGTTTCGGTCGGCACCGCCGTTCTGGCGCTCGTCGTTTCCCTCGATGGTGACGGCGCGACCACTTATATGATCTGCGTGGCCGCGATGCTGCCGCTGTACAGCCGCATCGGCATGAGCCCGCGGATCATGGCCGGTCTGATCATCCTCGCTGGTGGCGTGATGAACATGACCCCGTGGGGCGGCCCGACCGCCCGCGCCGCGAGTGCGCTGCATGTCGATCCGTCGGACATTTTCGTACCGATGATCCCGGCCATGGCCGCCGGTGTCGTGGCGATCCTGCTGATTGCCTACTTCTACGGCAAACGCGAACGTGCCCGCCTCGGCGAGCTGCATCTGGTCGGCGACGAGATCGATCACAGCGAAATCAGCGTCTCGCAATTCCCCGACGCACGCCGTCCGAAGCTGATCTGGTTCAACGCAGCACTGACCTTTGGCCTGATGTGCACGCTGATCGGCGGCCTGCTGCCGTTGCCGGTGCTGTTCATGGTGGCGTTCAGTATTGCCATGATCGTCAACTACCCCTGCCTGCAAATGCAGAAGGATCGCGTCGCCGCGCATTCCGGCAGCGTGCTGGCAGTGGTCGGGCTGATCTTTGCGGCCGGTATCTTCACCGGTATCCTGTCGGGCACCGGCATGGTCGATGCGATGTCGAAGAGCCTGTTGGCGGTGATTCCGGAGTTCCTCGGCCCGTACCTGGCGGTGATCACGGCGCTGGTGAGCATGCCGTTCACCTTCTTCATGTCCAACGACGCGTTCTACTATGGCGTGTTGCCGGTGCTGGCCGAAGCGGCCAGCCACTACGGAATCACTGCGGTGGAAATGGCTCGTGCTTCGATCGTCGGCCAGCCCGTCCACTTGCTGAGCCCGTTGGTGCCGTCGACCTATCTGCTGGTGGCGCTGGCCGGCATCGATTTCGGTGATCACCAGCGTTTCACCCTGAAATGGGCGATCCTGGTGTGTATCTGCATTCTGATTGCTGCACTGCTGTTGGGGACTTTCCCGGTGTTCAGCACTCTATAAGCCCAAGACTCACCGTTGCGGGTCCTGGCTTCGCGGTTTGAAGCCCGGACCTTTTGCGGTTCAACAATTGCTCAAAGGAATACACATGGATTGGCTGACCAACCCCGAAATCTGGGTTGCCTTCTTTACCCTGACTGCCCTGGAAATCGTCCTCGGTATCGATAACATCATCATGATTTCGATCCTGGTCAGCCGCATGCCCAAGCACATGCAGCAGCGCACCCGGATCTTCGGGCTTGGCCTGGCCATGATCACGCGGATCCTGTTGCTGCTGTCGATCACCTGGGTCATGCGCCTCACCGCCGACCTCTTCGAAGTGTTCGGCCAGGGTATTTCCGGTCGTGACCTGATCCTGTTCTTCGGTGGCCTGTTCCTGCTGTGGAAAAGCTCGCAGGAGATGTACCACGCACTGGAAGGCGAAGACGAAAGCGACGACGCGCCTTCGGGCAAGGGCGGCAACTTCCTCTACACCATCATCCAGATCGCGATCATCGACATCGTCTTCTCGCTGGACTCGGTGATCACCGCCGTCGGTATGGTTTCCCACGTCCCGGTCATGGTCGCGGCGATCATCGTCGCGGTGCTGGTGATGATGCTGGCGTCGGGCAAGATCAGCGAATTCATCGACAAGCACCCGTCGCTGAAAATGCTCGCCCTGTCGTTCCTGCTGGTGGTCGGCACCGTGCTGATCGCCGAATCGTTCGACGTGCACGTGCCAAAGGGCTACGTCTACTTCGCCATGGCGTTCTCGCTGGCGGTGGAAGCGATCAACATCAAACTGCGCGGCGCGATGGCCAAGAAGAAACAACAGCAGGATCCGGTGAAACTGCGCAAGGATGTGCCGGGGCAGTGATCCGGTAGTCTTCAGGCAACACCCCCTTGTAGGAGTGAGCCTGCTCGCGATAGCGGTCTGTCAGTCAACAATGATGTTGAAGCTGATGGCCCTATCGCGAGCAGGCTCACTCCTACATTTGTTTCTGTGTTCAGGCAGGCGGCACGAGGTTGTCGAGGACGCGGTTGACGGCCAGCTCACCCAACATGATGACTTGCTGGATTCCCAACAGTGAATTGCGCTGCGGTCCATCAATAAACCCGGCCAGATCACTGGCCATGATGCTCGCCGACGCCAAAGATTCGCAGGCGTGCACCAGCAGCGTTTCGTTATCCACAGCCGGATCGACGAGGAAAATGGTGCTGGGCTTGCGCGCGGCGCCGGGGTCTTGTTTGAGACCGGGACAGAGGTAGAAATCGAGGGCGCGGTCGGCGGCTTGTTTGAGTCTTTGCGCTTCGAGGTCGGGGTGAGGAAGATCGCTGACCGGTGGATCTGGCGTTATCTTTTTCATATTCAGCTGCTCCATAAAATGAAGCCACTGCCGTTCTCTACTAAAAGAAGGGAGGCGGCTGTACGCAGGTTAGTAGACCGGGGAGCTAGCTTTTCCGGCGCACCCGAAGGCGCCCTGCGCACAACCACCATCAGGATCAGGCATAACCTGACGCAACGATGCTTGCGCACAATAACTAGCAACCCGGGCTACTAATCCCGACCACTGATGAGCAGTGGCCAGCAAACGATAGAGACCAGCCCCAAAGCGCACAAGCCGGCGGATTCTGGCGTAGCCGTAGGCAACGGCGCAAGGATTTGTAGCCTGTCGCCGCGTAACATGGCGTGTGCATAAACACCCAGCGCAATCCGTGTTTATCCTCTCTTGGATCAGACACACAACCTGTGGGAGGGAGCCTGCTCGCGAAGGCGTCATATCGGTCGAAAAAAGAGGCTGTCTGACGCACCGCTTTCGCGAGCAGGCTCGCTCCCACAGAGGCATATCGCATCCATTCGAAACGGGCCGAAAAGGTTGACTCACCGACCTTCGCTCGTTAGCGTCCGCCCCTCGCCTCAAACGACAAACAAGGAACGTTCATGTCTGGAAAACCCGCCGCGCGCGTCACGGACCCGACCACTTGCCCGATTCCCGGTCACGGCACCAACCCGATTGCCAGCGGCTCCGGCGACGTTTTCTTCAACGGCCTCGCCGCCGCTCGCCTGGGCGACAAATGCACCTGCGGCCAAGCGCTCAGCGGTGCCTTTTCGTCCACCGTGTTCATCAATGGCAAGAACGCCATGACCCTCGACAGCACCGCCAGCCATGGCGGCGTCGTGATTGGCGGTTCCGGTAATGTGATCATCGGCAGCTCGCATACCCCTGCTCCGTTCGTTCCACCGTTGCCGATCATCGGCCAGCCCTTGGTCGAATTCAAAGCCGTCAGCGCCGGCAATGGCGAACCCATTGCCGAACAGGGCTACGAAATCGAAACCGCCGAAGGCCGCATCGTCAAAGGACTGACCAATGCGCAGGGCATGACCCAGAGCGTCGCGACCCTGCAGCCCGATCTCGCCATCGTTCGCTGGACAGCCTGAGCTTCAAGGAAGAAACAATGACCGGACAATGCATCGCTCCAGACGACCTGGACATGAAAAAACTCTGGGACAGCACCTGTGAGCTGCCCACTTGCAAACGGGAAACCAGCACCGCCGGCCCCAACCCGAAAACCCGCGTCGAAGTCCCGCTGCTGACCTGCAACTGCCTGTGGCGCCGCTTCCAGAAAGAAGCCGAAGAGTGGGTCGCCCCCGGCGGCGTCCTCATCGCCGACCCCCAGGCCCGCAACCGCAAGATCAACGCCGCGTATGCGCAGTTGTGGCTGGCGGATAACCGCTTTCAGTGGGCAGGGTTGGCGGCGTTTGCTTCGAAGCAGGTGGGGTGTGGGCTGATCCACGCCACCAAACTGCAAACCGCCATCGCTGCACAGAAAGCGGCACAGGAAAGCTCCGAACCGCTCCCTCGGAAACCCTGTTCGAAGGCTTCGGCTTCAAGTTCAGCAAAACCAATCCCGAGGCAGAGCAGGAGCTGGCCAAGGCTCGGGCAGCCAATCCGATGCCAACTGAAGACATTACCTTCGGTGACAATCCACGTTCAGTGGTTCAGCAGCAACTGGACTATGTGTATGAGATGTTGGCGCTGGGTAATACGTCGCTGTTTCTCGACGTTTATCCGTTGCACCGGTTTTTCATGGTGCGGGGGTACAAGGAAATGGAGAAGTGTTTGAGAAGCCGGCGTGGCATTGAGAAGGATGTAATGTGGCCGATAGCGAATAAGGTGCAGTTTGGGATTGATGCGGGTGAGATTTACCGAACCTTTGAAGCGATTGATGCCGGTGAAATTGCCGAAAGCGTTCAACAGATGGCACGACACGAACAGTTGAATATCTTGCAGCCCGCAATGTATGAGGACACGCAATTTGCAACACTGATGCGCGGTACTCATGCGGGCAACTACGTATCCGTGGTGACTGGCATGTTCTCTGGTGCAGCAGAGGAAATTCAACTAACGCTTGCTAGTCAGTGCAAGGCGCCCGATAACAGACAAGTTTCATTTTCCAAGAATCCTATCGCTAATCTCGCGGACCGGGATCAGCGAATGGAGTTCGTGTTACGAGCTGCTGGCCAATTTGATGCTTTGCTCAAGAACCCAGCGACTCGTGCTCAACTGAAACAGTCAATTACGGATATTGCTAACGGGGGCGGAATAAAGTGACGATTATTTCGCGTCGACTGGCATTTGCCGGGACTGGGATAGCGCTCGTTCTGGCGGTTGTTGTCGCCTACTCCATGTCCGGTGTCGACAGGATCTATGCTCATATTGGGAAGCCATACGCCGAAGTCGTCAAAGACTCCAGTTTCCCTGTTGAACGAAAAACAGCCATATATCCCAGTGACCCTCCCAAGGTCGACTCGACCTGGATAAGCAGCCCGGTCGTGATTACTTTTGATGATCCCGAGCATGGCTTTACCTTGCCCAAAACAATTTACGGCGCGGTGGGCTACACCAAGGGAAAAGTAGACGGCATAACGACGTCGCCAATGGTGGAATCGCTTCCCTTCGATAAGACAGCTGCGCTCTTGGACGAGCTGCAAACAATGTTCAAAGGTGCCGGTTGGGCTCCTGAATCTGCGGGAGGAAACGATTGGATCAAGGTGTCGGGCGATGATGAGAAACGACAGCTGCAAGCCAAGCTTTTCGAACAGGCGGATGGGGTGATCCTTTTGATACCTCACAAGTACAGCCTACTGCTGCACGTCAAATGCTATGTGCGTTGTGATGAGCGGAATGTGAAGACGGCCAGGTATTTAATCGACGTTGGCCTGAGCAGGGACCACTTCAGCGATTGATCCTGCAAAACCACAATTCTGTAGGAGTGAGCCTGCTCGCGATAGCGGTCTGTCAGTCAACGATGATGTCGAGGCTGATGGCCCTATCGCGAGCAGGCTCACTCCTACAGGTATCTGTGTCGGTTTCAGCGATGTGAGTGAAGCTGTTTTCATGACACTTTTGTTTCAATCCACGCTTTAGCTGTGCAATGCTGGCGCCGAGACCGTTAGCCAACTACAGCTTAAGTATCAAAAACGTAGAAACCGCGCGGTGCCGTCCACTTGCCCCTCTGGGGCGCTGCTACTACAGGGGGTCTGCATGCTCACCCTGCTCAATCTGCTGTCCGCCGTTGCTCTGTTGATCTGGGGCACGCACATCGTCCGAACCGGCATCCTGCGGGTTTACGGCACCAATCTGCGACATGTCATCGGCCAGAACATGTCGAAGAAATGGCTGGCGTTCATCGCCGGTATTCTCGTCACTGCCATGGTGCAGAGCAGCAACGCTACGGCGATGCTGGTCACTTCGTTTGTCGGTCAGGGTTTGATGGCGCTGACCCCGGCGCTGGCGACCATGCTGGGCGCCGATGTCGGTACCGCGTTGATGGCGCGGGTGCTGACGTTTGATTTGTCGTGGCTGTCGCCGCTGCTGATTTTCCTCGGGGTGATTTTCTTTCTGTCGCGCAAACAGACGCGGCTCGGGCAGATGGGTCGGGTGTCGATCGGGCTGGGGCTGATCATTCTCGCCCTGCAGTTGATCGTCGAGGCCGCTGCGCCTATCACCCATGCGCAAGGAGTGAAGGTGATTTTTGCCTCGCTGACCGGCGACATCCTCCTCGATGCCCTGGTCGGCGCGCTGTTCGCGATGATTTCCTACTCCAGCCTCGCCGCCGTGCTGCTCACCGCCACCTTGGCCGGCGCTGCGGTGATCAGCCTGCCGGTGGCGATCGGTCTGGTGATCGGCGCGAACATCGGCAGCGGCATCCTCGCCTTCATGAGCACCAGCATGCAGAACGCCGCCGGCCGCCAGGTTGCGCTGGGCAGTCTGCTGTACAAACTGATCGGCCTGCTGCTGATCATTCCGGTGCTCGATCCGCTGGTGCACTGGATCGACAGCCTCGATTTCAGCCCACAGGAAATGGTCATCGGCTTCCACCTGCTCTACAACACCGCGCGCTGCCTGATTCTGCTGCCGAGCGTCGGGCCGATGGCGCGGCTTTGTGCGTGGCTGCTGCCGGAGCGGCCGGAGGTCAACGGCACCGCCAAACCGCGGCATCTCGACCCGACCGCGCTGGTCACGCCGAGCCTGGCGCTGGCCAATGCCGCGCGGGAAACCCTGCGCATGGGCGATCTGCTCGACAACATGCTCGACGCTTCCCTCGATGTGCTGCGCGGCAAGCAGACCGCCGTCACTCAGGAAATGCGCCGACTGACCGACGACGTCGAGGCACTGTACAGCGCGATCAAGCTGTATCTGGCGCAGATGCCCCGCGAGGATCTCGGCGAGCACGACAGTCGGCGCTGGGCCGAGATCATCGAGCTGGCGATCAACCTGAAACTCGCCGCCGACCTGATCGAGCGCATGCTGCGCAAGATCCAGCAGCAGAAGACCTCGCAACGCCGTTCGTTTTCCGAAGAGGGCCTGGAAGACCTCGCCGGGCTGCAACAGCAACTGATCGCCAACCTGCGCTTGGGCCTGTCGGTGTTTCTCAGTGGCGACCGCGAAAGCGCCCGGCAGCTGCTGCGGGAGAAACGCCGCTTTCGTGCGCAGGAACGGCGTCTCGCCCACGCGCATGTCAGCCGTTTGCAACGCAAGATCGTCCAGAGTCTGGAGACCAGTTCGCTGCATCTGGAGTTGATCGCCGACATGAAGCGGCTCAATTCGCTGTTCTGCAGCAGCGCCTATGTGGTGCTGGAAACGGCGGACACTGGCGCGCTGGCGGTGGATGACATGGCGGACATTACGCATTCGCCTTGAACGTCTGGGGCTGGGGTCAGTCAGTTACAGTGGTTCAGCCGCAAGATCTTCGCGAGCAGGCTCGCTCCCACAGGGGAATGTATTTCAATTGTGGGAGCGACGGTGCGACGATTCGACCTGCTCGCGAATAGCGGCCTGAATAGCGACACGGATCTCCAAATCAGCCGTATGGAAGCCTGTTATGCGTTGCCTGTTGTTCGCCTGTCTGTTGCTAGGTTCCCTGCCCGCCTTCGCCCTGGATCGGTTCCAGGTCGAAGGCTATGCGCTGCCCAACGGTTTGCAACTGATGCTCAAACCCGGCACCGAACGTGGCCATGTGGCGATCCGGCTGGTTGTCGGCGTCGGTCTCGATGACTTCGACTGCAACGAAAAAGAGCTGCCGCATTTGCTCGAACACCTGCTGTTCAGCGGCATCGATGCCACCGGTGAAGGCGGTCTGGAAGAGCGCATGCAGGCGTTGGGTGGTGACTGGAATGCGTTCACCAGCAATGCCGACACTACATTCGTCATCGAAGCCCCGGCGAAAAATCAGCGCAAGGTGCTCGACCTGCTGCTCGCGCTGCTGACCCAGACACGCATCGACGACAACGCGATCAACGCCGCCAAACGGGTGGTCGAGCGTGAGGACGGCGGGCATTACACCAAACTGCAGCGTTTCCTTGATCGCCAGGACCTCGGCCACACTGCGAGCAATCAGCTGGCTGTCGAGCTGGGACTGAAATGCCCACAGCGCGCCGAAGTCGGCCATCTGACCCAAGAACAATTGGAGAAGGTGCGCAAGGCCTGGTATGCGCCGAACAACATGACCCTGATCATCGTCGGCGAACTCGACAAACTGCTGCCGGCCTATCTCGAGCGCACCTGGGGCGAGCTGGAGCCGGTCGAGCCCAGCGAACACCGGGCGTTGCCGGACATCCGCACCAGCGCCGCCCATGAACGCACCCTCACCCGGGGCTTCATCGGCGACAGCGCCAAGCTGCACTGGCTGGTGCCGGAACCGGTGCTCGACGATCAGTACGACCAGACTTTCGACATTCTCAAGGATTACCTCGACTGGGCGCTGTATCGGCAGATTCGCCTTAACCACGGCTTGTCGTACGGGCCGTGGGCCGAGCGCGAAGTGTTCGGCGGTGTCGGTTTCATGAGCCTCAACGCTGACCTCGATCGCGATGACGTCGACGAAGCCATTCAAGTGCTGGAGGACCTCAAGGCTGACTTGCTGAAAAACGGCCTCGACCCGAACACCTTTGCCCGCATCAAACAAGCCGCCATCGCCCATCAGGCCTGGGCCGTGCAGGGCAACAGCGCACTGGCGGACTATTACTGGAGCGCCCTGGCCGATTATCAGGACGGCCGCTTTGCCAACCCGGCGCGTGAGCTGCAAGGGGTTACGCTGGACGCGGCGAACAAGGCCATGCGCGAACTGTTGTTACAGCCGGGGTACATCAGGATCGAGAAGCCCTTGATCAGTGATGATCAGGTGTTGTGGCTGGTCGCGGGTGGGGTCGGCGTATTGCTGCTGATCTTGATCGGCTGGCGCCTGCATCGCCACCGCAAACACCCGCCGCAGACCTGACACATAACCCTGTGGGAGCGAGCCTGCTCGCGAATGCGGCGGCTCCATCAACGGTGATGGCGGCTGTTACTCCGCCTTCGCGAGCAGGCTCGCTCCCACAGGGAAAATTGCTCCGCGCACCACCTCGCCACAACGCCCGGCGGACGCTACTCTGTCGGGGTATTTCCCTACCCTGCAGTGAAGCGCCCACATGTCGAAACTAACCCTTCTGGTCCAGCGCATTCTCGGGCTGATCAAGCGCTACCCCGGGGTTATTGCGGCGGGTGGTTTCATTTCCGGGGTCGGCAGTTTCATCCTCGTCGATCGCCAACAGGGGCTGGCCAGCTGGATCACGGTGATCATGCTGCTCAGCTGGATCTGGCTGATGCTGGAAAACACCCTGACCGGGCTGTTCACACGGATCTTCAAGCGCGAGATTCCCCAGCCGCTGCTGCGTTACGCGACGCAGATGATCCATCAGGAAAGCCTGTTCTTCGTTCTGCCGTTTTTCTTCATCACCACCACCTGGAACAGCGGCCAGTTGATTTTCACTGGCCTGCTCGGCATCGCCGCACTGATCTCCATCGTCGATCCGCTGTACTACAAATGGCTGGCGCCACGGCGCTGGGCGTTTCTCGCGCTGCATACCCTGACCCTGTTCGCCGCCCTCCTCACCGCGTTGCCGGTGATCATGCACCTGACCACCGCGCAGAGTTTCAAATGGGCGCTGGGGATTGCTGTGCTGCTGTCGTTCCCGAGCCTGGCGTCGATCTTCCCGATCCGCACCGTGCGCAACGCCCTGGCGATTCTGTTCATCACCTTTGGCATCGGCGGCGTCGGTTGGGCGCTGCGTTCGTGGGTGCCACCGGCGACGCTGTGGATGACCGACGTGGCGATCAGCACGCAGCTGCAGGATCGCACCCCCGGCGCCAGCCTCGATACCGTCAGCGCCGAGCAGATCCGCAGCGGCGGGCTCTACGCCTACACTGCGATCAACGCGCCGCGCGGCCTCGACGAGCGGATTTATCACGTCTGGACCTTCAACGGCAAAGAGGTCGACCGCATCGCCCTCGATATCCATGGCGGGCGCAAGGAGGGTTACCGGGCGTGGACGCACAAGCAGAATTTCCCCGGCAACCCGGCGGGCAAGTGGCAGGTGCGGGTGTTGACCGAGGACGGTCAGTTGATCGGCGTGCTGCGTTTCGCAATCACCGACAGCACACCGGCCAAAGAAAACTGATCCGGTTCGTGCTATTACGTAGGATCTCGTAACGGCCGTACAAGCACGGAGCTTATGACCAGCAGCCCAACCCCCGGCAGTGCCTACCTGGACACCGCGCTCAGCCCTGCCCGCCTGCGGGTCAGCGGCGACTGGACGCTCGCCCACTACACGGCGCTCAAGCACCTGAGCGAAAAGCTCCGCGGCCAGTACGACGCCAATACCCCGATCGACCTCAACGGCCTCGGCGCCCTCGACACCGCTGGCGCCTCGTTGCTGGTCGAGCTGCTCGGTTCCGAACGCCTGGGCAAAACCGCCGAACACCCTGATTGCACCCTTTCGACGGCCGACCGCGCCTTGCTGCAAACCGTGTATTGCTCGCTGAACGATTTCTGCGTGCCGATCAAGGAGCCGGAAGTCAGCGTCAGCGTGCAATTGCTGACGCGCATTGGCCGCGCAGTAGATAAGGTCTGGAACGACACGCTGCAGCTGCTCGGCTTCGTCGGGCTGATCCTCGAAGTCATCGCCCGTGGCCTGTTCCGGCCCAGGCGCTGGCGCATCACGCCGATGATCGCGCACATCGAGCAGACCGGCCTCGATGCGGCGCCGATCGTGGCTTTGCTGACGTTCCTGGTTGGCGCGGTGGTGGCGTTTCTCGGCGCTACGGTGCTGGCCAGTTTCGGCGCGACGATTTTTACCGTGGATCTGGTCGGTTTCTCGTTCCTGCGCGAATTCGGCGTGCTGCTCACGGCGATCCTGATGGCCGGGCGCACCGCCAGTGCGTTCACCGCACAGATCGGCTCGATGAAAGCCAACGAAGAAATCGACGCGATTCGCACCCTCGGCCTCGACCCGATCGAGTTGCTGGTGGTGCCGCGGGTGCTGGCGCTGCTGGTGGCGCTGCCGATGCTGACGTTTCTGGCGATGCTCTCGGGTATCGTCGGCGGCGGCGTGGTCTGCGCAGTGTCGCTGGACATCTCGCCGGCGATGTTCCTTTCGCTGCTGCAATCGGACATTGGCATTCAGCATTTTCTGGTGGGGTTGGTGAAGGCGCCGATCTTCGCCTTCCTGATCGCCGCGATCGGCTGCCTGGAAGGCTTCAAAGTCAGCGGCAGCGCCGAATCGGTCGGCGCGCACACCACCTCCAGCGTGGTGCAGTCGATTTTCGTGGTGATCGTGCTCGATGCGGTGGCTGCGCTGTTTTTCATGGAGATGGGCTGGTGAGTCGTCTCTCCCGCGCGCCCTCGGAGGCGGTGATCGAAGTCCGTGGCCTGTGCAATCGCTTCGGCAGCCAGAGCGTGCACGAAAACCTTGATCTGGACGTGTACAAAGGCGAAATCCTCGCCGTGGTTGGCGGCTCGGGCACCGGTAAGTCGGTGTTGCTGCGCAGCATCGTCGGGCTGAATCGGCCCAGCGAAGGCATGGTCAAAGTCTTTGGCCAGAACCTGCCCAATCTGCCCGAGCATGAACGCTCGTTGATCGAACGTCGCTTCGGTGTGCTGTTTCAGAAAGGCGCACTGTTCTCGTCGCTGACCGTGACCGAGAATGTCGCCCTGCCCCTGATCGAACACGCCGGCCTCAGCCGCCACGACGCAGAGCATCTGGCGGCGGTAAAACTGGCGCTGGCCGGGCTGCCATTGTCGGCGGCGGACAAATACCCGGCGTCGCTGTCCGGCGGCATGATCAAACGTGCGGCGCTGGCGCGGGCCCTGGCGCTGGATCCGGACATCCTGTTTCTCGACGAACCCACCGCCGGCCTCGATCCGATTGGCGCGGCGCAGTTCGATCAACTGATCCTGACCCTGCGCGATGCGCTCGGCCTCAGCGTGTTTCTGGTCACCCACGACCTCGACACGCTGTACACCATCACCGATCGGGTGGCGGTGCTGGCGCAAAAGAAAGTGCTGGTGGCCGGCCCGATCGACATCGTCTCGGAAACCGACGACGCGTGGATTCACGAATACTTCCACGGCCCGCGCGGCCGCTCGGCGCTGGACGCCGCCAAACTGCTCAACGAGGTCTGATATGGAAACCCGAGCCCATCATGTGTTGATCGGCCTGTTCACGGTGATCGTCGTGGCCGGCGCCCTGCTCTTCGGCCTGTTTCTGGCCAAGTCCAGCGTCGACACCGAGTTCAAGGATTACGAAGTGGTGTTCAACGAGGCGGTCAGCGGTCTGTCCAAGGGCAGCTCGGTGCAGTACAGCGGGATCAAGGTCGGTGACGTGGTCAGCCTGCGCCTCGACCCGCAGGACCCGCGTCGGGTCCTGGCGCGGATTCGTCTGGCGGGCGACACGCCGGTCAAGGAAGACACCCAGGCCAAACTGGCACTGACCGGCATCACCGGCACCTCGATCATCCAGCTCAGCGGCGGCACCCCGGAGAGCCCGAAACTGCGCGGCCATGACGGCCAGTTGCCGACCCTGATCGCCTCGCCCTCGCCGATCTCGCGTCTGCTCAACGACAGCAGCGATTTGATGACCGGCATCAGCGCCCTGCTACAAAACGCCAACCATATGTTCTCCGCGGAAAACGTCGAGCGCGTGAGCAAGACCCTCGCTCATCTGGAGCAGACCACCGGGACCATCAACGACCAGCGCGGCGACATCAAACAAGCGATGCAGCAACTGGCGACGGTGGGCAAACAGGCCGGCAGCATGCTCGAGCAGACTTCGCTGCTGATGCGCAACGCCAATGGCCTGCTCAACGATCAGGGCAAACAGGCCTTGGGCAGCGCCGAACAGGCGATGAAGTCGCTGGAGCAAAGCAGCGTGACCATCAATGGCTTGCTCAGCAAAAACCAGAATTCGCTGGATAACGGCATGCAGGGTCTCAACGGCCTGGCCCCGGCGATTCGCGAACTGCGCGAGACGCTGACCTCGCTGCGTGCCATTTCCCAACGCCTCGAGGCCAACCCCAGCGGCTACCTGCTGGGCAGCGACAAGAACAAGGAATTCACCCCATGAAGTTGACTCGAATCGCCCTCCTCGGCGCTGGCCTGAGCCTGATCGGCGCGTGCTCGATCTTGCCCGAATCGGAACCCTCGGATGTCTATCGCCTGCCCGCCGCGCCGGCGCCCGCCTCGGCCAGCCCAATGACAGCTCAGTCGTGGTCGCTGCGCCTGAATAAATTGCAGGCCAGCGAAGCGCTGAACCGGCCGAGCATTGCCGTGATTCCGCAAGGCGATGTGATCAGCAGCTACAAGGGCTCGCGCTGGAGCGATCCGGCGCCGGTGCTGCTGCGCAATCGCTTGCTTGATGGCTTTGCGCGGGATGGTCGAGTGACATTGCTGAGCACCGACGACAGCAACTTCCAGGCGGATCTGGAACTGGGCGGCAGTTTGCAGGCGTTTCAGACCGAATATCAGGGCACCCAGGCCGGCGTTGTGGTGCGGGTCGATGCGTTGCTGGTGCGTGGTTATGACCAGCGCATTCTCGCCAGCCGCCGCTTCGAAGAGCGCCAGCCGTTGAATGATGTGCAAGTGCCGGCGGTGGTGGCCGGGTTCGGCCAGGCCAGTGATCGCCTTACGGCCAAGGTTGTGGCATGGGCCGTCGAGCAAGGCCAGCGGTTGGCTCCGGTCACACGCTGAAATCGCCAGGATCGCAGCCTTCGGCAGCTCCTACATGGGTCGGCGTACACCCTGTAGGAGCTGCCGAAGGCTGCGATCTTTTGCTTCAACCAAAGAACCAGTAGCAGACCCCGATGGCGCCAACCACCCCGGCAAACTCCGCCAGCAACGCGCAGCCCACCGCATGCCTCGCCCGCTGAATCCCCACCGCGCCGAAGTACACCGCCAGCACATAGAACGTGGTCTCGGTACTGCCCTGAATCGTTGCCGCGACCAGTGCCGGGAAGCTGTCGACGCCTGAGGTCTTCATGGTTTCAATGAGCATCGCCCGCGCGGCGCTGCCGGAGAACGGTTTGACCATCGCCGTCGGCAATGCGTCGACAAAACGCGTGTCCCAACCGGCCCACTCGACCAGATGGCGAATACCGTCGAGACCGAAATCCAGCGCTCCAGAGGCGCGCAGTACACCAACCGCACAGAGCATCGCGACCAGATACGGCAGAAGATTCTTCGCCACATCGAAGCCTTCTTTCGCGCCTTCGACAAACGCTTCGTAAACCTTGACCTTGCGCATTGCACCGATCAGCAGAAACAGCATGATCAAGCCGAACAGCGTGAGATTGCCGAGGATCGACGACAATCCCGCCAACGCAGTGGCGGAAAGCGTGCCGAGCAGCGCCATGAAACCGCCGAGGATCAGCGCGCCGGGCACCAGATAGGCCAGCACCACCGGATCCCAGATGCGCAGGCGCTGCATGAAGGCTACGGAGAGGAAACCGACGATGGTCGAGCAACTGGTCGCCAGCAGAATCGGCAGGAACACCAGCGTCGGATCCGGCGCGCCTTGCTGGGCGCGGTACATGAAGATGGTCACGGGGAGCAGGGTCAGCGAGGAGGCGTTGAGCACCAGAAACAGGATCTGCGCATTGCTGGCGATGGTGGCGCTGGGGTTGAGCTCCTGCAGCGCTTTCATGGCTTTCAGGCCAATTGGCGTGGCGGCGTTGTCCAGGCCGAGGCCATTGGCAGCGAAATTCAGCGTGATCAGGCCAAGGGCAGGGTGGCCGGCGGGGACTTCCGGCATCAGCCGCAGGAATAACGGGCCAAGGACCTTGGCCAGCCATTCGACGATCCCGGCTTTCTCGGCAATGCGCAGAAAGCCCAGCCATAGGGTCAGGGTGCCGAACAGCAGCACCATGACTTCGACCGAGAGCTTGGCCATGGCGAAAATGCTCTCCACCATCGCCGCGAAGATTCCGGCATTGCCGCCGATCAGCCACTGCGCCAGTGCCGACACGGCTGCCACGATGAAGAAGCCAAGCCACAGGCCATTAAGCATCAGTCAAATCCCCCGAAGAATGCGGCGAATGATAGCGGGGTCGCCAGAAACGACAAACCCCGGATTGCTCCGGGGTTTGTCTGGATCTGCTGCCACCGATTCACCGGGTGACGCCAATCTACTGTAGGGGCTGCCGAAGGCTGCGATCTTTGGACTTTGTTTTCAAAGCAAGATCAAAAGATCGCAGCCTTCGGCAGCTCCTACAGGGTTTTGCATTACGGCTTGGAAATCTCGCCCGCCGGCAGTTTTTCCTTGCTGCGCCAGTGCGGCAGGGAGTTCCAGTAGCGCTCGCCCTTGGCGTCGTCGTACATGCCTTCCCAGCGCGCGATAACCAGCACCGCCAGAGCATTACCGATCACGTTCAGTGCGGTACGGGCCATGTCCATGATGCGGTCGACACCGGCGATGAATGCCAGGCCTTCCAGCGGAATGCCGACGCTGCCAAGGGTGGCCAGCAGCACCACGAAGGAAACGCCCGGTACACCGGCGATGCCTTTGGAGGTGACCATCAGGGTCAGCACCAGCAGCAGTTGCTGGCTGATCGACAGGTCGATGCCGTACAGCTGGGCAATGAAGATCGCCGCGATCGACTGGTACAGGGTCGAGCCGTCGAGGTTGAACGAGTAACCGGTCGGCACCACGAAGCTGCAGATGGCTTTCGGTGCGCCGTAGGCTTCCATCTTCTCGATCACCCGTGGCAGCACGGTTTCCGAGGAAGCGGTGGAGTAGGCCAGCACCAGCTCATCCTTGAAGATGCGCATCAGCTTCAGGACCGAGAAGCCGAACAGCTTGGCGATCAGGCCCAGCACGACGAAGGCGAAGAAGGCGATGGCGACGTAAACCAGAATCACCAGTTTCGCCAGCGGCAGCAGCGAGGCGAAGCCGAAGTTGGCCACGGTCACCGCGATCAGTGCAAATACGCCGATCGGGGCGTAGTTCATGATCATGTGGGTGACTTTGAACATGCTTTCCGAAACGCCCTGGAACATCTTCACCAGCGGCTCGCGCAGGTCCGACTGCAGGCTCGACAGACCGAGGCCGAACAGTACGGAGAAGAAGATGATCGGCAGCATTTCGCCGCGAGCCATGGCCGCGAAGATGTTCGACGGGATCAGGTTGAGGATGGTCTCGATGAAGGCATGTTCATGCTGCACTTCGGCGGCGGTCGCCTGGTACTTGGAGATATCCACCGTGCCCAGGGTGCTCATGTCGATGCCGGTGCCCGGATGGAACACGTTGGCCAGCACCAGGCCGACCACGATGGCGATGGTGGTGACGATCTCGAAGTAAATGATGGTCTTCAGGCCGATTCGCCCGAGCTTCTTGGCGTCGCCGACGCCGGCGATGCCGACGATCAGGGAAGAAATGACGATCGGGATCACGATCATCTTGATCAGACGGATAAAGATATCGCCTGCCGGTTGCAGGACGTTGCTGATCCACCAGGCCTTCTCGGCGCTGAAGTGGTTGAGCAACGCACCCAGTGCAATCCCCAGAACCAGACCGATGAGGATCTGCCAGGCGAGGCTGATTTTTGCCTTCTTCATTATCTTTACCCTTACTTGCGTTTGACTCAGGCACATGCAGGAACTGGAACGCTCATCAGCGGAAAAGTCTGTGCATCTGCCTCCGTATAAGGTGCCCCGAAGCGCGTGTTTACGGCTCTTCGGCAAGCGAAAAAAGGCGCAACTATTCCGATGCAAGGTGGCGCCGTCTAATGCCGTAAACGCCTACCCTATGCCGAATCGGCATGAGCTTTTTCAATTGAAACTGGCGTCCCAAGCGGTTCGATTGTGACATTTCAGCCGGCATAAGTGCCGTGAACCGGCCATTACAGCGTAGGCTGGTTAAATTTCGCACAGGTGAAATCGGCGGAAATTTCCCCGGAAAGTCTGAATCGCAAGACTAGAAGTCACTCCGATTGAGCGCGATCTTTGTCGATATACGGTCGCCAGGAAACACCGCGAAATGTTTTCCTCACAGTGTCGACGATTGAAAGAAGGGAATTGGCGTGCTGGATCAACGCTTTAGCTGATTCAAAGCCCAGCGCAGATTCGTCAGACCAGCGGGTCGACGAACCTGCGGCGCAGCTTTTGCCCTGACCCGGCCCTTACGCAGGTACTCCCTGTACCCGTAGGTCACTCCGACCCTGTATCAGTCAGAACGTCCCGGCCCCCTGGTCATGCACCGACCCTCATCGGGCGGCGCAATGGAAAGCAGCGGGGCGCTGCTTTCGTGTTCAAAAAATCCTGTGCGTCCTGCATCAGTACCACTTCGGATCTTTCTTCAGGGTTTCCATCAGCAGATCCTGCATGCCCTGATCAGGTTTGCCGAAGAAGCGATAGGTCGCGTGTCGCGTCGGCGACTTGTCCTGCGGCAGACCTTCCGGCACATCGACCAGCATGGCGTAAGCGTCATCCTTGTCGAAGCTGAAGGCAACGATCAAACGGTGATTCAGGCACTTGTCCTGACTCTCGCAGAGCGGGCCGACCAGATACTTGTCGCCATCTTCCGTAACGGCATGCATCTGTTGCTCGGAGGTTCCGGACAGGTTGATCACCCATTCCGGAACGCGCTCTTCCTTTTTGATCACACCTTCCCAGGTTTTGCGGTACTGCTCGTCGGAAGCGAGCAGTTCGTTGACCCGGGCCTGGCCATCATTGGCCGCCATGGCCATGGCACTGCCGCCCAGAAGCAGGGCGGCGGCCAATGTCTTGAGACCGATCATCGTTAACCTCGGCCGCGACGGCCAAAGAAGAAGGAAGCGATGAACATCACCAGGAACACGACAAAGAGAATCTTGGCGATACCCGTGGCGGTGCCCGCGATACCACCGAAGCCCAGTACGGCGGCGATGATGGCAATGATCAAGAATGTAATTGCCCAGCTCAACATGGTGATTCTCCTTACTTCTCTATTTAGGGGTGTTTCCGGTTTCCGACGCTCAGGCGTCCGAATCTGTTCAACGACTTAGAAAACCCAGCGCTCTTCCCGTGGCAGTTGGTCCAGCGGTTGCGCCTGGTCTACATCGATCATGTGCATCGAAGCGTTTTCAGCCTGGCTGCTGCTCACGGCACTGAAGTGCGTTTGAGTGCTGTGCTGCATCGAAATCAGTGGCTCGGGTTTACGGCTGTTTTCCCAGCTCATGTACTGCTGGCAGACGATCAGGGTGATCAGCAACGCCAGTACACCGAACAGACCTTGCTGGATCTGCAGTGGCGAAATACGTACTTGGGCGGCGATTGGGCGAGTCATCCTGTGTTCCTCACACTTGTTCTGTTGGGGCAGTGCTGTTCTGCCCGGGCTGAGTGAGGTATTGCAGCCTGCATGCCAGTTTTTTAATGTCAGAAAATATCAATAAAAACAAAAGGTTACGTACGCTTGGGAAATTTCCTGCGACGCATCCTGCACGATGGCTCTTCTGCGGTCGTGCGCAATGCACGATTATTTCGTGGGAAATTTCGATGATATGGAATTGCTACCGGTACGCAGATGTCAGAAGAGGACGCAGGATCTGCCCTGCAAAACGCCGAATGTTTTAAAACTCAATGAAATCAATGAATTGGCCGTTATGGCAGTAGAGAGCTACCCTCCTATGGCTGGTATCGTTCAGAATCAACCATGCAACTTGCCCGATTTTTCCGGGACTAACCCAAGACTAATCACTATGGAGCGTAGGAAAAATGGAATCTGCCACTGAGCAACAAGGCCGCATTCTGCTGGTGGACGATGAATCCGCCATCCTGCGTACGTTTCGTTATTGCCTCGAAGACGAAGGCTATACGGTCGCCACGGCCAACAGCGCGGCCCAAGCCGAGGCTTTGCTGCAACGCCAGGTCTTCGACCTGTGCTTCCTTGATTTGCGTCTGGGTGAGGACAACGGTTTGGACGTCCTCGCGCAAATGCGCATTCAGGCGCCATGGATGCGCGTGGTAATCGTCACCGCGCATTCGGCGGTCGACACCGCCGTTGATGCCATCCAGGCTGGCGCCGCCGACTATCTGGTCAAACCGTGCAGCCCCGACCAATTGCGTCTGGCCACCGCCAAGCAACTGGAAGTGCGTCAGCTATCGGCGCGTCTTGAGGCGCTCGAAGGCGAGATTCGCAAACCGAAAGACGGCCTCGATTCCCACAGCCCGGCGATGAAAGTCGTACTGGAGACGGCCCGTCAGGTCGCGAGCACCGATGCCAACATTCTTATCCTCGGCGAATCCGGCACCGGTAAAGGTGAACTGGCCCGTGCGATCCACGGCTGGAGCAAGCGCGAGAAGAAGTCCTGCGTGACCATCAACTGTCCTTCGCTGACTGCCGAGCTGATGGAAAGCGAGCTGTTCGGCCATAGCCGTGGCGCCTTCACTGGGGCCAGCGAAAGCACGCTCGGTCGAGTTAACCAAGCAGACGGCGGCACGCTGTTTCTCGACGAGATCGGCGACTTTCCTCTGACATTGCAGCCAAAGTTGCTGCGCTTCATCCAGGACAAGGAATACGAGCGGGTGGGCGATCCGGTGACTCGCCGTGCCGATGTGCGCATTCTCGCCGCCACCAATCTCAATCTCGAAGACATGGTCCGCGACGGTCGCTTCCGCGAGGATCTGCTCTATCGCCTCAACGTCATCACCCTGCATCTGCCGCCATTGCGTGAGCGCGCCGAAGACATCCTGACCCTTGCCGATCGCTTCCTCGCACGTTTCGTCAAAGAGTATGCGCGTCCAGCGCGCGGCTTCAGCGATGAGGCGCGCGAAGCGCTGCTCGGTTATCGCTGGCCGGGCAACATTCGCGAGCTGCGCAACGTGGTCGAGCGGGCGAGCATCATCTGCCCGCAGGAACGCGTGGAAATCAGCCACCTGGGCATGGCCGAACAACCGGCCAACAACGCGCCACGGGTCGGCGCGGCGCTGAGCCTGGATGAGCTGGAGAAAGCGCACATCGGTGCGGTACTGGCCACCGCCGGCACCCTGGACCAAGCGGCGAAAACCCTCGGCATCGACGCCTCGACCCTGTATCGCAAACGCAAGCAGTACAACCTGTGAGCATTGCGCGATGAAACTGGCGATCAAGCTGCGCACGCGCCTGTTCCTGAGCATTTCCGCGTTGATCACCGTCGCCTTGCTCGGGCTCTTGCTCGGGCTGGTCAGCGTGATGCAGATGGCCGGGTCGCAGGAAGCGCTGGTGCGCAGCAATTTCGTCACCCTGGATCTGGGCCTCAAATTGCGCCAGACCCTCGGCGATCAATTGATCATCATGCTCGCGGAAAAGCCCGACCCCGTTGCCTTTGAAGCGTCCAAGCAGCATTACTTCCAGTTGCTCGACCAGGGCATCGCCCAGCAGCCGGAGGGTGAAGATCAGCCTTACGGTTTCCGCCAGGCCAAGGCCGATTACCTTAACTTTCTCGACTCCTTCGATGTGAGCGCCGAAGCGGCGAAGAACGCCAGCACCAGCGCGGATTTCCGCGAGCGTTTCAATATCCTGCGCAACGGTTTGATCGCTGAGCACAAGCACGCCCTGGACAGCATCAACGAGGTACAACACGCCGCTCGTGAACGCGCCCTGCTGATCGCCGGGCTGCTTGGTCTGGTCGGGCTGGCGGTGCTGATCATCGGTTTTGTCACAGCGCAAGGCATTGCCCGCCGCTTCGGCGCGCCGATCGAAGCGCTGGCCAAGGCTGCCGATAACATAGGGCAGGGTAACTACGACGTGACCCTGCCGATTTCCACCGCCATGGAAGTCAACCTGCTGTCGCGGCGCTTCGGCCTGATGGCCGAGGCGTTGCGCGAACACCAGGCGATGAATGTCGACGAGCTGTTGGCCGGCCAACAACGTTTGCAGGCGGTGCTCGACAGTATTGACGACGGTTTGTTGATGATCGATCGCCAAGGCCAGCTCGAACACCTCAACCCGGTGGCTCAGCGCCAGTTGGGCTGGGAAGATGATCGTCTCGGCCAAGGCCTGGGCACTGCACTCGGTCGCCCGGAGCTGGATGCGCAACTGCAACTGGTGCTGCGCGGCGGCACGCTGGAGCGGGCGCCGGAAGATCTGAGCATCGAAGTCGATGGCGAATCGCGCCTGCTGACCTACAGCCTGACGCCGGTCAGCCACACCCAGGGGCATATTCTCGGTGCGGTCATGGTCCTGCACGATGTCACTGAGCAGCGTGCATTCGAGCGCGTGCGCAGTGAGTTTGTCTTGCGCGCTTCCCATGAACTGCGCACGCCGGTGACGGGCATGCACATGGCTTTCGGGCTGTTTCGTGAGCGGGCCAAGTTTCCGGCGGAGTCGCGCGAGGCTGACCTGCTGGATACGGTCAACGAGGAAATGCAGCGCCTGATGCAGTTGATCAACGACTTGCTCAACTTCTCGCGCTACCAGAACGGTCTGCAGAAATTGACGCTGGCGCCATGTTCCATCGAAGACTTGCTGGAGCAGGCGCAGCTGCGCTTTGCCGAGGCGGCTGCGGCCAAGGGTGTGGCGCTGAACGTCGAGATTCAAGGCTCACTGCCGAGATTGCAGGCCGATCAGGCGCAGCTCGAACGCGTCCTCGACAACCTGATCGACAATGCCCTGCGCCACACCGCCCGCGACGGGCAGATCCGTCTGCAGGCGCGGCGCCATGGCGAGCGGGTGATCATCAGCGTTGAAGACAACGGCGAAGGCATTGCCTACGGCCAACAGGGACGAATCTTCGAGCCGTTCGTGCAGGTCGGACGTAAAAAGGGCGGCGCCGGCCTCGGTCTGGCACTGTGCAAGGAAATCGTCCAGTTGCACGGCGGGCGCATGGGCGTCTATTCGCGGCCGGGGCAGGGCACCCAGTTCTACATGGCGCTGGCAGTCTAGGCCTCGTCGTCCATACGCCGCCCCGCCAAGCGCCTGCCGCGGGTGATCAGTTCGATGAACTGCACGGCGCTGAGCGCGTGGGCGAACAACCAGCCCTGACCGAATTTCACTCCCTCACTGCTGAGCAATGTCGCCTGGGATTCCAGCTCGATGCCTTCGGCAATCACCTTCAGATCCAGCGCCTGCGCCATGTGAATGATGTGCGGCGCGACGCCGCTGCTCGCCGCGTCATGGCCCAGCGCATCAATGAAGGCTTTGTCGATTTTCAGGCAGTCCACCGGCAGAGTCTGCAGGTAGGCGAGGCTGCAATAGCCGGTGCCGAAATCATCGATCAACACCTGATGGCCGACGTCGCGCAAGGCTTGCAGGTTCTCCCGCGCCACCACCACATCGATCAGCCCACGCTCGGTGACTTCGAAGGCGATCTGCCGCGCGGCGACACGGTGCAGCGCCAGCAGTCGCGCCATGACCTGGCCGATGCGCGGCACCATCACGTCACAGGCTGCGAGGTTCACCGAGATATACAGCTGCGGGTTGGCGCGCAGTAACTGGCCCAGTTGTTCGAGCAGACGCTGCAACACGAAGTCGGTCATCTGCCGGATCTGCCCGGTGTTCTCGGCCATCGGAATGAACAGATCGGGACTGGTCAACGTCCCGTCCGGACGCCGCCAGCGCAGCAGGGCTTCGGCACCGACGCAGTTGCGGCTGTCGAGATCGAAGATCGGCTGATACAGGACCTGCAGCTCACCCCGGCGGATCGCCCCGTGCAGCTCGGCGTCCAGTGACTGGCGCTGGCGCACCAGCAGGAAGGTCAGAAAGCCGACAATGGCCCCTGCGATCAGGCACACCGGCAACAGCCACCACCACACAGCCGGGACGTGCATGCCCGTGCGCGGCGTGATCAGTACCAATTGATATTCCGGATTGTTGGTGGGCATGCGGTAGATCAGTCGTGTTTGAGTCACCTGCAGCGCATCACGACTTTTCGGTGGCCAGGGTTCGGTCGGCGGCCAGGTCTGTGCGTGGCCGAGCACCGGGATCGCACGGGTGCCGTGATCGAGTACCACTAGCAGGCTGCTGCCGGGCGACAGATCGACCATGTCGGTCAGGTGCCCGCGCGAGGTGGCGACGCGAAAATTGCCGCGCCCGAGCATCAGCGCCGCGCGGTTTTCATCGGGTTCGGTGGTGGTGTTCAGCCAATAGCTGTAGGTCGGGCCCTGAATGTCCGGCGCACGCACCAACGACAGTCCTTCCTGGCGCGGACGATTGGAGCAGAACCGCGAGGCGTCCATGTAGGCGGCCTCGTAGACGAAGCGATAGTTGAAGGTGACTTGCTGCAGGGTCGCGATCATTTCTTCATCGCAGCCGCGCAAGGGCTGGGCTTCCAGATCGTCGAGACTTTCGCGCAACTGGCCGAACAATTGTTCGAGGCGGGCGAGGAAACGCTCGCCCTGAGCGTTCATTTCCTGGCTCTCGCGCATTTCCATCTGGCGCATCGCCGCGAACATACCGCCGGCGATCAGCAGGCTGGCACTGAGGACAGCCGCGATCATCGCCAAAAATACAGGGCGATAAAACCAGCTACGCAGCGTCTCTCGGGTCGCAGCCATCAAGGATTTTCCGAAGAATTACCATGAGTTATAGCTGCTGATTGCGATTTCGCCCTGACCGTCGGGCGGGCGTCATTATTTTGTCTGGTTGAGCACCAGCAGAAGTGCTGCGGTTTGCGCATCCGGCGTACCGTCGAAGCGGGCAGGGCGGTAGTGCATCTGGAACGCAGCGAGGACGTGGCGCGTGGCGACATCCAGCTCGCCGGTTTGCGGCGTGTCGTAACCCAGCCGCGCGAGTTGCGCCTGGAACCAGCCGATTTCCGGCAATGGTTTGGTGTCGAATACAGCCTGCTGCCGCGCCACCGCTTGCTCGTTCGGCCACAGGCCAAGGCCTTCGGCGGCGAGGCGTTTCCACGGGAACAGTGGCCCCGGATCAAGCTTGCGCAGCGGCGCGATATCGCTGTGACCGATGATGTGCCGAGGGCTGATGCCGTTGCGTTGGCTGATGTCCTTGAGCAGGGTGATCAGTGATTGAATCTGCGCTTCGCTGTACGGGTACCACAGACGCCCGGTCGGGGTGTCCTTGTAGCCGGGATTGACGATTTCGATGCCGATGGAGCTGGAGTTCAACCAGGTGCGACCCTGCCACTGACTTTCGCCGGCGTGCCAGGCACGCTGGTTCTCATCCATCAACTTATAGATCGTGGCGCCCTTGTCATCGCCGATCAGGTAATGGCTGCTGACCTCGCCGTGAGTCAGCAGTTGCAGCGAACGCTCCAGCGATGCCGAGGTGTAATGCACTACGACGAATTGAATGCGGCTGTCGTAATTGGCCGAAGGATGACTGGTGTCGTAGCGCGGGCCGCTGGCGCAACCAGCGAGGACGAGCAGCGAGGCAATCAGGGCAAAGAATTTCATGGCAGAGGACGATACGCAGAAGACAATAATGCAACAGTGTAACGTACGGATCTGGCCAGAATCCGCCAGCGGGCGGATTTAAACAAAATGGAACAATTACCTCAGCCCAGCTCGACCCGGTTTCGCCCGGCATTTTTTGCCCGATACAGCGCTTGATCGGCTCTTTTCAACGCCAGATCGCTGTGTTCGCCCACTCTGAACGATGTAAGGCCCATGGAAATCGTGATGGTCACTCGTTCGCCCTTGAAGTGAAACGGGCAAGCCTCAATCGCCGCACGCAGGGTTTCCAGTAGCTTTGCGCCCACCGCTGGCGGCGTTGCCGGCAGTAACAGCACGAATTCTTCACCGCCGAAACGGGCGATAAAATCCGAACCGCGCAGGCGTTTGCGCAGCACTGTGGCGATAATCTTCAGCACTTTATCGCCGGCCAGATGACCGTAGCTGTCGTTGATGCGCTTGAAGTGATCGAGATCGAGCATGGCCAGGCTCAGTGTATTGCCGTGCTGCTGCCATTGCTGGATTTCATGCTCCAGGCGTTCACTCCAGGCCGCGCGGTTGGGCAAACCCGTGAGCGGGTCGATCAAGGCTTTCTGCCGCTGTTCCTCAAGGTGTTCGCGGAAACCCAAGGCTTCCTGTTCCATATGCGCGACCCGCTCCGACAGGCTCATCAGCCGGGCGGCGACTTCCTGCTCGCGGGCGTCGCGCTGCTTCTGGTGCTGATCCATGGTGCCGAGCAGGCCTTCCAGGTGATTCTCCAGCACGTGCTTGAGGTCATCGAGGTCGGCTGCTTGCTGGACGCTACTCTGCAAGCCGTCGACCTGCTCGCGAATCTGCGTGTCCATGGCCCGTGCCGCCGAGCTATTGTCGGCATGCCCTTCGCTGGCCGCTTGGAGGTTGCTCTGAAACGCTTCGAGGCGTTCGTTGAGCTGTTGCAGATACGCTTCGAACTCATGCTGACCACTATCGGTAATCGCCAGCATCAAAGTTGCGAGATCGTCGAGGATCGGCAGCAGTTCGTACCAGTTCAAGCCGTGTTTGAGCCTTTCGCGCATGGCTTCGGCTTGAGGCCGGTGACGTTCGGGTAGGGTCAGGTCGTCGAGCAGGCCGATCAGCGTGTCTTCGATATGCCTGGCCACGGAGCTGTAGGACGGCTCCGGCGAGTCGGGCAGGGCGAAGAGGATGTCGTGTTCCGGCTGCTCCGGGTCTGTAGCGGCCAGGGCTTGAGTGGTCGGCTCGGGGAGCGGCAGGCTATCGGGAATCAGCGGCGACGGATCGCCGGGGTGGCTCAGTTCGTCGGGGTTGAATGCCTCGGTTGCAAGCGGTGGCGCAACGGGGTCTGGCGCGGCGGGAGCGGCTGGCTCAACCGGTGTCGGCTCGGGTTCAATGACGACGGCGGGCGTAGCGAACGCAACGATTTGCGGTTCGGGCGCGGCCTGCACCGGCGCTTCGACGGCGGCGGGAGCCACAATCGCCGGCTCAGCGTCCGCGACCGGTGCCATTTGCGCCGGCTCCGGTTCAGGTTGCGCGGTGGCGATCGGCTGTGGCGCTGATGCTACCGACGGCTCTGCCGTAGGAGCAGCGGCGTCCTCACTGTCACGACTACCAAACAATCGTTGCAACAACCCTGGCCGGCCTGGTTCGGCAGGCGTCTCCAATTGACTCAAGGCCTTGCCCTGCAGGCCACTGAGCTCGCTCAGCAGCAGCGGCATTTCCCGCGCCTGACCGACGCGGCTGTCCAGTTGTTTGGCAAATTTCTTCAGCGGTTGCGCGACTTCGCGCGGCAAGGGAAGGGCCTGCAACTGGGTGACCAGCGCGGTCAGCGCGGTGCTGACCTGATCGATGCGGGTTTCGCGGCGCTGCTCGGAGTCGAGCACGGCTTTTTCCAGACGCGGCAGCAGGGCGGCGAGGCCGGCGTCCATGTCATCGGTGCGCACGACTTCGCGCATTTCCTTCATGCACTGATCGACGGCCTTGTCGGTGCCTTCGGCCGCCAGCGTGCTGCGCACCAGTCCGCGCCGCAGCAGGTCGAGTCGCGCGGCCCAGCGGCGTTCGAGCTTGTCCTGCTGTTCGATGCTCTTGAGGTACTTCTCTTTCCAGCGCTGGGCGTCGTCGCTCATTCACAGGTTCCGCGAGGGGCAGGGCTCAACGCGGGCAATGCGTCGGCCGTGAGCGAACCCGGCAGACGAATTTCCACCGCGACCGGCAGGTGATCGGAAATAGGCTGGGCCAGCACCTCGACCTTTTCCAGGGTCAGGGTCGGGCTGAGCAAAATATGATCAAGGCAACGCTGTGGGCGCCAGCTGGGGAAGGTCGCTTCCACCTGCGGGGCCAGCAGGCCGAGATCGCGTAACGGCGAGTGTTCGAGCAGGTCGCTGGCGTGGGTGTTCATGTCGCCCATCAGCACCTGATGCTTGTAGCCGCTGATCAAATCACGAATGTAGGCCAGTTGCAGGCTGCGCGTCCGCGCGCCAAGGGCCAGATGCATCATCACCACCACCAGTGCTTCCGGACCTTCGCCGAAACGCAGCAGGATCGCGCCGCGACCTTTCGGACCGGGCAGCGGGTGATCCTCGATCGCCCAAGGCTTGAGGCGACTGAGCACGCCATTGCTGTGCTGGGCCAGCCGGCCGAGGTTGCGATTGAGTTGTTGATACCAGTAGGGGAAGGCGCCGAGATGGGCCAGGTGTTCGACCTGATTGACGTAGCCTGAGCGCAGACTGCCGCCGTCGGCTTCCTGCAGGGCGACCAGATCGAAGTCGCCAAGCAGGTCACCGATCTTCTGCAGATTGCCGGAACGCCCTGTGTGCGGCAGCAGATGCTGCCAGCTGCGGGTCAGGTAATGCCGATAGCGCTCGGTGCTGATGCCGACCTGGATGTTGAAACTGAGCAAGCGCAGACGCTGGTCTGCGGGCAGGCCCGTAGACGCCAGGTGATGCTCGTTGACCTGCGGATCATGCAGGCCAACGGTGCGGTGGGTGTTCCAGCGGCGCATGGCGAATGCCGCGCTTAGTTGGCAGCAGCCTTGTTCGCCGCTCGCTCTTTGGCGACCAGATCGTCAGCCAGCTTCAATGCTTGCTCGGCACCACCGGCAGAGCCGATGTCGAAGCGGTATTTACCATTGACGATCATGGTTGGCACGCCAGTGATTTCGTACTTCTTGGCTAGCTCTTTGGCCTTGTTGATCTGACCTTTGATCGCGAACGAGTCGAAGGTGGCGATGAACTTGTCCTTGTCCACGCCTTGAGTGGCGAGGAAGTCAGCCATGTCGTTCTTGTCGGTGAGCTTCTTGTGTTCTTTCTGAATGGCGTTGAATACCGCAGCGTGAACCTTGTGCTCGACACCCATCGCTTCGAGGGTCAGGAACATCTGACCGTGAGCGTCCCACGGTCCGCCGAACATCGCCGGAATGCGCACGAAGTTGACGTCGGACGGCAATTTTTCAACCCACGGGTTGATGACGGGTTCAAAGGCGTAGCAATGCGGGCAGCCGTACCAGAACAGCTCGACCACTTCGATCTTGCCAGGCACTGCAACCGGGACCGGGTTGGCCAGTTCGACATAAGGCGCGGCAGGGGCTTCAGCGGCCTGGGCGGTGACGCCGAACAGGCTGGCAGCGACGAGGGCGGCGCTGATGATCAGATTACGCATGCTTTACTCCTGGACAATTTGGGTCGCCTCGCTCGACCTGTTTCGACACAGATCCTGGCGGGCATGAGTGCTGTAGTGTAACGGCAGCGGCCACAAAAAAGGGCGGCCAAAGCCACCCTTTTTATACTTGCTGCGAAGGATTAATCGAGCGTTAACGTGGCGGGCGTTGCGCACCTTGCTCTACACTCGAACAAGGGCCTCAGTGCAGGCCCTGGATGTAGCTGGAAACCGCAGCGATGTCTTCATCGCTCAGCTTGCGCGCGATGGTGCGCATGGTCATGGCGTCGCCGTCATTGGCGCGACCGTCAACTTCCTTGCGGAAATCGGTGAGCTGCTTGGCGATGTATTGTGCGTGCTGGCCGCCCAGATGCGGAAAGCCTGCGGCGGCGTTGCCGGCGCCATTTGGCGAATGGCAACCGGTGCAGGCTGGCAGGCCTTTTTCCAGATTGCCGCCACGGAACAGCGCTTCACCGCGAGCAACGATCTTTGGATCGGCGGCACCAACGCTGCCTTTCTGACTGGCGAAATACGCGGAGATATCGGCCAGATCCTGATCATTCAGGTTGGTCAGCAGCCCGGTCATTTCCAGCACCACGCGTTTGCCCGACTTGATGTCGTGCAATTGCTTGTCGAGGTAGCGTTCACCCTGACCTGCCAGTTTCGGAAAGTTCGGCGCCATACTGTTGCCGTCCGGGCCATGGCAGGCCCCGCACACGGCGGCTTTGGCCTGGCCTGCTGCGGCATCGCCGGCAGCATGGGCGACGCCTGAAATTCCCACGGTCAACAGCAGACTCACGATCAATTTGTTCATCAGCTAATCCAACTACGGCTAAGGGTTAAGTTATGGACCGGGCTTACTCTCGCTCATCCACAGGATGATGGCCTGGTAATCCTCGGCACTGCAGTCCATGCACAAACCACGCGGCGGCATCGCCTTGAAACCCTGGGTCACGTGTTGCACCAGCGTCCCCATACCTTTCGCCAACCTCGGCGTCCAAGCTTCCTGATCGCCTCTTGCGGGCGCCATGGGTAGTTGGCCGGAATGACAGGCACCACAAACACGGTTGTACACAGCTTCCGGATCCTGTGTAGCCTGTGCGCTGTAAAGCGGCACCAAGACTCCGGCAGCCAGCAGCCATTTCGTCATAAAACGACCTTTTCAGGGTTGAGAGCGTTCTGCGTTCTAATGCGCAATCAAAGTCTGGCGCTCTCGTGAACTTCATCCTTCGCTGGGACAAAGCACACACAAAATCTGCGGCATTATATACTGGCGTCACTGAAACGGAAGCGACACCGCGTTCCGCGCCCATTCCCGGCGCCGCCCACATCGGAAATCCCATGCAACTCAAAAATCCCATCCTCGGCCTGTGCCAACAGTCCACATTCATGCTCAGTGCCGCCAAAGTCGATCAATGCCCTGACGACGAAGGCTTCGAAGTGGCGTTTGCCGGTCGTTCCAACGCCGGCAAATCCAGCGCGCTGAACACCCTGACCCACGCCAGCCTGGCGCGCACCTCGAAAACTCCGGGTCGCACACAGCTGTTGAACTTCTTCAAGCTAGACGATGATCGCCGTCTGGTCGACCTGCCGGGCTACGGTTATGCAAAAGTACCGATCCCGCTCAAGCAACACTGGCAGCGCCACCTCGAGGCTTACCTCGGTGGTCGGGAGAGTCTGAAGGGTTTGATTCTGATGATGGACATCCGCCATCCGATGACCGACTTCGACCTGCTGATGCTCGACTGGGCCGTTGCCGCCGGCATGCCGATGCACATCCTGCTGACCAAGGCCGACAAGCTCACCTACGGCGCAGCCAAGAACACTCTGCTGAAAGTGCAGTCGGAAATCCGCAAAGGCTGGGGCGACTCGATCACCATCCAACTGTTCTCTGCACCAAAACGCATGGGCTTGGAAGAGGCCTACACCGTACTGGCCAACTGGATGGAACTGGCAGACAAAAACACCGAGGCCGCCGCCGAGTAAATTCGGAATGGGGAAAAATTGGTTGTAGTGTGGCCAGGCAAGGCAAAAGTAGGGATAAAAAGCGGAGTTTAGGGAACCTAAATGAGCATTTTTAGCCCTGCTTTTAACGCAGCATGGCCGCGCTACACCCGATTTTTTGGCAAAAAAAGCCCCGGGATTCATTGGGGAGGGAGAATTCCGGGGTTTAAGTTCCGAACCGCTAGGGCGGGGTTCAGATATCTGCCAACACTTAACACAACATAGGAGCATCGAAGGGCTTCACCAGCCATTCAGTACCTCTGAGTGTTTCATCGGCAGATTAGTTCAGATTTTTTTCAAAAAGCTTTGGAATAGGCCCAAGCATTTATCGGTCTAAGCCCGTTTGATCGGGCTCGCCGCGGCAGCAGGTCGCGGCGATGCCTAAAAATGGCTCAGTGCGCCTCATCCCAGTTATTGCCCACGCCAACTTCTACCAATAGCGGCACATCCAGTTTTGCCGCTTCGCTCATGTGCGTACGAATTTCGGCACTGACCTGCTCGACCAGATCCTCGCGAACCTCCAGCACCAGTTCATCGTGCACTTGCAGGATGACCCGCGCATCCAGCCCCGACGTCGCCAGCCAGTTATCCACAGCCACCATGGCTTTCTTGATGATGTCCGCCGCCGTGCCCTGCATCGGCGCGTTGATCGCCGTGCGTTCTGCGGCGGCGCGTTCCTGCGGCTTGTTCGAGTTGATCTCCGGCAGGTACAGACGACGACCGAAGAAGGTTTCGACGTAACCCTGATCCGCCGCCTGCGCTCGGGTGCGCTCCATGTACTCACGAACGCCTGGATAACGGGCGAAGTAGGTATCGATATAAGCCTTGGCAGTCTTGGTGTCGACGCCGATGTCCTTGCCAAGCTTCTGCGCACCCATGCCGTAGATCAGACCGAAGTTGATCGCCTTGGCGCTGCGGCGCTGGTCCGAGGTCACTTGCTCAAGCTCGACCTTGAACACTTCGGCAGCGGTCGCGGTGTGCACGTCGAGGTTGTTGCGGAAGGCGTTCATCAGGCCTTCGTCGCGGGACAGGTGCGCCATGATGCGCAGTTCGATCTGCGAGTAGTCCGCCGCCAGCAGCTTATAGCCCTTCGGCGCGACGAACGCCTGACGAATGCGTCGGCCTTCGGCGGTGCGCACCGGAATGTTCTGCAGGTTCGGATCACTGGAGGACAAGCGACCGGTCGAGGCCACCGCCTGATGATACGAGGTATGAATGCGTCCGGTGCGCGGGTTGATCTGCTCCGGCAGCCGATCGGTGTAGGTGCTTTTCAGCTTGCTCATCGAACGGTGCTCCATCAGCACCTTCGGCAAGCGGTGATCGTCTTCGGCGAGTTTCGCCAGCACTTCTTCAGCGGTGGACGGCTGGCCTTTGGCGGTTTTCTTCAGCACCGGCAGACCAAGCTTTTCATAGAGAATCACGCCCAGTTGCTTCGGCGAGCCGAGGTTGAATTCCTCCCCGGCAATCTCGAAGGCTTCACGCTCCAGCGCAACCATTTTGTTGCCCAGCTCGATGCTCTGGATACCGAGCAGGTCGGCATCAACGAACGCGCCCTGACGTTCGATGCGCGCCAGTACCGGTACCAGCGGAATCTCGATGTCGGTCAGCACGCTGGCCAGGCTCGGAATCGCGCTGAGCTTGTCGAACAGGGTCTGGTGCAGGCGCAGGGTGATGTCGGCATCTTCGGCGGCGTATGGCCCGGCCTGTTCCAGAGCGATCTGGTCGAAGGTCAGTTGCTTGGCCCCTTTGCCGGCGATGTCCTGGAAGCTCACCGTGGTGTGGTCGAGATACTTTTGCGCGAGGCTGTCCATGTCGTGACGGGTCGCGGTGGAATTGAGTACGTAGGATTCAAGCATGGTGTCGAAGGCGATGCCGCGCACGGTGATGCCTTCACTCTGATCGCCGCCGATGGCGCAGTTGGCCAGAATGTTCATGTCGAACTTGGCGTGCTGGCCGACCTTGAGTTTGTTCGGGTCTTCCAGGATCGGCTTGAGTGCGCGCAGCACGGTGTCGCGATCCAGTTGCTCCGGTACGCCGATGTAGGAGTGGGTCAGCGGAATGTAGGCGGCTTCGTTGGCCTGTACGGCGAACGACAGACCGACCAGTTGTGCCCGCTGCGCGTCGATGCCGGTGGTTTCGGTGTCGAAGGCGATCAGCTTGGCGTTGCGCAGTTTTTCCAGCCAGACATCAAAGCGTGCCTGATCGAGGATGGTTTCGTACACGGCTTCGGCAGGGGCAGCGGCCGCCTCGGCTTGTGGGGCGCTGAACAGATCATGGGCTGGCGCGGGTTCAGCCGCGGCGTTCAGTTCCAGACGCTTGGCGTCGCGATCCAGATCATTGAGCCAGCTCTTGAATTCCAGCAGGGTGTACAGCTCGTAGAGTTTGGCCGGGTCTTCCTGACCCATCTGCAGATCATCGAGGCCGATATCCAGCGGCACATCGATCTTGATGGTTGCCAGTTGATAGGAGAGGAAAGCCATTTCCTTGTGTTCTTCGAGCTTGGCCACCAGGGTTTTCGCCCCACGAATCGGCAGGGTTGGCACGATTTCCAGATTTTCATACAACTCTTTCAGGCCGCCGTTGACGCCGACCAGCAGGCCGGACGCGGTTTTCGGGCCGATGCCCGGCACGCCCGGAATGTTGTCGGAGGAATCGCCCATCAGCGCCAGGTAATCGATGATCTGCTCCGGTGCGACGCCAAATTTCTCTTTAACGCCCTCCACATTCATCGAACTACCGGACATGGTGTTGACCAAGGTAATGTGGCCGTCGACCAGTTGCGCCATGTCCTTGTCACCCGTGGAGATGATCACCGGGCGGTCCGCCGCCGCGCTGCTGCGGGCGAGGGTGCCGATCACGTCGTCGGCCTCGACGCCGTCCACGCACAGCAGCGGAAAGCCGAGGGCGATCACGCTCTGGTGCAGCGGCTCGATCTGCACGCGCATGTCATCGGGCATGCTCGGCCTGTTGGCCTTGTACTCGGCGTACATCTCATCGCGAAATGTCCCGCCTTTGGCGTCGAATACCACGGCGAACGGGCTGTCCGGGTACTGCTTGCGCAGACTCTTGAGCATGTTCAGCACGCCTTTGACCGCACCGGTCGGCAGGCCTTTGGACGTGGTCAGTGGTGGCAGTGCATGAAAGGCGCGGTACAGGTAAGACGAACCGTCCACCAGGACGAGGGGGGCTTGGCTCATGAGCAGGATCAACCTTTTCGGCGGGTCCGGGGCTAGAATAGCTGGACCGTTGACGACAAAGGGACAAGGTTATCATGCGTACGTTAAATCGCTTGCTGCTGGTCGGGTTGATCGCTGTCTCACCACTGGCCGCGATCGCGGCGGATGATGCGCCGGGCGGCGACCCCGAGGTCACCATCCGCACGGAGGGCGACAAGACCATTCAGGAGTTCCGTCAGAATGGCTTCCTGTATGCGATCAAAGTCACGCCGAAGGGCGCGCCGCCGTACTTTCTGGTGCGTGCAGACGGGACGGATGCAAATTTTATCCGCTCGGATCAGCCGGATATGCTGATTCCGTCGTGGAAGATTTTCGAATGGAAGTAGATTTTTAATTCACCCGGCGCCGCAATTGGCGGCGCCCGTACTGGCAGTTAAGACATGTCTGTGTTCACTCCCCTGGCTCGGCCCGAGCTGGAAACCTTTCTCGCCCCTTACGGGCTCGGCCGCCTGCTTGATTTCCAGGGGATCGCCGCCGGCAGCGAAAACACCAATTTCTTCATCAGCCTTGAGCAGGGCGAGTTTGTCCTCACCCTGGTCGAACGCGGCCCGGTGCAGGAGATGCCGTTCTTCATCGACCTGCTCGACGTGTTGCACGAAGCGGACCTGCCGGTGCCTTATGCCCTGCGCACCACTGACGGCGTGGCGCTGCGTGAAATCAAAGGCAAGCCAGCGCTGCTGCAGCCGCGCCTGTCGGGCAAGCACATCAAGGTCGCCAATGCCCAGCATTGCGCCCAGATTGGCGAGTTGCAGGCACATCTGCACCTGGCGACCCAGGGCGAACGCATGATCAAGCGCAAGACCGATCGTGGTCTGGACTGGATGCTGGAAGAGGGCACTGAATTTCTCTCGCACCTGAGCGATGAGCCGCGCGCGCTGCTGCAAAGCGCGCTGGATGAAATCTCTGAGCGCAAAGACAAGATCCTCGCGCTGCCGAGGGCGAACATTCACGCCGATCTGTTCCGCGACAACGCCATGTTCGAAGGCACCCACCTGACCGGGCTGATCGACTTCTACAACGCCTGCTCGGGGCCGATGCTGTACGACGTGGCAATCGCGTTGAACGACTGGTGTTCGGATGAAGCGGGCGTGATCGATGGCCCGCGGGCCCGAGCGTTTCTCGGTGCCTACGCGGCGCTGCGCCCATTCACGGCGGCGGAGGCTGAATTGTGGCCGACGATGCTGCGCGTGGCTTGTGTGCGGTTCTGGTTGTCACGCTTGATCGCGGCCGAGCAGTTCGCCGGGCAGGACGTGTTGATTCATGATCCGCAGGAATTCGAGCAGCGTCTGGCGCAGCGGCAGAAGGTTCACACACCGTTGCCTTTCGCCCTCTAAAATAACCCTGACAAACTCAATACTGTGGGAGCGAGCTTGCTCGCGAAGGCGGTGGTACATTCAGCATTTTCGTTGACTGACCCACCGCTTTCGCGAGCAAGCTCGCTCCCACAGGATTGGGGGGCTACAGAGATTCCAGGCATCCCGCCAAATCATTGCCCAACTTTTCCAACACCTGCTCATAACCCTGAGCCGTCGCCGGGGTGTACCCGCCCAACGCATCCAGTTCCGCCAGCTTCACCGGCAGGCCAGCCACCAGCGTTTCCGCCAGACGCGGACGCAACGGTGGCTCGCTGAAAACACAGGTCTTGCCCACTTCCTGCAAGCGCTGGCGCATCGCCGCGACATGTTGCGCGCCTGGCTGCACCTCGGCAGCCACAGCGAACACTCCGGCGTGCTTCAGGCCATAAGCGTCTTCGAAATAATCAAAGGCCTCGTGAAAGACGAAATACGGCTTGCCTTCGACATTGGCCAGACGCTTCTTCAAGCGCAGATCCAGCGCATCCAGACGTTCATCGAAGGCTTTGGCGTTGCTCTGATAACGCTGGGCATTGGCCGGGTCGGCGGCGCTGAGGTCGGCGGCCATTTTGTCGGCGATCACCCGCGCATTGACCGGCGAAAGCCACAAGTGCGCATCCAGCGAGCCGGGGCGATGATCGTGATCATGCTCGTCGGCTTCTTCGGCATGGGAGTGGTTGTCCGCGCCGAAATGCCGCAACTTGAGCCCCGGCAGATCCTGCACGGCGACGCTCGGCTGACTGCGACCGCCGAGCACACGCGGGAGGAAACCTTCCATGTCCGGGCCGATCCAGTAGAGCAGATCGACCGACTGCACCTTCCGTACGTCGGAGGGGCGCAGGGCGTAATTGTGCGGCGAGGCGCCCGGCGGCAGCAGCACCTCGGGAATCGCCACGCCGTCCTGTACGGCAGCGGCAATCAGCTGCAACGGTTTGATGCTGGTGAGCACTTTGACCTCGGCCTGAGCCGTACCGGTCAGCAGAAAAACGGCAACAAAGGCCACAAAAACAGAAAAAAGTCGGGACACGATGACCACTCAAGGAAGCGAGAACGGGTAACATAATAACGTCTCCAGCAAATCTCGTCGCCGCTCATGCCTATTACACCGATTGCCAGCCGTCCCCACGACCACTCCCATTGCGTGCACAGCGCTTTGTCCGAGGCCGATACCTTGTGCGCGCAAAAAGGATTGCGTCTGACCGCTTTGCGCCGGCGCGTGCTGGAACTGGTCTGGCAGAGCCACAAGCCGCTGGGCGCCTATGACATCCTCGCCGTGCTCAGCGAGCAGGACGGCCGCCGGGCCGCGCCGCCTACGGTGTACCGCGCGCTGGATTTCCTTCTGGAAAACGGCCTGGTCCATCGCATCTCTTCGCTCAACGCCTTCGTTGGCTGCGTGCATCCCGAGCATGCGCATCAGGGTCAGTTCCTGATCTGCCGCGACTGCCACGCCGCTATCGAACTTGAGCAAAAAGTGATCAGCGACGCAATTATCAGCAGCGCCAAAGACGTCGGCTTCATCGTCGAAGCGCAGACGGTCGAAGTGGTCGGCCTGTGCGCCGGTTGCCAGGGGGCTTGATGAGCAACGCGCTGATCCGTCTGGAGCAGGTCGCCGTCACGTTTGCCGGGCAGACCGTGCTGGACAACATCGAGCTGAGCGTCGAGCCGGGGCAGATCGTCACTCTGATCGGCCCCAACGGCGCCGGCAAGACCACGCTGGTGCGCGCCGTGCTCGGGCTGTTGAAGCCGAACAGCGGCAGCGTCTGGCGCAAGCCGAAGCTGCGCGTCGGCTACATGCCGCAGAAGCTGCACGTCGATCCAACCCTGCCGCTGTCAGTCCTGCGCTTTCTGCGCCTGGTACCCGGCGTCGATCGTTCGCGTGCCTTGGCCGCGCTGAAGGAAGTCGGCGCCGAACACGTGATCGACAGCCCGGTGCAGAGCGTTTCCGGCGGCGAAATGCAGCGCGTGCTGCTGGCGCGGGCCCTGCTGCGTGAGCCTGAGCTGCTGGTGCTCGACGAACCGGTGCAGGGCGTCGACGTGGCTGGGCAGGCCGAGCTGTACAGCCTGATCACCCGTCTGCGCGACCGCCACGGTTGCGGCGTGCTGATGGTGTCCCACGATTTGCATCTGGTGATGAGCACCACTGATCAGGTGGTCTGCCTCAACCGCCACGTCTGCTGCTCTGGGCATCCCGAGCAGGTCAGCGGCGATCCGGCATTCGTCGAGCTGTTCGGCAAGAATGCGCCGAGCCTGGCGATCTATCACCACCATCACGACCACGCCCACGACCTGCACGGTTCGGTGGTCAAAGGCCCGCTGGGCGGGCAACCTCACGTTCATGGAGACGGCTGCAAGCATGGCTGATTTTCTCTTGTATGCCCTGCTTGCAGGTCTGGCGCTGGCGCTGGTGGCCGGACCGCTCGGCTCGTTTGTGGTGTGGCGGCGCATGGCCTATTTTGGCGACACCCTGTCCCACGCCGCGCTGCTCGGCGTGGCACTGGGCTTTCTGCTGGATGTCAGCCCGACTGTAGCGGTGACGGTCGGTTGCCTGCTGCTGGCGGTGCTGCTGGTGACCCTGCAACAGCGCCAGCCACTGGCGTCCGACACGCTGTTGGGAATTCTTGCGCCGAGCACGCTCTCTCTCGGCCTGGTGGTACTAAGCTTCATGCATGAAGTGCGGATCGACCTGATGGCGTATCTGTTCGGCGATCTGCTGGCGATCAGTCCGAGCGACCTGGCGTGGATCCTCGGCGGCACCGCGGCGGTGCTGGTGTTGCTGGTGACGCTGTGGCGGCCGCTGCTGGCGGTCACCGTGCACGAAGAACTGGCCCGGGTCGAAGGCTTGCCGGTCGCAGGTTTGCGCTTGGCGCTGATGCTGTTGATCGCGGTGGTGATCGCCGTGGCGATGAAAATCGTCGGGGTGTTGCTGATTACATCGCTGCTGATCATTCCGGCGGCTGCGGCACAGCGTCACGCCCGTTCGCCGGAGCAGATGGCCCTGGGCGCGAGCCTGCTGGGCATGCTCGCGGTGTGCGGCGGGCTGGCATTGTCATGGTTCAAGGACACCCCGGCGGGGCCGTCGATCGTGGTGACGGCGGCCGCGCTGTTTCTGTTGAGTTTTGTTCTGCCCCGTCGTGGGGTGTAGACTTGGCCGCTTTTTGCGCAATTAGAGAGTCGCAGGAATGAAGCCGTTCGCCTCCCGTTATCTGCTCCTTGTCGCATTTTCAATGCTGCTGGGCGCCTGCCAAAGCACGCCGCCGGTGGCTGAAGTCCCGGATGCGCGGGCTACGGCCATCGCACAGCTGGAGCAAAGCCTGGCCAGCAGCGAACTGGCCACCGCCGAAGACCAGTTGGCCGCGTTGCAGGCCGAAACCCCTAACGATCAATCCCTCGAGCAGTATCAGCGGCAGTTGGCCGAGGCGTATCTGCGCCGCAGCCAGATCGTCCTGCAGAAAGGCGATGTCAACGCTGCCGCCACTGCATTGAGCCGTGCCCGCGCCCTGATGCCCAAGGCGCCTGCACTGACTGGCGGCGTCAACGGCGCGATCACCGAAGCGCGCAAGGCCGAGCTGGAAAAGGCTGAAGCGGCGTTGTTGGCTGCCGAAGCCCGGCCGAAAGCCAAGGTCATCGACCCGACTGCTGAAAGCACCACGGTTGCGTTGAACATCGGCGATATTCACAAGCTGCAGCGACAGCTCGATGCGATCGCCGCCGATGTGGTGAATTATGAGTGCGCCGTCAGCATCCAGGCCCCGCGTACCGCGGATTATCCGTGGCTGGCGACCTTGCTGACCAAGCGAGTGAAGAAGCTCGATCCTGAGTTTGATTTGCAAATCGAGAAGCAGATCTTGCGCACGGTGCCGGCGCAGATGGTGTTGAGCCCGCGTAAACCCTAAAAAAGCTTCGCGAGCAAGCTCGCTCCCACAGTGGATTTTTCGTCGATCACAATTGTTGTGTTCAAAAGAAATTCCACTGTGGGAGCGAGCTTGCTCGCGAAAGCGTCCGCTCAGCCAATAAAGATCTTAAGCCGGAATCGCCTTGGCCTTAGGCTCCCGCGCCCAGACACGATGCTCGCCGATCGCGGCGAAGAACGGCTTGGTCAATGCGCCGACATCAGCGCCCTGCAACAACCCCGCATCCGCATCCAGCTTCAACAAGTCCTGCAATTGCTTGGCCTCGCCGTGCAGCGCGATCGCCTTCAGGTGCTTGTACGCTTCGAGCAGGTAATGCAGCGCCACACCGTCACCGCTCAACGCGGTAATCGACGCTGCGCCACCCGGTACGAACACCGCGTCGAACGCAATTGAAGGCATGCCTTCCATCGACGCATCCACCGGCAATGCCTTGCCATCAGCGGTTTTCACTGGCGCCGAGGTCGGGCCGAGCAGTTTCGCATGGGCGCCTTCCGCTTCCAGTGCCTGTTTCATCGCATCGATGGCCGCAGCATCAACACCGTTGGCAGCAAGGATCGCCACTTTGCGCGTCTTGATGTTGCCCGGCAGCAGGTTGGCCTGGCTCAGCGCTGGCGATTGCTCCAGCGAGGTCTTGCGTACTTCGACCGTCCCTTTGGTCGGCGCTGGCAGACCGAGGTTTTCCGCGACGCGTTTGGCCAGGGTCAGGTCGATATTGGCAAGAATCTCGTTCACTTCCCGGGCACGGATGAACTCACGCTCGACCTTGCCCAGCTCGAAGCTGTAGGCGGCAATGATGTGCTCTTTCTCGTGCTCGCTCATGCTGTTGAAGAACAAACGGGCCTGGGAGAAGTGATCGCTGAACGATTCGCTGCGCTGACGGATCTTCGCCGCGTCGATGCGCTCTGGATAGCTCTCGAAACCACCGTCCTGTGCCGCCGGCGGTGTCTCTTTCGGCCAGCCGCCGTCGATCGAGTTCGGCTCGTAGGAAGCGCGGCCCTTGTCGATGGTGGTGCGGTGTTGTGCATCGCGCTGGCCGTTGTGGAACGGCGCCACCGGACGGTTGATCGGCAGCTCATGAAAGTTCGGCCCGCCGAGCCGGCTGATCTGCGTGTCGGTGTAGGAAAACAGCCGACCTTGCAGCAGCGGATCGTTGGAGAAGTCGATACCCGGCACGATGTGGCCCGGGCAGAAGGCGACCTGCTCGGTTTCCGCGAAGAAGTTGTCCGGGTTGCGGTTCAGGGTCATTTTGCCCAGCGGCGTGATCGGGACGATCTCTTCGGGAATGATCTTGGTCGGGTCGAGGATGTCGAAGTCGAAGTCGTGTTCGTTCTCTTCTTCGACGATCTGCACGCCCAGTTCCCATTCCGGGTAGTCACCCATCTCGATCGCTTCCCACAGGTCGCGACGGTGGTAGTCGGTATCTTTACCGGCGAGCTTCTGCGCCTCGTCCCACACCAGCGAGCAGGTGCCGGCAGTCGGGCGCCAGTGGAATTTGACGAAGCGCGATTTGCCTTCGGCATTGATCAGGCGGAAGGTGTGCACGCCGAAACCCTGCATGCTGCGCAGGCTTTTCGGGATCGCCCGGTCGGACATCGCCCAGATGACCATGTGCGCCGATTCCGGCACCAGCGAGACGAAGTCCCAGAACGTGTCGTGAGCCGAGCCGCCGGTCGGGATTTCGTTGTGCGGCTCGGGTTTCACCGCGTGCACGAAGTCAGGAAACTTGATCGCGTCCTGAATGAAGAACACCGGCATGTTGTTGCCGACCAGGTCGAAGTTGCCCTCGTCGGTAAAGAATTTCACCGCAAAGCCGCGCACGTCACGCACGGTGTCGCCGGAACCACGTGGCCCTTGCACGGTGGAAAAGCGCACGAACACCGGGGTTTTCTTGCCCGGGTCCTGTAGGAAACCAGCCTTGGTCAGCGCTGCATGGTTCTCGTAAGTCTGAAAGAAACCGTGCGCGCCAGTGCCGCGCGCATGGACGATGCGCTCTGGAATCCGCTCATGGTCAAAGTGCGTGATCTTTTCACGCATGATGAAATCTTCCAGCAGCGAAGGCCCGCGCGGCCCGGCTTTCAGAGTGTTCTGGTTGTCTGCGATCTTCACGCCCTGGTTGGTGCGCAGTGCCTGACCGGTGGCGTCGGAACGGAATTCTTCCAGGCTCTCGAGCTTGGCGTTGGTGTTGGCGCGATCCGGGGTATCGGTCCCGGCCATTTCGCTTTTATCGGGTGCAGGCTTTTTGATGCTCATCAGACGTAAACTCCTCGTTTGGCCCCGGATGCCTTCCGCAGACCCTTGAGTGATTCCCGGGCACGGCACCCAGGGTTTCAAGTCGCTTAAGTAGTGACTGATGAGCGTTTCAGCCGTTCCGTTTATCTGACCTTTGATCGCGTTATTGCCAAATCGAAGGATAATTGCGAAATAAATGCTAAGAACCTCTATACGGACAGGCTAAAATGCGCGCCCGGCTAACCGCTGATCCTTTTCCAACGCGCCCCACAAGGTTCGCTACGTGATCGAGTTTCAAAACGTCCACAAGACTTACCGCGTCGCCGGTAAGGATATTCCCGCGCTGCACCCGACCAGTCTCGCCATCGAGAACGGCCAGGTGTTCGGCCTGATTGGCCATTCCGGTGCGGGCAAAAGTACCCTGCTGCGTCTGATCAATCGCCTGGAAGACTCCAGTGGCGGCAAGATCATCGTCGACGGCGAAGAAGTCACCGCACTGGACGCCAACGGCCTGCGCCGTTTCCGCCAGCAGGTCGGGATGATCTTCCAGCACTTCAACCTGCTCGCCTCCAAGACAGTGGCCGACAACGTTGCCTTGCCGCTGACCCTGGCCGGTGAGCTGTCGAGCAGTGAAATCAACCAGCGCGTGGCCGAGTTGCTGGCGCGTGTCGGTTTGTCCGACCACGCGAAAAAGTACCCGGCGCAATTGTCCGGCGGCCAGAAACAGCGCGTCGGCATCGCCCGTGCGCTGGCGACCAAACCGAAGATTCTGCTGTGCGACGAGGCCACCAGCGCCCTCGATCCGCAGACCACCGCGTCGGTCCTGCAGCTGCTGGCGGAAATCAACCGCGAATTGAAACTGACCATCGTCCTGATCACCCACGAGATGGACGTGATCCGTCGCGTCTGCGACCAGGTCGCGGTGATGGACGCCGGCGTGATCGTCGAGCAGGGGCCAGTGGCCGATGTGTTCCTGCATCCGCAGCACCCGACCACCAAGCGTTTCGTCCAGGAAAGCGAGCAGATCGACGAGAGCGAGCAGCGTGACGACTTCGCCCACGTACCCGGGCGCATCGTGCGTCTGACCTTTCAGGGCGAGGCGACCTATGCGCCGTTGCTCGGTACCGTCGCCCGGGAAACCGGCGTCGACTACAGCATCCTCGCCGGTCGCATCGACCGCATCAAAGACATTCCGTACGGGCAACTGACCCTCGCTGTCACCGGTGGCGACATGGAAGCGGCGTTTGCCCGCTTCACCGCCGCTGACGTTCACATGGAGGTGTTGCGCTAATGGAAATGTTTGACGCTGCAATCAAGCAATACGACGCTGCGATAGAAGCCATCAAACTGTTCTTCCAGAACATTGACTGGCTCGAGATCGGCCTCGCCACCAACGACACCATGCTGATGCTCGGTGGCTCGCTGTTGTTCACCGTTCTGCTCGGTCTGCCGCTGGGCGTGCTGCTGTTTCTCTGCAGCCCGCGTCAGTTGCTGCAGAACCGGGTCCTCTATGCGGTCCTGTCGGTGATGGTGAACATCTTGCGTTCGCTGCCGTTCATCATCCTGCTGATCGTGATGATCCCGTTCACCGTGCTGATCACCGGCACCTCGCTGGGCGTGGCCGGGGCAATCCCGCCGCTGGTGGTTGGTGCTACGCCGTTCTTCGCGCGGCTGGTGGAAACTGCGCTGCGCGAAGTCGATCGCGGCATCATCGAAGCGACCCAGTCGATGGGCGCGACCACGCGGCAGATCATCATGAACGCCTTGCTGCCGGAAGCCCGTCCGGGCATCTTCGCAGCGATTACGGTGACAGCGATTACACTGGTGTCCTACACGGCGATGGCCGGTGTGGTTGGCGCTGGTGGTCTGGGTGACCTGGCGATCCGTTTCGGCTACCAGCGTTTCCAGACCGATGTGATGATCGTCACCGTGGTGCTGCTGTTGATTCTGGTGCAGGTGCTGCAAATGGTCGGCGACCGTCTGGTCGTGCATTTCTCGCGCAAATAACTGGTTTCGATCATCTAGAGAGGCGCTGGCCAAGATGGCGGGCGCCCTGAACAGGAGTTAGCTGAATGAAAAAACTGATCGCTGCTTTCGCTGCCGTTGCTGCGTTCTCGGCCCACGCCGAAACCCTGACCGTCGCCGCCACCCCGGTGCCGCACGCGGAAATCCTTGAGTTCGTGAAGCCGGCCCTGGCCAAGGAAGGCGTGGATCTGAAGGTCAAGGTCTTCACCGACTACATTCAGCCGAACGTCCAGGTTGCGGAAAAGCGCCTCGACGCGAACTTCTTCCAGCACCAGCCGTACCTTGATGAGTTCAATAAGGCCAAGGGCACTGATCTGGTCGCTGTGACCGGCGTGCACCTGGAACCGCTGGGTGCGTACTCGAGCAAGCTTAAAAAAATCGAAGAGCTGCCTAGCGGTGCGAACGTGGTAATCCCGAACGACGCTACCAACGGCGGCCGTGCACTGATGCTGCTGGCCAAGGCGGGCGTGATCACCCTGAAGGACCCGACCAATATCCTGTCGACCCTCAAGGACATCGCGACGAACCCGAAAGACCTGAAATTCCGTGAGCTGGAAGCCGCGACCATCCCGCGCGTGCTGACCCAGGTCGATCTGGCGCTGATCAACACCAACTACGCGCTGGAAGCCAAGCTCGATCCGTCCAAGGATGCGCTGGTGATCGAAGGCAACGACTCGCCGTACGTCAACATCCTCGTGTCCCGCTCGGACAACAAGGACAGCGACGCGATGAAGAAACTGGCTGCAGCCCTGCACAGCCCGGAAGTGAAGAAATTCATTACCGAGAAGTACAAAGGCGCGGTGTTGCCGGCGTTCTGATTGGGATGCTGCAATGAAAAAGGGGACGCCATGAGCGTCCCCTTTTTTGTTCTGGTGTTCGGCTTCGGATCTGCTGTGAATTCGCCCCTCACCCCAGCCCTCTCCCGAGGGAGAGGGCGCCGACCGAGGTGTCTTGCGGGCTACATCGACCTGACAGATCAAGGCGATTATGGATTCAGCACAGGACTTACAGGTCGGCGTAACTCCTGAATATCCCCCAATCAGTCCCCTCTCCCTCCGGGAGAGGGCTAGGGTGAGGGGCTCTTGGCTTTTAAGCTGTCACTTGCGCTCAAGCATCCCCGGCAGTTGCGCAACCAGTTTGGCGTTGTTCAACGGCGCCCGAATAAACCCGCGCTGCGTGCCATCCGGGCCGATCACCGCCAGATTACCACTGTGGTCCACGGTGTAATTCGGCTTGCTGGTATCGGCCGGAATGAACGGAATGCTCACCGCGTTCGCGACCTTCTGCAGCTCTTCGATAGATGAAGGTGTCAGGCCAATGAATTGCGGATCGAAGTAGCCCAGATACTGCTTCAACTGCTTGGGCGTATCGCGGTTGGGGTCAACGCTGACCAGCACGATCTGCAACTTGTCCACGGCGTCTTTCGGCAACTCACTCTTGATCTGCCGCAGTTGTGCCAGCGTGGTCGGGCAGATGTCCGGGCAGAAGGTGTAGCCAAAGAACAACAGGCTCCACTTGCCTTTCAGCTCATCGATCGCAACCTGTTTGCCGTCCTGATCGGTCATGGTCACGTCCGGCAGGTTGCGGCTCTGCGGCAGCAGGATGATCCCGGCGTCGATCAGTGCAGTCGGGTCGCCCTGGCCTTTGCCGCTCAGCACCTTGTTGACGGTAAGCCCGAGGATCAACGCGATCACGGCGACGAGGATGAAGACGGTTTTCTGGGTTCGGGTCATAGGTTCAACAGTAAGTAGTGGTCTACGAGCAGGGCGATGAACAACAGGAACAAGTAATAAATAGAGTACTTGAAGGTGTTGATCGCCGCGTGCGGCCGAGTGCCACGGTACAGCACCACGGCCCATTGCAGAAACCTTGCGCCCAACGCCAGCGCACTGACCAGATACAGCACGCCGCTCATGTGAATCACGTAGGGCAAGAGGCTCACTGCCAGCAACGCAAAGGTGTACAGCAGAATGTGCACTTTGGTGTAGTGCTCGCCGTGAGTGACCGGCAGCATCGGAATGTCAGCCTTGGCGTACTCCTCCTTGCGATGAATCGCCAGCGCCCAGAAGTGCGGCGGGGTCCAGGCGAAGATGATCAGCACCAGCAACAGCGGTTCGGCGCTGACGTGGCCGGTGGCGGCGGTCCAGCCGAGCAGCGGTGGGGCTGCGCCCGCGAGGCCGCCGATGACGATGTTCTGCGGCGTCGCACGTTTGAGAAAACCGGTGTAGACCACCGCGTAACCAAGGAGCGAGGCGAGGGTCAGCCACGCGGTCAGTTGATTGGTGAAGGTCAGCAGCAGCGCCTGGCCGAGCAATGCCAGCACCAGAGCGAAGGTCAGCGCCGCCGCCGGTGAAACCCGGCCTTCGGCCAATGGCCGTTTGTGCGTGCGCGCCATCACTGCATCGATGCGCCGGTCGACCACATGATTGACCGCCGCCGCACCGCCGGCACACAGGGCAATGCCCAGATTGCCGAACACCAGCACTGTCCACGGCACGCCCGCGCGGGTGGCGAGGAACATGCCGACCAGCGAAGTGATCAGCATCAGCACCACGACTTTCGGTTTGGTCAGCTCCAGATAATCGCGCCACAGCGCTTGCGCCGCACGCTCGCCGATCAGACTCGCCATGGCGTTTCTCCTTTCATTGCGATGGGCGCGACGGCAGGTTTGTGTGCACTCAAGCGCCAGCGCGCCAGCAACGGTTGGGACACCCGCAGCAGGCTGGTGCGCGCGTGATAATTGACCAGCACCAGCGTCAGCAACAGCGCCGCACCGCCGGCGTTATGGGCGACGGCCACCGGCAGCGGCAGATGAAACAGCACGTTGCTGATGCCGAGAGTAATCTGCGCTGCGAGGGCGATCAGCACCAGCCCGGCCAGACGCGTCATGCCGACCACCTTCAATTGCCAGGCCAGACCGAGCAGCACGACCGTCACCAACATAGCGCCGATGCGGTGGGTCAGATGAATCGCCGTGCGCGCATCGCTATCCAGTTGGCCGCCGAGATAATTCGGGCCGATATGCTGAGTCAGGTGAAAACCATTGGCGAAGTCCGCTGGCGGCAGCCATTGGCCATGGCAGGTGGGAAAGTCGATGCAGGCCACCGCTGCATAGTTGGAACTGACCCAGCCGCCCAATGCGATCTGGCCGATCACCAGCAACAGCCCCGCCGTCGCCCAGTATTGCAGGCGTTTCGGTACCGTCAGCGCCGGCAGCACGCCGGACAATCTCAGCGTCAGCAGGAACAGCAGGCTCAACGTGGCAAAACCGCCGAGCAAATGCCCGGTGACCACTTGCGGCCAGAGCTTGAGCGTTACCGTCCACATGCCGAACGCCGCCTGGGCGATGACCACCGCCAGCAGAAACAGCGGCAGTTTCAACGGTTGCCCCGGATGGCGACGATTGACCCACGCGCGCCCGGCCAATACTGAAATCAGCAAACCCAGCGTGCCGGCAAAGTAACGGTGAATCATCTCGTTCCAGCCCTTGTGCGCCTCCACTGGCGCGTCGGGGAAATGCAGTTCGGCATGGGCCAGTTGCGCCTCGCTTTTCGGCACGCTGATAAATCCGTAGCAGCCCGGCCAGTCCGGGCAGCCTAGGCCAGCGTGGGTCAGGCGCGTATAGGCGCCGAGCAGCACGACAATCAGTGCCAGCAGGGTGGCAAACAGCGCGAGGCGAAATCCAGGTTTGGCCATGACGATGCCCTTATCCGATGTTCGACAGTTTCAGCAGATGCCGCAGATCGTTGAGCAGATCCTTGCCCTTCACGTTCGGCTCGTAGCGCAGCACCAGATTGCCGTGCGGGTCGACGATCCACAGCTGCGGCACGGACTTGTCGCCGGTGGTCTTGTTGAACACGCCGGCATCCAGCGGATAGCGCTGCAGCTGCGGATATTCACGGTCGAGCTTGGCGGCGTAATCGGTGCTCAGTGGTTGCGCGGCGGCGAGGGCGTGGCTGGCGCGTCCGGCTTCGCGGCCGAGGCTGATCTGGATCTGCCGCGCCAGGTACACCAGTTGCTGGCAATCCACGGCGCAGTCCTTCGGCGCCGTGACCAGAATTTGCCAGCGCTGCTCATCGGCCTGCACGCCAAGGTCGGCGCGGGTCTGGCCGTTGCCGATCAGTTCGCCGTGGTAGCTGCGTCCTTCCGGCACCCAGAACTGCAATTTGTACATGCCGGTGGCGAGCAGCATCGGCCCGATCACGCCAAGCACAATCAACAGCAACTGAATGCGCCCGCGCCGGCGGCTGGGGGCAGGTTTGGCCTCAGACATGCTGGGTGGATTCATGGCGCTTCCCATGGCGTTTCTCCTTTGCGTGGTGCCATCCGAAATAGAGGTAGAGCCCAAGCAGGGCCGTGGCCATGGCGAACCATTGCACGGCGTAGCCGAGGTGTTTTTCCGGGCCCATCGCGACTACCGGCCAATCGGTCTGGTAGCTGGCCGGGCCGGGTTCGGCGCGTAATTCGTAGGCGAAGCCGTCGCGCTCCAGGGTTCGCCACAATTTGCTCGGCTCGACGGCGGTGATGGTTTGCGGCCAGACACTGCTGACCGGGTCGGCGTGCAACTGGAACGTCGCGCCGGGGGCGACGTACACCCAGGCATCGAGCGTCAGCGCCTCGGCGGGTGTTGTAAATTGCGGCGGCACACGCCGGTCGGGCCAAGGCAGCCAGCCGCGATTGACCAGTAGCCACAGACCGCTGCGTTGATCCTGAAACGGTTGCAGCAATTCAACGCCGACCTTGCCGCCACGCTGGCGGTTGTCGAGCAACAGGGTATGGGCGGGGTCGAACTGGCCGTGCAGGCGCACGCGGCGGTAAGCCGGGTTGGCGCTGGCGAGCAGTTCACTGCTGGCCAGCGGTTCGGCCACGCGACGTTCGGCATAACTGGCCAGCAGCGCGGTTTTCTCCGCGCCCCGGCCCAGTTGCCAGAAGCCCAGCGCAACCATAAGCGGCAGCAACAATGTCACCACCACAGTGGGAATCACGCCCGGGCGAAAGCGCTTCATGGCCGCGCCATAAAGTCAGTCATCGCGATCGCTATACTCAAGTGCATCGCCTGTCCCCCGGAGTCTTGCCATGTTCAAAGCAGCGATCGTCCTGATGCTGATTGCCACGGTCGTGAGCCTGTTCAGCGGCCTGTTTTTCCTGGTCAAGGACGACAGCAGCTCCAATCGGCTGGTCATCGCCCTGAGTGTCCGGGTGGCACTGGCCGTGGTCACCGTCGGCCTGATGGCCTGGGGTTTCTACAGCGGCCAGTTGGTGTCGCATGCACCCTGGTAGCGTCCGCGATCAGAGGACGTAAACGAAAAAGAACAAGCCGATCCACACCACGTCGACGAAGTGCCAGTACCAGCTCGCCGCCTCGAAACCGAACTGGTGCTCGTTGTCGAAGTGGCCCTTCATGATCCGCATCAGCATCACGAACAGAATGATCGTGCCGATGGTCACGTGGGCGCCGTGGAATCCGGTGAGCATGAAGAACGTCGCGCCGTAGATGCCCGAGCCGAGGGTCAGCCCCAGCTCTTTGTAGGCGTGGATGTATTCCTCGGCCTGGAAACCGAGGAACGCGATGCCCAACAGCACGGTGATCGCCAGCCACAGTTTCAGTGCGCCGCGATGGCCTTTCTTCAGCGCATGGTGGGCGATGGTGATGGTCACGCTTGAGCTGACCAGCAGGATCGTGTTCAGCAGCGGCAGGCCCCAGGGGCTAATGACGTCCTTGGGCGGCGGGAACAGTTTCGGGTCCGGATTGTTGAGCAGTGGCCAGACGTATTCGAAGTTGGGCCAGAGCATTTCCGACAGGCCCTTGGGGCCTTCACCGGCCAGCCCGGGCGCGGAAACCACGCGGATATAGAACAGCGCGCCGAAGAAGGCCACGAAAAACATCACTTCGGAAAAGATGAACCAGCTCATGCCCCAGCGAAAGGAGCGGTCCAGCTGTGGGCTGTACAACCCCGCGCGACTTTCCTTGATGACCGCACCGAACCAGCCGAACAGCATGTACGCCAGCAGCAGGCCGCCGACGAAAAAGATCAGCGGGCCGTGGGAATCCGGGCGCGCAGCCTTCAGATCGTTGAACCAGGTGGCGAGGCCGTACACGGTGACGAACATCCCGAGCGTGGCGATGATCGGCCATTTGCTTTGGGCCGGGACGTAATAATGCTCATGAGTTGCCATTTATTGTTCTCCTTATCGGGCACGCTCAACCGCCAGTGTTTACAGCCACCGGCGGATGTCGGGCGGTGATATCGAACAGCGTGTAGGACAGCGTCAGGTGCTTCACTTCCTTGGGCATGTCGCGGTCAACGATGAAACGCACCGGCATCTCGATCTGTTCACCGGGTTGCAGCACCTGCTGGGTAAAGCAAAAGCATTCGGTCTTGTGGAAAAACGCCGCCGCGTTGCTCGGCGCGATGCTCGGCACCGCTTGCGCACTCATCGGTTTATCGGTGGGATTGCGCGCGATGAACACCATCTCGTTGACCGCGCCGGGGTTGGCGGTCAGCTCGTCGTGTTTCGGGTAGAAGTCCCAGGGCATGTCGGCGGTGTTGGTCGACAGGAACTGCACACGCACCTGGCGCGAGGTGTCTACGACTTGCTCGCCCTCGTACTGGCCGCCGGTCTTGCCGTTGATGCCGAAGGCTTTGCACATCACGTCGTAGATCGGGACCAGGGCGAAACCGAAGACGAACATCGCCACTACGACCAAGAGCAGGCGGGTGACCAGTTTCTTCAGCGAGATCGAGTCAGCCATGGTTCATGCCTCTCATCAGATCCCTTGTGGGAGCGAGCCTGCTCGCGAAGCAGACAACTCGGTGCATCAGATGAACCGCGTCATCGTTCTTCGCGAGCAGGCTCGCTCCCACAGGGAGACCTGTGTTCATTTCACTTCCGGCGGCGTGGTGAAGGTGTGATACGGCGCCGGCGACGGCACGCTCCACTCCAGCCCTTCGGCGCCGTCCCACGGTTTGGCCGGGGCCGGCTCGCCGCCACGGATGGTCTTGATCACGATGAACAGGAAGAAAATCTGCGTGGCGCCAAACATGAACGCGCCGATCGACGAGACCATGTTGAAGTCGGCGAACTGCAGGTTGTAATCCGGGATCCGCCGTGGCATCCCGGCCAGCCCGACGAAGTGCATCGGGAAGAAGGTCAGGTTCATGCCGACGAACGACAGCCAGAAATGCAGCTTGCCGAGGGTTTCGTCGTACATGTGCCCGGTCCATTTCGGCAGCCAGTAATAGGCCGAAGCGAAGATCCCGAAGATCGCCCCCGGCACCAGCACATAGTGGAAGTGCGCGACCACAAAGTAGGTGTCCTGATACTGGAAGTCCGCCGGAGCGATCGCCAGCATCAGCCCGGAGAAACCACCGATCGAGAACAGGATCACGAACGCCACGGCAAACAGCATCGGCGTCTCGAAGGTCATCGAGCCTTGCCACATGGTGCTCGCCCAGTTGAACACTTTCACCCCGGTCGGCACGGCGATCAGCATGGTGGCATACATGAAGAACAGCTCGCCTACCAGCGGAATGCCGACCACGAACATGTGGTGCGCCCAGACGATGAACGACAGGAACGCGATGCTCGCCGTGGCGTAGACCATCGAGGTGTAGCCGAACAGCGGCTTGCGCGCGAAGGTCGGGATGATCTGGCTGACCGCGCCGAACGCCGGCAGGATCATGATGTACACCTCGGGATGCCCGAAGAACCAGAACACATGCTGGAACAGCACCGGGTCGCCGCCGCCGGCAGCGCTGAAGAAACTGGTGCCGAAGTGGATGTCCATGAGCATCATCGTCACGCACCCGGCCAGCACTGGCATTACCGCGATCAGCAGGAACGCAGTGATCAGCCAGGTCCAGACGAACAGTGGCATTTTCATCAGGGTCATGCCGGGGGCGCGCAGATTGAGGATGGTCGCGACCACGTTGATCGCGCCCATGATCGAACTGATCCCCATCAAGTGAATGGCGAAGATGAAAAACGTCACGCTTTCCGGCGCGTAAGTGGTGGACAGCGGCGCATAAAAGGTCCAGCCGAAATTCGGCCCTCCACCTGGGGTGAACAGCGTCGAGACCAGCAGCAGGAACGCCGCCGGCAACAGCCAGAAACTGAAGTTGTTCATCCGTGGCAGCGCCATGTCCGGCGCGCCGACCATCAGCGGAATCATCCAGTTGGCGAGGCCGACGAACGCCGGCATCACCGCGCCGAACACCATCACCAGACCGTGCATGGTGGTCATCTGGTTGAAAAATTCCGGCTGCACGATCTGCAGGCCGGGCTGGAACAGCTCGGCACGAATGACCATGGCGAACGAGCCGCCGAGCAGGAACATGCAGAACGCAAACCACAGGTACAGCGTGCCGATGTCCTTGTGGTTGGTGGTCAGCACCCAGCGCATCAGGCCTTTGGCGGGGCCGTGGGCGTGGTCGGCGTGACCGTGGTCATCGATGACAGCGCTCATGGCCGGTCTCCTTCACGAAAGTGGACGGGGCAGGCCGGGGCGCGCTGCCCCGACCGGTTCACTGAATACGCAATTGACCGGCTCATTTGCTTTCCGCCTGTTTCAGCTCCAGCACTTCTTTTGGCGTGACCATGTCGCCCTTGTTGTTGCCCCAGGCGTTACGTTCGTAAGTCACGACCGCTGCGATATCGACTTCCGACAGCTGTTTGCCGAACGCCGCCATGGCGGTGCCGGGTTTGCCGTGGTAGACGATGCTCAGGTGATCCTTGATCGGCCCGGTGGCGATTTTCGAGCCCTTGAGTGCCGGGAACATCGGCGGCAGGCCCTGGCCTTCGGCCTGATGACAGGCCACGCAAGTGGTGTGATAGACCTTGTCGCCGCGCTCCTTGAGCTCGTCGAGGGTCCATTCCTTGCTGGTCAGTTCTTTGAGTTGCGCCGCCTCGGCCTTGCGCTCGGCGAGCCATTTTTCGTAATCGGCCTGCTCCTTGACCTCAACAACGATCGGCATGAAACCGTGATCCTTGCCGCACAATTCGGCGCACTGGCCACGGTAGAGACCGGGCTTGTCGATGCGCGTCCACGCTTCGTTGACGAACCCGGGTATCGCATCGCGCTTGACCGCAAACGCCGGCACCCACCATGAGTGAATGACGTCAGCCGAGGTCACCAGAAAGCGCACCTTGGCGCCGATCGGCAGCACCAACGGCTTGTCGACTTCGAGCAGGTAATGCTCGCCCTTGGCTTCCTTGTTGTGGATCTGCTCGGCGGGGGTGGCCAGGTTGCTGAAGAACTCGACGTCCTGGCCCAGGTATTTGTAGTGCCACTTCCACTGATAACCGGTTATCTGGATATCGATGTCCGGTTCGCTGGTGTCGTACATCTTGATCAGCGTCGCGGTGGCGGGAACGGCCATGGCCACCAGGATCAGCAGCGGCACGATGGTCCACATGATCTCGACGCCGGTGCTTTCATGGAATTTCGCCGCGACCTGGCCGGTTGAGCGGCGGTGCACCATCATCGACCAGAACATGGCGCCGAAGACGATGATCCCGATTACCACACAGATCCAGAAAATGGTCATGTGCAGGTCGAATACTGCGTGACTGATTTCAGTCGCTCCAGGCGCCATATTCACAGTCCACGCCGCGTTGGCCGGGCTGAAAATCGACCACAACAGGAGGCCCATCCAGACATGTGGATGTCGCATCATTGCGGGTTCCCCTTATCGTTCTTGTTATCCCGCCGGCTTTCGCCTGCGGCAAGGGAGCGGCTGCATCAGACTACGAACTTGAATCGCCGGGCCTTGCTGCGGGTGCAGTCGGGCGTCATCAGCTAACTCCATTCATTGGCGAGTATAGACAGCGCCCGGGAAATGCAACCCGCGCACGTAAATGAGCTGAAACAACCGGCGCTTGCGTTCAAGTGCCCGATTGGAGAAGGATGCAGACGAGTGGTGGCAAATGGATATAACGCAGCTGCATCAAGGATGAAATAATTATGACAAATGCGTCTTAGCGTTTTTCGTAAGCCAGCTAAGTTATGTCTTCCCTATTTCATTGCCTTGTTTCCTGGAGTTTTCATGAACACCGCCGCATTGCGCGAGCAGATCCAAAAAGCCCAACAGCACGAAAAAGACACCGGCCTGCTGACCCGTCAGCTGGAAAGCAAGCTGCCTCACCTGCACCCGGCGATCCAGTTGCCGGAAGCCGACGCCCAAGGTGTGCTGACACGTTTTGTCGCCGCCTACATCGATGAAGTACCCGACCTGCTGGACGCAGCCAATGAAGTCGCCAGGGAAGCGGGAATCGAATCGCAGATCAAACCGGTGCTGAAAATCGCCGAGCAGTATTTCCTCCAGCCGCCGGCGATCATGGCCGGGCACGTCGGCCTGGACAGCCTGCTCGACGAGGCCTATCTGGCGCACCGTTTTGTCGAAGAGGTCAACGACCTGTACATCAAGCATTTCGGCCAGCCACTGATCCCCTTGGACATGACGGTCGCCAACCTGATTGCTCACCAGTTGATCGGTGAGGAATTTGCCAACCAACTGGACGAAGCGGTGCATCACGCCATCGACGAGATGCTCAACGAGGAGAGTTTTGCGCTGGAGTCGGTAGAAGCTTACCGCGAGAAACTCAGCAGCCCGGACACCGGTGCGGCGTGGAAGCGCTGGCCGTGCATGAGCCGCCGGTTGGGTGTGGGGCTGGAGCTGGATCAGCCTGCCGCGTAACCCTCATACTCCATAGATGCAATGTGGGAGCGAGCCTGCTCGCGAATGCAATGTGTCATTCAACATCATGGTTGACTGGTCCACCGCTTTCGCGAGCAAGCTCGCTCCCACAGGGTTTGTGCTCAGGCAGGAAGATCTAGCCTGCCGCACCAATCCCGGTATTGGTCCGCACCCTGCCTTCCAGTCTGCGCTTCAACCCGCGCGACTCAATCAACAGTTTCGACCCCTTCGCCGCATTCGCCCGACCCCATTCTTCCAGCAATTCCAGGCACGAATGGTCGATATAGCTCAGGTTATTCAGCGGCACATGCACCGTGGTGCCGTGAGGGATGCTGCCCAGCACCTGCGTCAGCGCCGGCACTTTGAGGAACGTCGCCGCACCGACCAGACGCAATTCCATCTCACCGTCTTGCGGCAGGTCGATCAGGCTGATCTTCAGGCGTGAAGCCTTGAATGCCAGTTTCAACATCGTCAGACCGAAACCGATCAGCACGCCAGTGAGCAGGTCGGTGAAGATAATCGCCAGCGCCGTAGCGGCGTAGGTGAACATCGGCATCCGTCCGTAACGGCCGAGACCACGGAACGCCTTGAGGTCGACCAGTTTGAAACCGGTATACACCAGCACACCCGCCAGGCTCGCCACCGGAATGCTCTGCAGCACGCTCGACAGCAACAGCACGAACGCCAGCAGCCACAGGCCATGGAAAATCGTCGAATAACGCGTGGTGGCACCGGCCTGGACGTTGGCCGAGCTGCGCACGATTACCCCGGTCATCGGCAACGCGCCGACCAGACCGCAGAGCATGTTGCCGACACCTTGCGCCGACAGCTCACGGTCGAAGTCCGAACGCACGCCGCTGTGCATGCGATCCACCGCTGCAGCGGACAGCAGGGTTTCGGCACTGGCGATAAACGCCACGGCGAACGCGGCGATCAGCAGCGTCGGGTCGGCCAGATTCATCAGGTCGGCCGGCTTGAGCCAATCGATCGCCTCGGCCAGATTCGCCGGTACCTCAACGCGCTTGACCTGCAACGCCAGCATCAGACTCGCCACCGTCGCCAGACCCACACCGAGCAATGCGCCAGGAATGAAGCGCAGCGAGTGCGGACGGAATTTTTCCCACAGCCACATCACCGCAATTGTCGACAAACCGAGCAGACCCGCCTGCCAGCCAAACGATGGCAAGGCCTGCGCCACGGCCGCCGGGAACGCCGTGAGGTTGTCCAGTCCGGAGGGTTGCGGCTTGGCATCGAGCATCACATGGATTTGCGATAGCACAATCAACACGCCAATGCCCGCGAGCATGCCGTAGACCACCGCTGGCGCCGTCACCCGAAACCAGCAGCCAAGCTTCAGACGTCCGGCCACGAGTTGCAGAAATCCGGCGAGCAGCAGAATCGGCCCGAGCATCTCCACGCCATGCTGGCGTACCAGTTCGAAAACCAGCACCGCCAGCCCCGCCGCCGGACCGCTGACCTGCAACGGCGAACCCGCCAGCCAACCGACCACCAGACCGCCGATGATGCCGGTGATCAGACCCTTGGCCGGCGGCAGCCCTGACGCAATCGCGATGCCCATGCACAGCGGCAGGGCGACCAGAAACACAACCACGGAAGCAAGCAGCTCCCGTGGCAACACAGCTTTCAATTGAGCCGCACGCATGGCGATTCTCCCGAAGTTTTCTTCAGGCGTGGCGAGGCCGGGCCGCTGAATCAGCGGCCGGCGTCATACCACACAGATTGTTGGGAAGATTTAGAAGCGCGCTTTGGGCGTCGCCACAGGAATCGGATGGCTGCCGTCGAGAGGCAGGAAACGACCCTGGTCCGCGTCGTAAGCTTTGATTTCGCTGGTTTCGATGTTGTAGACCCAGCCATGGATGAACAGATGACCGTTCGCCATGCGCGAGGCTACCGAAGGATGGGTACGCAAGTGCTGCAGTTGGGCGATGACGTTTTCCTCGGTGAGGATCGGCATGCTTTCTTTTTCGTCGGTGCAGTTGCAGTTGTCGTGCACCATGGTTTTCGCGACTTCGGCGTGGCGCAGCCAGGCTTTGACCGTCGGCATTTTTTCCAGGCTGTCGGGGTTGAGTACCGCGCGCATGGCGCCGCAATCGGAGTGGCCGCAAATGATGATGTGCTGCACGCCCAGTGCCAGTACCGCGTACTCGATAGCGGTGGAGACGCCGCCGTTCATCTGACCGTAGGGCGGAACCACGTTGCCGACGTTACGGGTGACGAACAGATCGCCCGGCGAGCTCTGGGTAATCAGCTCGGGAACGATGCGCGAGTCGGCGCAGGTGATGAACATCGCCTTGGGCGCCTGTGCGGTGGCGAGCTTCTTGAACAGTTCTTCCTGCTGCGGAAAAACGTCATGGTGAAAGCGTAAAAAGCCATCAACGATCTGTCGCAGTGCTGCATCGGCGGATTGTGCTTCAGGGCTTTGCGCCGAGGCAGCCAACGACTGTTTATCCTTGTCACTCATGATTCATCCTCTTGTGCGGATTCAGGGAGTCTTCCCCGGTATTCCGGTATGAAGCCAGTGGCTGTTTTTTAAACCATCCGGGTCATCCCGACCCGGCAGTCACTCGATGAACAAGGTAGCCGCCGAAACTTAACTGAAACTGAATCAAGCGCTCTAGAACGTGTGTTACAGGTCACAAAAAATGTGACCGGCGTGTTTCGGCGGTAGGATTCCAACCCGTCAACCCAAAGTCAATTGTCGCTAAATCAACGACATCTGGCGACCCGGCGGACAGAAGGCCGTGCAGTCGAGGTTATAGCCCTCGCGTTTATTCAGCCCGACTTTTTTAATGGCCTTGGCGAAGCGCTGCGCAAGCAGGTCGGCGAACGGCCCTTCACCGCGCATCCGCGCGCCGAAACGGCTGTCATACAGCTCGCCGCCGCGGCTCTGACGAATCAGGCTCAGCACATGCGCGGCGCGTTGAGGATAGTGTGCCTGCAGCCACTCCTCGAACAGCGGCGCGACCTCCAGCGGCAGGCGCAACATCATGTAGGCAGCGCTCTGCGCACCTGCTGCATGGGCCTCGGTGAGCAGGCTTTCGATCTCGCTGTCATTGATCATCGGAATCATCGGCGAACACAGCACGCCGACCGGAATGCCTGCTTCGCGCATCACCCGGATCGCTCGCAACCGAGCCTTGGGCGCAGCGGCGCGCGGTTCGAGGATGCGCTTGAGCTCGTCGTCCAGGGTGGTCAGGCTGATCATCACCGTCACCAGCCGCTGCTGTGCCAGTTCGGTGAGCAAATCGAGATCGCGCAGAATCAGCGAACCCTTGGTGACGATGGTCACCGGATGGCGATAGCGCAGCAGCACTTCCAGGGTCTGTCGGGTGATCTGGTATTCGCGCTCGATCGGCTGATACGGGTCGGTGTTGGAACCGAGATTGATCGGCGCGCATTGATAGCCGGGTTTGCTCAGCTGTTCTTCCAGGATCTGCGCGGCGTTGGTCTTGGCGATCAGCCGGGTTTCGAAGTCGAGGCCCGGCGACATGTCCCAGTAGGCGTGGCTGGGGCGTGCGTAGCAATAGATGCATCCATGTTCGCAGCCGCGATAGGGATTGAGCGAACGGTCGAAAGGCAGATCCGGCGAGGTATTGCGGCTGATGATCGATTTGGCCTTTTCGATGATCACTTCGGTATTTTGCGTCTGCGGCACTTCCTGATACCAGCCATCGTCCTCGGCCACCGAACGACTCGGCGCAAAGCGGTTGTGCGGGTTGGTTGCGGTGCCGCGACCACGAGGTGGCAATGGAGTAGACATGAAAACGCCCCGATACTGTATATGCGCACAGTATCGGGGCGATCTTCATCTGGCTAGTGCCATCGGGCGAGTGGTCAGTTGTGTTGCGTCACCTGGCCCAGATCGTCGCCGGAGGTCTGCTTCATATCCTCCTTGCGCAACTCGGCAACATCGGCAGCTTTCACTGGTGCACCCTTGTTGCCCCAACTGCCACGAATGAAGCTCACCACATCCGCCACTTCCTGATCCGACAGGCGCCAGGCGAAGCCGGGCATGGTGAACGTCGATGGCGCCGTGTGCGTAGCTGGCAAGGTTCCGCCCTTGAGCACGATGTGGATCAGCGAAGTCGGATCGTCCGTCTGCAGCACCGGATTGCCTGCCAGCGCCGGAAACACCCGGGTATAGCCGTGGCCATCGGTGCGATGGCACGCCGCGCAGTTGTCGATGTACACCGACGCGCCACGTTGACTGTCATCGCCGTTCCACAAGGCTTTCGCCGCTTTCTCGTCGTACTGATGCGGCTGGTCCGCTGGATCATTCGCCGGCAGTGATTTGAGATAGCGGGCAATCGCGGTGAGGTCGGCGTCGCTCATGTATTGCATGCTGTGCGTAACCACATCGCTCATGCCACCGAACACCGCACTGCGATCACTGCGTCCGGTCTTGAGAAATTGCACCAGTTGCTCCTCACTCCAACTGCCGAGGCCATCCTTGTGATCGCCGCGCAGGCTCTTGGCGATCCAGCCTTCCAGCGGTGCACTGCCGGCAAGAAAATGTTCACCGTCCGCCGCGCTCAGGGCTTTTTCCTGCATGGTCAGCGCGCGCGGGGTGTGGCAGGCGCCGCAGTGGCCGAGGCCTTCGACCAGATAAGCGCCGCGATTGATCACCGCATCGTCGCCCGTGGCCTGGTAGTCCTCGACCTTCGGTGCAAACAGCCAGCGCCAGCCCATCAGCGGCCATCGCATGCTCAACGGCCATGGAATATCGCTGGCCTTGTTCTCCTGCGCCACCGGTTCGACGCCGTGCATGAAGTACGCATACAGCGCTTGCATGTCGCTTTGGCTGACACGGGCGTAGGACGGATATGGCATCGCCGGGTACAACGTGCTGCCGTTTTTGGCCACGCCGTGGCGTACGGCCTGATCGAAATCTTCGAAGCTGTAATCGCCGAGGCCGGTTTTGTCCGGGGTGATGTTGGTCGAGTAGATCGTACCGATCGGCGTTTCCATCGGCAGCCCGCCGGCGAACGGCTTGCCGCCCTTGGCCGTGTGGCAGGCCACGCAGTCACCCGCGCGGGCGAGGTATTGGCCTTGTTTGATCAGATTCTGATCAACTTCAGCCGCATGAACTGAAGCGCTGCCAAGCACGGCGAGAGTGGCGATAACGAGAGTCTTCATGGTCATCGCTCCTTAAGCCTGCACCAACGGGCCGGGGTTTTTCAGGTATTGCTCGCGGATCGCTTTCGCCGACCAGTAGGTCAACGCCGCGACCAGACCGGTCGGGTTGTAGCCCAGGCCCTGCGGGAACGCCGATGCGCCCGGAACGAACACGTTGTGCACGTCCCAACTCTGCAAATAGCGGTTCAGCGCGCTGGTCTTCGGATCGGTGCCCATGATCGCGCCACCGTTGAGGTGGGTGGTCTGGTACGAGGCGGTGTTGAAGTGGTCGCCCATTTGCTTGCCGATCACCGCGATGGCTTTCGGGCCCATGGCTTCGGCGATCTTGCCCATTTTCTCGACCATGAAACGGTTCATCTTGATGTCGTTTTCCTGCCAGTCGAAGGTCATGCGCAGCAGCGGCAAACCGTAGGCGTCGCGGTACACCGGATCGAGATCGAGATAGTTGCCACGGTAGGACTGATGCGCGCCGTGGGCGTCCATCGACACCTGATGGGTGTAGTAATCGGCGGTGGCGCGTTTCCATGCACTGCCCCACGCCGGTGTGCCCGGCGGGTTGGAAGTGCCGGCAATCGGTCGGCTGCCGGCCTGGTTGACCCACATCGGTGAGCCGCCGACGAAGCCGTGCGGGCCGTGGTCGAAGTTGTCGGCGTTGAAATCATCCACCGCCACGCCGTTGCCGCCGGCGCCGATGAAGTTGTTGGTGTGGGTGTCTTTGTCGAAGAAGGCCTTGATGGTCGCCATGTTCTGGTAGGCGAAGTTACGCCCGACCACGCCTTCGCCGCTGATCGGGTCGTAGGGTTTGCCGATTCCGGAAAGCAGCATCAGACGTACGTTGTGCAACTGGAACGCGCCGAGGATCACCAGATCCGCTGGCTGCTCGATCTCCCGGCCCTGGCCGTCGACGTAGGTCACACCGGTGGCTTTGGATTTGCTGCTGTCGAGATTGACCCGCAGCACATGTGAGTTGGGTCGCAGCTCGAAATTCGCCAGCGGCTTGAGCGCCGGCAGAATGTTCACGTTCGGCGAGGCCTTGGAATACATGTAACAGACGTAGCCGCTGCAGAAGCCGCAGAAGTTGCACGGGCCCATCTGTGCGCCGTAGGGATTGGTGTATGGCCCGGAAGTATTTGCCGAAGGCAGGTTGTAGGGTTTGTAACCGACTTCTGTAGCCGCTTTGCCGAACAGCTGGGCGGACACGGTGTTTTTCTGCGCTTCAAGCGGGAACGGATTGGAGCGATCCGCCGCATACGGGTTGCCGCCCTTGCCCTGACCGACCAACTGGCCCTTCACGGTCCAGGCCTGGCCAGAGGTGCCGAAGACTTTTTCCGCAAAGTCGAAAAACGGCTCCAGCTCTTCATAGCTGACGCCGAAGTCCTGGATGGTCATGTCCTTGGGGATGAAACTTTTACCGTAGCGCTCTTCGTAATGGCTGCGTATGCGCAACTCGATCGGATCGACCCGAAAGTGCACGCCCGACCAGTGCAGACCGGCGCCGCCGACGCCATTGCCCGGCAGGAACGCGCCCAACTGGCGGTTGGGCAGGGCGATATCGTTGACGCTGTGGCGAATGGTCACCGTCTCTTTGGAGATGTCTTGAAAGAGTTTTTTGCGCACGCTGTAGGTGAGTTCGTCGATCACCTGCGGATAGTTGCCGTCGGGATAAGTGTCCTGCATCGGCCCGCGCTCCAGCGCCAGCACGTTGAGACCCGCTTCGGTGAGTTCCTTGGCCATGATCGCACCGGTCCAGCCGAAACCGACGATGACTGCATCAACCTTCTTCATTACCGTTGCCATGCTTACGCCCTCTCGCCGCGAATCGACACTGCCGGGAAGGGGTATTGCTCGTTGCGTTCCACCCAATCCATGAAATCGGCGCGGGCGCCGGGGAAACCGATCATGGTCCAGCCGACCATGCCTTTATTGCCACCGTGGATCGGGTCGCAGAAGAAACCTTCCTTGGTGTTTTGCAGCAGCAGATTGAAGAAAATCTTCGCCGGGACGGCGTCGAATTGCGGCTTGCCGGCTTCAAGTTGCTTGAGCAAGTCGTCTCGGGTAGCGCTGTCTTGCTCGGCAAATGTTTTTCCGCTGAGACCTTTTACCCACTGATCCGTGGCGGCGATGCCGAGGCGGTAGATGTCTTTGGGCACCAGTTTGCTCTGCCAGCCCATTTCCGGCGCAGCGTCGGCATTGAACGGGCCTTGCATGTACCACAGCGCGCCAGCGGCGTACGGGGTGTTCATCTGGCGGTCGATGTATTCCGGCACGCCGGCCTCGAGGGCGCCGGGGCCTTGCGCATCGTTGGGGATCAACTGGGCAACGGCGGCGTTGATGAACGCCCATTCTTCGGCGGTGAAAAAGCTCGGCTGATAATCACCGGCGCCGGCAGGGGCGGGTTTTGCCGCGGCAGGCGCCGGTGCGCTTTCAGGAGCGGCTTGCAGCACGCTGCTGCCCAGGCCGGTACCGGCGAGGGTAACCACCGGAATCAGGGTCAGGGATTTGCGCAGGAACTCACGCCGCGGATTGTCTCGATCTTGATCAGACATGGGGCACCTCATCAGGCATTAAGGTCAGCCGCTTCTGCGAGCAGCTCGAGGAATTTTGCGTCGCGATGACGGAGGTCAGGCCCGGTAAAAGGCGCCACGTCTGCAACATCATGTGACAAATGGTAGCAGGCTAAGCATCAAGAAAAACCGCTTGAGCGGAAAAAAGCACCGGGAGACAACGATTCACGATTCTTTGACGGCCGGCTCACGGGGCCTTGACCGCTGAGCGGCGAAGCTGCAACTCCTTCAACAAAGATTGCCGAAACGGTCAGCCCAGCATGTCTCGAGTGCGATTTTTCTCCGCTTTGTGTTTTTCGCTTGTCGCGCTGTTGCATGGCATTGCCGCCCGGGCGGCCGACGCAACACCACTTCGCCCGGCCGAGTGGGCGCAGCCGGTCGAGGCGCAATTCAACCTGTTCCGCATGTCGCCGACCCTGTATCGCAGCGCCTTGCCCAGCCGTGGCGCGGTGCCGCTGCTGAATCATCTGCACGTCGTCACCGTGATCAATTTCCTCCCGGAAGCCGACAGCGACTGGCTGTCTGACCCCGCCATCAAGCAGGTGCAGTTGCCGTATCGCACCAATCACGTCGATGACAGCGATGTGCTCAAGGCCCTGCGCGCGATTCAGTCCGCCGAGGCTGACGGCCCGGTGCTGATGCACTGCAAGCACGGCTCCGACCGCACCGGCCTGATGGCGGCGATGTACCGGGTGGTGGTGCAAGGCTGGAGCAAAGAGCAGGCCCTGAAGGAAATGACCGAGGGCGGTTTTGGCGACAGCCAGCACTTTCACGACAGCGTGCGCTACGTGATGCAGGCCGACGTCGACCGGTTGCATGAAGCCTTGATCAATGGCGAATGCAGCACCAGTGCATTCGCCATGTGTTCCATGAAGAACTGGTTCGACTCGGCGCATGTCCAGCGCTGATCGGCTCAACCTGGCGGCGCGGCAAAAAGCTGAGTGTCGATCGGCTGACCGAGGAAGGCTTGCAGCGCCGCGGGCAGTGACTGCGTGTCACCCGAAAACAGTATCTCGCGCAGATCCCGGCCCGTTTGCGCATTGAACACACCCTCGCGCTCGAAGCGTTTGAACGCCTCGCTGGCCATCACGCCGGACCATTTATAGGCATACACCGAAGCCTCATACCCGGTCGCCAGAAAATCGAAACTGTTGGCGAACCGGCAGTAGTCGGGTATCGGCAGGTGGGCAAACTCCCGCTGCACATCATTGAACACCTGCTGAATGCTGCGACCGTCACCGTGACTGCGATGTAGCTCTAAATCGAATAGCGCGCTCATCAACAAGATGGCCGTTTCCCGGCTTCGTTGTGCATCAAGGGCGGACAACGCTGCGTTTATCCGGTTTTCGGACAGCCGCTCGGCGGTTTTGTGATGGATGGCCATCCAGCGTAGAAACTCGGCTGAGTGCGCCCATTGTTCAAACAACTGCCCGATGAATTCGGCAGCGTCGCGGCTCAACTGCGAAATGCCGGACAGGTTGTAATGCGGCGAACGGCTCAGGACGTGATGCAGGCAGTGTCCGAACTCATGCAGCAGTACGCGCAGATCCTGGTGTGAAAGCAGGTTTTCCTGGCCGGCGACAGCGGCGGTAAAGTTGCTGTGAAGCGAGGCAATCGGCAATGCTCGCCGGCCTTCGGCATTGACCCGACGGTTGCGCAACACACCCGACCACGCAAAGTCATTGCCAGCTTCGCGGTGGAACAGGTCGATATACACGTAGCCGATCGGTTGACCATGCTCGCTGACTTCGAACAGTCGGACCTGGTCGTCGAAGGGGTCGCGCTGCGCTTGTTCGCTGATTCTGATCCCGAGCAGATGCTCGCTGAAGCGCAAGAGGCTGCGCAACGCAGTGTTCAACGGGAAATACTGGCGCAGGTCATCCAGCGCGCCTACCGCGTGTTGTCGACGAAGTTGTTCAGCCAGGAAATCCTGATCCCATGGCTCGACCTGCTCGATACCCTGCGTGCGGGCAAAAGTCTGCAGTTCCTCGGTTTCCTCGGCCAGCGCCGCTGCGTTGAGGGCTATTTGCCGACGCAGGAAAGCACTGACCTGCGAGGTGTCTGTAGCCATACGATCGTGCAAGCGCAATTGGGCGAAATTGTCGAAGCCCAGCGTCCGGGCTTTTTCGTGACGCAAGAACAGCAACACCATCAGTACCGGCTCATTGTCGAACTGTCCGGCATCAGCCCCCTGATCCGAGGCACGTGTGCAATACGCTCGGTAACATTCCTCGCGCAGCGCGCGATTCTGCGCATGGGTCATGATCTGCTGGTAAGTGTTTTGTTCCAGTGTCAGTCGCCAACCAGGGAGTCCCGCCTGTCTTGCATTGGCAGCCAGATGCTCCTGCACGTCGGGCCTCAGCCCCGCCAGCAACGTAACGTCGACAATGTGCTTGCTCCAGGCGGCGCTGGCAGCTTTGAGATTGCTCATGAACAGTTTCTCCATGAGGTCGATTTCGCTGTTCAATTGCGCCAGCTTTTCGCTTTGAGCGTTGGGCAACCCGGCTCCCGCCATGTGGAATCCGCGCAGGGTTTTCGCCAATGAGGCTTTGCGTGCATCACTGAAACTGCCCGCTATCGAACTGCTTGCCAGGCGCTGATAGGTCTGTAGCAACGCTGGATTTCTGCGCTTTGCGGCCAAAAATTGCTCTGCGACTACGCTGCTCAAGGCGCTCTGCTGTACCCAGTCGGGATCCTCGGAATGGATTACTGTCAGGAACTCGATGACCGCGATGGTTTCATCCAGGCGCGCGCCCGCCTCATCGATGGCGATGACCAGATCGTCCCAGTTGGGATGATCGACCTGAGTGGCGATGACGTTTTCGATAATCAGTTGGTTGTCAGCAACAATCTGGTCGATCGCCGGCATCAGATGCCGGGCGCGCACCGCTGACCAGGGCGGCAATTGCCAGTGTTGTAAAAGCGGATTGGTGTCAGGCATGGCGTCTTCCGTGAGAGAGGGCTGAACGGGTCAGCCTAATCACGAAGCGCGGGGGCGAGGTGGTAGATAGTTACCGCCACCTGCCGACGATCATCGGCAGGCGGCGGTAGTTGTCACTGTTGTTCGTCAGGTTTTTTCTTCAGTTTCGGGTTCGGGAAGAACTGCACGGCCTGTACCTTCTTGTCGGCTGCAGGCTTCAATGCACTGGTGTTGACCCGTGTGCCCAGCTCTTTGGGCACCGACAGGCCCTGCTCGTTGAGGGTGTCGGAGTAACCGCAGGCCACGCATTCGCGGTGCGGCACGCCGTCCTCGTTCCACATCATCAACTTGTCCGGCTCGCTGCACGCCGGGCAGACCGCCCCGGCGATAAAGCGCTTCTTGGTGATTACAGGGCCGTCGCTCATGCTGCCGCGTCCTCGCTAAGGCCGCTGTGGCGCAACAGCGCGTCGATCGACGGTTCACGGCCACGGAAGTCGACGAACAGCACCATCGGTGCTTGCGAGCCGCCGCGCGCCAGAATCGCTTCGCGGAACGCCCGACCGGTGTCAGCGTTGAGCACGCCGTCTTCCTCGAATTTCGAGAAGGCATCGGCGGACAGCACTTCGGCCCACTTGTAGCTGTAGTAACCGGCCGCGTAACCACCGGCGAAGATGTGCGCGAAGCTGTTGGGGAAGCGGTTGTAAGCCGGTGGACGCATCACCGACACCTCGTCACGTACGCCCTCCAGCACTTGCGCCACGCTGCGGCCATCGCCGTGGGTGGCGTGCAGTTCGAAGTCGAATAGCGAGAACTCCAGCTGCCGCACCATCATCAGACCGGACTGGAAGTTCTTCGCCGCGAGCATTTTTTCCAGCAGGTCTTGCGGCAGTGGCTCGCCAGTCTCGTAGTGGCCGGAAATCAGCGCCAGGCCTTCCGGCTCCCAGCACCAGTTTTCCATGAACTGGCTTGGCAACTCGACTGCATCCCATGCCACGCCGTTGATACCTGACACGCCAGCGTGCTCGACGCGGGTCAGCAAGTGATGCAGGCCATGGCCGAATTCGTGGAACAGGGTGGTCACTTCATCGTGGGTCAGCAGCGCCGGTTTGCCGCTGTCGGCCGGTGTGAAGTTGCACACCAGATTGGCCACCGGGCTTTGCAGCACACCGTCGACGGTGCGGCGACGGTCGCGGGCGCCATCCATCCACGCGCCGCCACGCTTGTTGGCGCGGGCATACAGGTCGAAGAAGAAGCGGCCGACGTGCTGACCGTTCTCCTTGATTTCGAACAGCCGCACGTCGGGGTGCCAGGTGTCGAAGCCTTTCTGCTCGGCGATCTCAATGCCGTACAGACGCTGTACGATGGCGAACAGACCGCTCAGGACTTTATCGATCGGGAAGTAGGCACGCAGGGTTTCCTGAGCGACGCTGTAGCGCTGCTCGCGGAGTTTTTCGCCGTAGAAGCCACTGTCCCAGCTTTGCAGATCGGCGCAGCCCTGTTCGGCTGCGTATGCACGCAACTGTTGCAGATCCTGGGCGGCGAACGGCTTGCTGCGCTGGGCCAGATCACGCAGGAAGCTCAGCACCTGATCGCTGGATTCGGCCATTTTTGTCGCCAGGCTCAGCTCGGCGAAACTGCCGAAGCCCAGCAGTCGCGCCAGTTCCTGGCGCAGGTCGAGGATCTCTTCCATCACCGGACCGTTGTCGTTCTGCCCGGCATTCGGGCCCTGGTCCGAGGCGCGGGTGCAGTAGGCGGCGTAGACTTCTTCACGCAGTGCGCGGTCCTGCGCATAGGTCATCACGGCGTAGTAGCTGGGGAATTCCAGAGTGATCAGCCAGCCATCGAGGCCTTTGGCCTGAGCAGCGGCAGCCATTTGCGCCTTGGCCGAATCGGTCAGGCCGGCGAGGGCGGCTTCATCGGTGACGTGCTTGGTCCACGCCTGAGTGGCGTCGAGCAATTGATTGGAGAAACGGCTGCCCAGCTCGGACAGTTTGCTCTGCACTTCGGCGTAGCGTTTCTGCTCGGCTTCCGGCAGGTCGATACCCGACAGGCGGAAATCGCGCAGGGCGTGTTCCAGAATGGTTTTTTGCGCGACGTCGAAATTGGCGGCTTCCGGGCTGTTGGCCAACGCTTCATAGGCCTGGAACAGTTCGCGGTTCTGACCCATTTCGGTGGAATAGGCGCTCAGGGCCGGCAGGCACGACTCGTAGGCTTCACGCAATTCGGCGCTGTTGCACACGGCGTTAAGATGGCTGACCGGGCTCCATGCCGCACCGAGGCGATCGTTGAGTTCGTCCATCGCCAGCACCAGACCGGCCCAGGTCGGGTTCTTGCCCTGGGTCTTGAGGATCTCGGCGATGGCGGCGCGGTTGTCCGCGAGGATGGATTCGATGGCGGGCAGGACGTGTTCGGCACGGATCGTGGAGAACGGCGGCAGGTCGTAGGACTGCAAAAGAGGGTTGTTCACGCTCACGGTTGGCACCTTGGCTGGAAGAAACATGCGCCCATCTTAATTACAATCGACACTCACCGCAGCTATCGGCGACAGAGAGAGAACTAATCGTGTCCCTTCGCAAATACCAGAATCACACCCCGCAGTTGAGCAAAGGCGCATTCGTCGACGGTTCGGCGGTGGTGATCGGCGACGTCGAAATTGGCGAAGACAGCTCCGTCTGGCCGCTGACGGTGATCCGTGGCGACATGCACCGCATCCGCATCGGTGCGCGCACCAGCGTGCAGGACGGCTGTGTGCTGCATATCACCCACGCCGGCCCGTTCAACCCGGACGGTTTTCCTTTGCTGATCGGCGATGACGTGACCATCGCCCACAAGGTCATGCTGCATGGCTGCACCGTCGGCAGCCGCGTGTTGATCGGCATGGGCAGCATCGTCATGGACGGCGCCGTGGTGGAAGACGATGTGATCATCGGCGCCGGCAGCCTGGTGCCGCCGGGCAAGCGCCTGCAGAGTGGCTTTCTTTATGTCGGCAGCCCGGTCAAGCAAGTGCGCCCGCTGACCGACAAGGAAAATGCCTTCTTTACGTACAGCGCGGCGAACTACGTCAAGCTCAAGGACCTGCATCTGGCCGAAGGCTACGACCAGCTCTGAATTGCCCTACATCTGCTCAGGAATTCTCATGCATTACCAGACTGTACTGTTCGACCTCGATGGCACCCTGACCGACCCGCGTGAGGGCATCACTCGCTCAATTCAATTTGCCTTGGCCAATCTCGGCATCGACGAACCGGACCTGAGCAAACTGGAACACTTCATCGGCCCGCCGCTGCTGCAAGCGTTCATGCAGTTCTACGACTTCGACGAGGCCAGGGCCTGGGAAGCGGTGAATTTCTATCGCGAGCGCTTCAAGGTCACCGGCCTTTACGAAAATCGAGTGTTCGACGGGGTGACGCCGCTGCTGGAGACCTTGAGCGGGCAAGGGCGGCAGTTGTACATCGCAACGTCTAAGCCTTGGGTGTTTGCCCGCGAAATCGCCCGGCATTTTGATTTTGCCCGGCATTTCAAAGTGATCTACGGCAGCGAGCTGGACGGCACGCGGACCAACAAGGTTGAGCTGATTGCGCATTTGCTTGAGGCAGAAGGCCTGGACCCGGCGCAGACCCTGATGATCGGTGATCGCAAGCATGACCTGATCGGTGCGCGCAGCAATGGCCTGGATGCAGCGGCGGTGGGGTATGGGTTTGGCAGTTTCGAGGAGTTGAATGCCGAGGCGCCGGCTTATCACTTTGAAACTCTGGATGCGTTGCATCAGGCGTTCTTGCAGCGCTGATGAAATAGCCTTCGCGAGCAGGCTCGCTCCCACAGGGGCACCGCTATCCAATGTGGGAGCGAGCCTGCTCGCGAAAGGGCCGTTATGCCCCCGAATTCCTTAGAACCTGGCCAATGTTTTCAGCGCCGCCTTGCGTTCATCACCCGGCAACCGTCCCAACCGCTCAACCTCGGCATAAAACCTCAACCAATCCCCACCCACTTGCCTGAACAGCGCAGCAAATGCCGGCACCCACTGGTCATACAGCCCGAACGGTAACAATCGCGCATTGTTCAGCGGCGCATTGACCCAGGCGTCATAACGTTTGTCCCCGGCCCACTGGCTGTCGCGCATTACCCGATAGTCCCTGCGCAAACGCTCGAACTCGGCCGCTTTGCGCGCGCGCATCTGCTCGGCGGACAGCGGTTGCGCATAGAGCTTCTCCAACCGTGAGCGGGTGTCGAGCACCAGACCGATGAACTGGTCACGCTGCTTGAGCCTGGCATCGGATTCCGCCGGCAAGCCGCGAAACGCGCGCCATTGCCGCGTGCCTTCCTGCTCGACAAACGTCGCGAATGACTCGTTGAACTCAGTGTCGTCCTTCACATAGAAACGCTGATGCGCCAGTTCATGAAAGATCAGTGTGGCCAGACGCTCATCGCCCCAGCCCATCATCGAGTTAAGGATCGGGTCATTGAACCAGCCAAGCGTCGAGTACGCCTCGACCCCGCCGATCGACACGTCCATGCCCTGCAAGCGCTGAATCGCCGCTTCGCCACGGGCGGCGCTCTGGCTGTAGTAGCCGCGATAGGCCACGCAGCCGGCAATCGGGAAACAGTGATTTTGGGGCGTGAGGGAAAACTCTGCGGTGGCGAAGACGTTCCACACCACGAACGGGCGGCCGATGTCGGCGTACAGGCGATAGCTTCGGTTGTCCGGCAGGTGCAGATGCTCACTGGCGAACGTGCGGGCCTTTTGTGATTGGGCCAGGTGCGCTCGCAATCTGGCGTCGCGGCTCGGGTCGGCAATGACTTTCTCCACCGGCTCCCGCGCGCGCAGCAATTGCAATTGTCCGCTGGCGAGCTGGCTGTAGTAGCTGACGCTGGCGCAACCGTTGAGCAACAAAAACAACACACCCGGAAACAAAATCGGAAAAACGCGATCAAGTAACCCAAGGCTGGAAAACGGCCTGATCAAAATAAGAAATTCCCCGGAAAGTCTGCCCCAAGACTATCCCGCCTCAAGGAGCACCGCTATGCGCATGTTGATGCTGACAGGAGGCCTGCTGACGCTGGCCGGTTGTGCCGGATTCGGAATGCCCGATCCCGACCCTTCGCAAGCCTGGATCGATCTCGACGCCCGCCAACACGACACGGCGCTGCAAGCCGTGCAAGTCGATGCCACCCAGGCCATCGATAAACGCTATTTCGAAGTGCAGCCCGGCAGCCACGAACTGAAGGTGCGCTATCAATTTCCGGTCGAGGCCACCAACATCGGCCCGAATGCCGAACCGCTGTGGCGCGATTGCCAGATGAACGTGAAATTCAAGGATTTCAACGCCGGCCGGCGCTATCAGTTGCAGGCGGGCAGCATCGGCTTCCGGCCTTGGGCCAAGCTCTATGATGAACAGCGCAAGGTAGTCGGTCAGGGCACACCGGCGGGCTGTCAGAGCAGTTGATCGGCGCTATGCTGGCTGTTCAGATCTGTGGATATCCATCATGCGTACGTTGCTGCTGTTGCTCGTTGTCGGCCTTGTCGCCGGTTGCCAGACGCCGTTGCCCCCGGTTGACCCGCAAATGGCCTGGGTCGACTTCTCCACGCCAAGCCCTGGCGGCAAACTGCTGATGGCCGAGCGTCTCGACAACCAGCGCTTGAACGACGGGCGTTTCTTCCAGGTGACGCCCGGTAGCCATGAGTTGCGGGTGCGCTTTGACTTCGAAGTGTTCGGCGGCGGTGGCAGTCTGCTCACCGGCCCGGTCGAGCGTTTGTGTTATCTGACGATCCGTTATGACCACTTCGAAGCAGGCCAGCGTTATCTCTTGGAAGGCCGCTCGCTGGCGTTTACGCCGAGCGCGCGTTTGTACAATGCCAAGCGCGAGATCGTTGCAGAAGACCGCGAGTTCCACTGCATCATCTAGCGCTTCAGCTGTCGTTTTTCTGGTAGATGATGCGCTTGGTACCGTTCTCGCAAGTGCCGACGATCATGGCTGAGTCGTGCTGCTTCGCTTCTTCCGCCGTGATGATCTCCAGGGTGTACGAGGGGATTGCCTTCGCCTGAATATTTCTTTCGATTTCCTCTCTGAGGTCTTCGCAGTCCTTCGGGGCTGCGAAAGCGGACGTGGCCAGTGCACTGCAAAGGATCGCCAAGCCAATACGTTTCATCGATGAAGCTCCTTGAGGCAGCGCGCACGGGCGTGCGCTGAAGCTGCTGTCGATTATTCGACCACATTTCTGCGGAGCGGGTTCTGACTTTGCTCACATGTTCGGATTTTGTGATGTCGAGATTGCCATCGCGAGCGGGCTGACTCCTACAGTTGATCGCATCCATCTGAATAAATGCAATTCCCTGTGGGAGCGAGCCTGCTCGCGAAAGCGTCAGCCCAGCAAACGCCGAATCAGCTGACCAGCGAAGCCTCGAGGGTGATCTTCGCATTCAGGACCTTGGAAACCGGGCAACCTTCCTTGGCCTTGTTGCTCAGCTCTTCAAACTGCTGCTGAGTCGCGCCCGGGATTTTCGCCTTGAGAATCAGCCTCACTGCGGTGATCGCGAAGCCGCCCTCAACCTGATCGAGGGTGACTTCGGCGTTGGTGTCGATGCTGTCTGCCTTCAGGCCGGCATCGCCGAGAATCATCGAAAACGCCATGGAGAAGCAGCCGGCGTGGGCCGCGCCGATCAGTTCTTCCGGGTTGGTGCCCTTGCCGCCTTCAAAGCGTGCCTTGAAGCCGTACGGCGCTTCCCGGAGTACGCCGGTTTCGGTGGAGATCGAGCCGAGACCGGTTTTCAGGTCGCCTTCCCAATGCGCCGATGCCTTTTTCACGATAGCCATGTCTGCCTCCTCAAATGTGGCGCGGAACGCCGCGCCGTCGCGGTTTTTACTAGCAAGGCTTCTGAGGATAGACGGCGGAACAAAGTTCAGCCTGGCTGAATCGTTGACTTTTTTAGTAGGAAATTTCGTCGCTGCTATTGAATCTCGGGTATATGCCCTCATTCCATAAAACACGCTTATGGATTTGGCAGGTTTTCGTTCGCAAGAAAAACCTGCCTCCCCACCCGGAGATGCAGGTTCATGAAAAAACTGTCCGACGTTAAATTTTCCACCCTCGACCTGGTGCCGGTGCGCGAAAACGGCAGCCCCGGGCAATCGCTGCGCAACTCGCTGGACCTGGCGCAACATGCCGAGAAATTCGGCTACACACGCTTTTGGGTTGCCGAACACCACAACATGGATGGCATCGCCAGTTCCGCCACCTCGGTCTTGCTCGGCTATCTGGCCGGTGGCACTTCGACGATCCGTGTGGGTTCCGGCGGGGTGATGCTGCCTAACCATGCGCCGCTGGTGATTGCCGAGCAGTTCGGCACCCTTGAGAGCCTGTACCCGGGACGGATCGACCTGGGACTGGGCCGCGCGCCGGGCTCCGACCAGATGACCGCCCGCGCCTTACGCCGCGAACGCTCCGGCAGCGCTGATGACTTCCCTGAAGATGTCGCCGAACTGATGCGCTATCTCGGCCCGCGCACCCCGGAACAACGGGTGATCGCCATGCCCGGCACCGGCACCAATGTGCCTGTCTGGCTGCTCGGTTCGAGTCTGTTCAGTGCGCAGCTGGCAGGTGAGCGGGGCTTGCCTTATGCCTTCGCCTCGCACTTCGCGCCGCGCTTCATGCACGAGGCGATTCGCATCTACCGCAATCACTTCAAGCCGTCGGCGGTGCTCGACAAGCCCTACGTGATGCTCGGCGTGCCGCTGGTGGCCGCTGATACTGATGAGCAAGCCGATTATCTGGCGACGTCGGTGTACCAGCGCATTCTTGCGCTGATGCGTGGGCAGAGTCTGGTGCAGCGTCCGCCAGTGAAAACCATGGACGGCCTGTGGCTGCCCCATGAACGTGAAGCGGTGGGCGATTTTCTTGGCCTTGCCATGGTCGGCGGCCCACAGAAGATCCGCGCCAGGCTTGAAGTGCTGATCGAGCAAACCCAGGCGGACGAGCTGATTTTCACCAGTGATTTGTATGAGCACGCCGATCGCATCCATTCCTACGAACTGCTTGCGCAAGTCATGAAGGGGTAACGCGAACCCTTGTAGGAGCTGTCGAGTGAAACGAGGCTGCGATCTCTTGATCGTGATTTGAAATCAAGATCAAAAGATCGCAGCGTGCCGCAGCTCCTACAGGGAAAATCATCGCCCCAAAAAAAGCCGACGCATCCACGTCGGCTTTTGTATTTCAGGCGCAATCAACCGCGCTTGTAGACGATTTCCTTGCTGCCGCCTTCGCAACTGCCGACAACGTCACCATCAGCCGCCGCACCTTTGTCGACAACCTCCAGCGAATAGCCGGATACGCCTTTGGCGTCGAGCTTCGCGGCGATTTCGCTTTTCAGCTCGTCACATGGCTTGCCGGCTGCAAACGCACCACCCGCAAGGCTCAACAAACCTACTGCCAACATGAACTTCTTCATCGGTCGCACTTCCTGGTCGGATTGAAAGAGGCGGGCATCGGGTTATCCACCCGATGCGCTCACCTTGTAGCGCTTTGCCATTCCCTATGGCACTCGGCCAGCGCGCAAGTTCAGAAGACTGGATCAAACTCAGCTGGCGACAATCTTGAAGCCCACCTTCAGCGTTACCTGAAAATGCGCCACCTGGCCGTTTTCGATGTGGCCACGGGTTTCGGTCACTTCGAACCATTCCAGATTGCGCAGGGTTTTGTTGGCTTCGGCCAGCGCATTGTTGATTGCGTCTTCAATGCTGGTGGTGGACGAACCGACCAGCTCGACTTTCTTGTACGTGTGATGGTCACTCATGACGATCTCCTTGGGTTGGAATGGCGTGTGAAATTGAACCTGGCAGGCAATTGCACTGTTGATTTCGGCGCCGCTGCGCTGCCGAAGTTCAGAATTTCTGCACTTTCTTGAAGTGCTGAAGTCCCAACCAACACACGCCACTCATCACCAATGCAGGAGAGCCACCATGGCCAACACCTCTTTACGTAAAGCCTCGTTGCAAAGCATGGAAGCCGAGATCGAGAGTCTGCTCAAATCGTTGGAAAGCTTGAAAGACGATGCTTCGGACGAGTCGCGCAAGACCCTCAAGGCGCTGAAAAGCAATGCCGAAAGTGCACTGAAACATTCCCGTCATCTGCTCAGCGACGCGTACGAAGAAGTCAAAGTGAAAACCCGCGAGACCGGCATTGCCACTCGTGACTACGCGCAGGAACACCCATGGACCACAGCCGGCGTGGCTGTTGGTGCAATTGGTCTGCTCGCTGCCTACTTTTTGTTCAAACGCGGCGAGTGATCAGGCTGGCGCAGCTCGTTTTTGAGCCACTGCGCCAGTTGCCGGGCGCGCCCGTCTGCGGCGCGCTTGGGTAGCCACAACGCCAGTTGCGCCGGGGTTTCGCAGAAGCCCCACGGCGCAACCAGGCGACCCGCCTTCAGATCTTCGATTACCAATGGCTCCGGCGCGATCGCTACGCCGAGACCTGCAACAGCAGCCTCCAGCAAATAATACAAATGCTCGAATCCTTGCCCGAGCTTCAACGCCTTGGCGTCGAGGCCGTACTGCTGCGCCCAACTGGGCCAGGCCTGCGGTCGAGAGGTGGTGTGCAGCAAGGGCTCGTCGAGCAATGCTGCGGCCGGAGCGGCTTGCAGCTTTTGATAGCCGCTGAACAACGGGCTCATCACCGGGCCGATACGCTCCGCCGCCAGTTCATAGACTTGCATATCCGCCGGCCACGGCGGCTCGGCGAACAGCAACAAGGCATCCAGTCCCGGGCGCCGGGGATCGAGATCGCCTTCACCGGCAGACAGGTGCAAGCGCAAATCCGGCAGATCGGCATTCAACCGTCCCAGACGCGGAATAAACCAGCGCGCCAACAGGCTCCCCGAACACCCGAGCACGAACGGCGCATCGGCAGTGTTTTGGGTCAATTCCGCACAAACACTGCGCAACCGATCAAACGCCTCACCACTGGCATCACGCAGACGCACGCCGGCATCTGTGAGTTTCAAGCCGCGCCCTTCCTTGACGAACAGACTCACGCCGAGATGCTCTTCAAGCACCTTGAGCTGGCGGCTGACTGCGCCGTGGGTGACATGCAACTGCTCGGCAGCCTGACTGACACTGTTCAGACGGGCGGTGGCCTCGAAGGCGCGCAAGGCATTCAGCGGAGGAAGGTCATGGCTCATGGTATCTGTGAGTTTTCCTGACAGGTTGTGGCGATCTTATCGGTTTTCAGTCCAGAGCGTCAGAGGTAGAGTGGACGTCATTGTCTTCTCACCGAATTCACCTGGAGCGACCCATGACCCAGACTTCGAACACCTCTGATCTGCGTAACGGCCCTGACGCCAACGGCCTGTTCGGTGCGTTCGGTGGCCGTTATGTTGCGGAAACCCTGATGCCGTTGATCCTCGACCTGGCCCGCGAGTACGAAGCGGCCAAGGAAGATCCGGCCTTCAAAGAAGAATTGGCCTACTTCCAGCGCGACTACGTCGGACGTCCGAGCCCGCTGTATTTCGCTGAACGCCTGACCGAGTTCTGCGGCGGCGCGAAGATCTACCTCAAGCGTGAAGAGCTGAACCACACCGGCGCGCACAAGATCAACAACTGCATCGGCCAGATCCTGCTGGCGCGGCGCATGGGCAAGAAGCGCATCATCGCCGAGACCGGTGCCGGCATGCACGGCGTGGCCACGGCCACTGTCGCTGCGCGTTTCGGTCTGGACTGCGTGATCTACATGGGCACCACCGATATCGAACGGCAGCAGGCCAACGTCTTCCGCATGAAGCTGTTGGGCGCTGAAGTGATCCCGGTAGTGGCCGGCACAGGCACCCTGAAAGACGCAATGAACGAAGCCCTGCGGGACTGGGTGACCAACGTCGACAACACCTTCTACCTGATCGGCACCGTGGCCGGCCCACACCCTTATCCAGCAATGGTCCGCGACTTCCAGGCCGTTATCGGCAAGGAAACCCGCGATCAGTTGCAAGCTCAGGAAGGTCGTCTGCCCGACAGTCTGGTGGCGTGCATCGGTGGCGGCTCCAACGCCATGGGCCTGTTCCACCCGTTCCTCGACGACAAAAGCGTTGAAATCATCGGCGTCGAAGCCGCCGGTTACGGCATCGAAACCGGCAAGCACGCGGCCAGCCTCAACGGCGGTGTGCCGGGCGTTCTTCACGGTAACCGCACCTTCCTGCTGCAGGACGATGACGGCCAGATCATCGACGCCCACTCGATTTCCGCTGGCCTCGACTATCCGGGCATCGGTCCTGAACACGCCTGGTTGCACGACATCGGCCGCGTCCAGTACACCTCGGTGACCGACGACGAAGCGCTCGAAGCGTTCCACAAATGCTGCCGTCTGGAAGGGATCATTCCTGCGCTGGAAAGCGCCCACGCCCTGGCCGAAGTGTTCAAACGCGCACCGCAGCTGCCAAAGGATCACCTGATGGTGGTCAACCTCTCGGGCCGTGGTGACAAGGACATGCAAACCGTGATGCACCATATGCAACAGTCGCAGCAGGAGAAACACTGATGAGCCGCCTGCAAACCCGCTTTGCCGACCTCAAGCAACAGAACCGCGCCGCGCTGGTGACCTTTGTCACCGCCGGTGATCCTGACTACGACACTTCGCTGGCAATTCTCAAAGGCTTGCCGGCGGCGGGTGCCGACGTGATTGAACTGGGCATGCCGTTCACCGATCCGATGGCAGATGGCCCGGCGATTCAGTTGGCCAACATCCGTGCGCTGGCGGCGAAGCAGAATCTGGCGAAAACCCTGCAGATGGTTCGCGAGTTCCGTGAAGGCAACAGCGACACGCCGTTGGTATTGATGGGCTATTTCAACCCGATTCACATGTACGGCGTGCCGCGCTTTATTGCCGACGCGAAAGAGGCTGGCGTCGATGGCTTGATCGTGGTCGACATGCCGCCAGAGCACAACGAAGAACTGTGCGACCCGGCGCAGGCTGCCGGGCTGGATTTCATTCGCCTGACCACGCCGACCACCGACGACGCGCGTTTGCCGCGGGTGCTCAATGGCAGTTCCGGTTTTGTCTATTACGTATCGGTGGCCGGTGTCACTGGCGCCGGTGCGGCGACCCTGGAACATGTGGAAGAAGCAGTTGCGCGTCTGCGTCGGCATACCGATCTGCCGATCAGCATTGGCTTCGGTATCCGTACACCGGAGCAGGCTGCGGCGATCGCGCGTCTGGCTGACGGTGTGGTGGTGGGCTCGGCGTTGATCGATCACATCGCCAGCGCCGATACCCCTGAGCAGGCCATCGATGGCGTGTTGAGTCTGTGTTCGGCGCTGTCGCAAGGTGTGCGCAACGCCCGCGGTTAGGCCCGAGGGGAAATAAAAAAGGCTTCAGAACAGGCGTTCTGAAGCCTTTTTGTGTTCAGGGCAATTGCAATCCGCCTGAGGCCTTGTGCAGCTTGCGCAAATGCTCACCAATCTGCTTCACGTTAGCTTCGCTGGCGGCAATCTCTGCCGCCCGCTTGGGTTCGAGCAGCTTGCGCACCTCGGTATCGAGATCGCCGGACAGCGCCAGCAGCTTCTTCTGCCGCTGGCTGCTTTCCGCTTCCAGTCGGCCAAACTCGCTCGGCTGGGGCAGTCCATAACCTTTGGAATCGAGCAGTTCCGCCGGGCGGCTGAGGAAGCCACTGTTGGCAAGGATCTCCTGCAAGGTGGCGTTGGCTTTGTCCATGCCGCCGTTTTCCAGCTCGCGGGCGCCGAGGTAGCGTTGCTTGACCTCATCCTGAGCCAGCAACAACTGCCGGCGGAAACTGGCTTGCTCCAGCAGCAACAGCGCCGCGCTGGTGCGCAGGTCGGCGCGGTCGAACCATTCGCGGCGTTGTTCAGCGCTGAGTGACAGCCACTCTTCGACGGTGCTCTGCTTGATTGGCAGCTGCTTCTTCAGCACATCGAACATCGCCTGATAGCGATCGCGGAACGAGTCGAAGCGGTAACCCAGCCGCAAGGCTTCTTTCGGATCGTCGAGCACACTGGTGTCGGCCAGACCACGGCCCTTGAGCACTTCCAGCAAGCCATTGGGCATGATGCTGTCGAGGCCGACGAGCTGGTTGTTATTGCTGCCGCTGCGCAACAGTTTCAAGCCTTCCACCGCGCAGTTGTTGGAGAGGAAGAAGTAGTTGCCGTCGTAGCTCCAGTGCATCTCGGCGGCATGTTCGACGACGCCTTCGATTTCCTCGCGAGACAGGTTCAGCGGCACCGAAGCGAGGCTGCGCAGTTCGGTCTTGGTGTACTCGTCGATCACTTGCGCCAGCGGCAGCACGAACAGCCGCGACGGGTATTTGCCGACCAGTCCGTCCCAGCTCGACAGCTGCACGTCGCCAACGAAGGCGCGATAGGACAGCACCAGGTGCTGATCGAGGTCGAGACGGCAATCAGGGCCGCGCGGGCGACCGGGGGCGCAGATCACCAGACGCAACATGCTGTGACCCCAGCGGCTCACCCAGTTCTGGTTGGCTTCGGCCAGCAGGTAGTCGACCGCGTAGACCCGTTCCGGATCGACTTGCCCCAAGGGTTGCTTGGCGAAGTCATTGCCCGCATTGAGAAAGGCGAAACTCTTGCTGCAGGTGTCCTGCGCGGGCGGCGCCCAACCGAAATGTTCTTTGTAGTAGCGATACAGCGCCGGGCGGCGGCAGGCGTAGCTCGGGTCGAGGAGGAAGTACTCCATGTTGACCGCGACGAATTCCTTGGGGCTGGAAATTTCGTAAAGATCTGGACTGCGGGCGATCTGGCGGTTGTGTTGTTCGCGCTCGCCACGGCGGCCGACGTACTGCTGCCAACCGGCCAGATCGAGCAGGCGCGGGTCGTCGCTGATGGTGAAGCGTCGACCATTCTGCCCGCGACACTCGTCGGGTATGCCAATCAGCCCGGCACTGTTGAAGCGTCGGGTGCAGCGTTGGATCAACGTGCGTTCGGCAGTAGGCCATAAACGCGCGCGGTCGTAGATATGAGTGATTTCGTGCAGCACCGTGGCCAGCAGTTCCTGACGCACAGTGCCGTGGGGGCGATTGGTTTTCTCTTTCGCCGCGCTGCCGTCGGTGAGACCGGCGAGCAGCTTGCGATTCAGATCGAGCTCAGAAACCAGCGTCGCCTGCCCGTACGCGTTGGCAGGCATGTCGTCGGTCCAGCCGACATCAATGCGCCGATCCAGCCGCTCGATGAAACTCGGCGGCAGCTTCCGCATGGCCTCATCGATCAGCGCCTGACTGGCCTGTTGTTGAGCCGGGCTCAGACCGTCGGTCTTGAGCCGCAATTGCAGGCTGGCGTGGGCGCTGTTGCCAAGCAGCAACAACGCCCCGGCCAGCAGCCAGGCGCCAACGGACCTCACAGTGCGAGGATGGCTTCGGCGAGTACCTGATCGCTGGCGTCGCGGGCTTCCGGCACGCGAGTACGCAAGGTGTTGAGGGCAGCTTCGAGGTGCGCGCCACGGATGTCGCCGTTGCTGGCGACGAAACTGGCGGCGTCGTCGTGGGCCTCGCGGATGATTTTCGAATCGCGAATCGACGTGGTGGTATCGGAGGTGAAATCGATGGTGCGCTGGGAGGCACGAACGATGATGTTACTGGTGGCTACCAGGGTGTGCGCCTGGGCCATATCGGCCAACACAAACAGGCCAAGGGCGGCAGCAATCAGCGGGCTACGCATGGAACGACTCCGGAAGGAAAAGGATAACTATTGGACGAGAATTGCCTCTGCCAGTTCAAGGTCGCTGGCATGAAGTTTTGGCCGGGTTTTGCGCAGGTAATGCAGCGCGGATTCCAGCCGTGCGCCTCGCCATTCACCGTCACTGGCAACGAAGGCGGCCGCGTCATCATGGGCGGCGAGCAGCAGTTTACGGTCGAACGGCGCAGAAGACACCATGCTGGTGGCGTAACCGCTGACGACGGTGCCTTGGGTCGAAGCATTGAAAGCATCGAAGGCGTTGGCAGACATCGCCCAGCAGGCGGTGAATAAAGCAGAAGAGATGAGCAGGTTTGGAAAAAAGCGCATGGGACTCGACAACTGTTAACGAGCCTGAAGGCTAGCGCAAATGCCCGGGCCAGAGCCAGCATTGAAACATCGGGACACGGCTGGCGTGTCCCGCAATGCAGCCGGCAATCAGAGGGTCAGAATCGCTTGAGCCAATTGAGCGTCGGTGGCATTTAGTTGTGGCGCCTGATGGCGAATATGATCAAGCGCGCTTTCCAGTTTCACACCACGGATATCGCCTTCGCTGGCCACGAAGCTGGCGGCGTCGTCGCGGGCGGCGAGGACGATCTTGTCGTCACGGAACGAGGAGGTCACATCGGAAGTGGCGTCAGAAGAGGCTTTCAGCGCGCCGACGATCGAATCGGTAGTCACGATGAAGCTGGTAGCGCTGGCGTTGGCAGCCACGGCCAGCAGGGCGGCGGCACTGAGCAGACGAAGACGGATCATGATGTAACTCCTTTGGATAAACCGTAGTGAGAGGTGGCTCGGTATCTGAGGAGTCAGACGCCTGTCGCGCATCGTTCGCCACGTTCTGCATGGATATTAGGCTGCCAGATCCGGTTCGCCCAGTGGTGGCCAGTGATACTGCAAAGGTTCTGGATAACTGTACTGGTGTTAGTTGAGATTTTCGCCAATTGTACTAGTGCTCGTTCAGTTATGCGTTTTAGAGCATTCAAGACCCCTGAAACGACAAAACCCGTCGTGGGTTCCCACGACGGGTTTTGCCTGTGCAATTCGGGTTGCTGGCGGTGGGTCTGACGACCAGAGCCAGCGACGCTGTTTAGCGCCAGAACGGCTTGCTCAGCTCTTCGTAGCGTTGTGCTTCGCTGATACCGGCGTCGGCCAGCAGACGCGAGTCCAGACGAGCCAACTGGTGGCGGCTGGAGATGCGGCGCTGCCACAACATCAGGTTGGCAAGAACGCGCAGAGGCAGGGAAGCCTGGGTGTTTACAGCTTTGTCTTCGAAGAACAGTTCGGAACTGAGTGTACGTTCCATGGTTGACATCCTTCCGCTTGTGGCGGGATCAGGTAGTGGTTTGACTGGTGCCCATGATCCTCTCGTTTGCCTAGCCTCTGTAGATACAGTTCAACTGTATTGTGAGTGACCAGTTAACTGTTTATGGATGGTGTACGGGTCGAAATCGGGCAAACTGTACCTGTCCGCACTTGATTGGTGCATTTTGCCTCGTAACTCGAATGTAAGTAAGAATTTTCTGTAGGAAATGACCGGTACAGCAGTACAGTTTTTGTCGATTCGGCGCCTTGCAGATACCCGCCGACGCAAACTGTGTTTACATCGGTGATTATCTGTATGAGTTACACCGCAAGCATGCGCCCGGTTTCTTCCAGGTTCATATGCCAGCTCAGTGCTTCGCGCAGGATATGCGGGGTATGACCGCCAATTGCGCAAGCCGCGCTGAAGTAATCATTCAGTGCCTGGCGAAAGTCCGGGTGCACACAGTTATCGATGATCGCTCGCGCACGCTCCCGTGGCGCCAAGCCACGCAAATCGGCCAGACCAACCTCAGTCACCAGAATGTCGACATCATGCTCGGTATGGTCGACGTGGCTGACCATCGGCACCACGCTGGAAATCGCGCCACCCTTGGCAATCGACTTGGTCACGAATACCGCCAGATGCGCGTTGCGCGCGAAGTCGCCAGAACCGCCGATGCCGTTCATCATCCGCGTACCGCAGACATGGGTGGAGTTGACGTTGCCGTAGATGTCGAACTCCAGCGCCGTATTAATGCCGATAATACCCAGGCGCCGTACCACTTCCGGATGATTGGAGATTTCCTGCGGACGCAGGACCAGTTTGTCCTTGTACTTCTCCAGGTTGCCGAACACGTCGCTGTTGCGCCGCTCGGACAGGGTGATCGAGCTGCCCGAGGCGAAGCTCAGCTTGCCGGCATCGATCAGGTCGAAGGTCGAGTCCTGCAGCACTTCGGAGTACATGGTCAGGTCTTCGAACGGCGAGTCGATCAAGCCACACATCACCGCGTTGGCGATATTGCCGATCCCGGCCTGCAGCGGGCCGAGCTTGTTGGTCATGCGCCCGGCCGCCACTTCCTGCTTGAAGAACGTGATCAGATGTTCGGCGATGGCATTGGTGTCGACGTCCGGTACCGACACCGTGGACGGCGAGTCCGACTGCTGAGTGATGACAATCGCAACGATCTTCTCCGGTGGAATCGGAATCGCCGTGCTGCCGATGCGATCATCGACTTTTACCAACGGAATTGGCGTCCGCGTCGGGCGGTACGTGGGTATATAGATGTCATGCAGGCCTTCGAGGTTGGCGTTGTGCGCCAGGTTGATCTCGACGATCACCTGCTTGGCGAAAATCGCGAAACTCGCCGAGTTGCCCACCGACGTGGTCGGCACTATATGGCCTTGCTCGGTGATGGCGACTGCCTCGATGACGGCGATGTCCGGCAGCTTCAACTGCTGGTTGCGCAGTTGCTCAACGGTTTCCGAGAGATGCTGGTCGATGAACATCACTTCGCCGGCGTTGATGGCCTTGCGCAACGTGCTGTCGACCTGAAACGGCATGCGCCGCGACAGCACGCCGGCCTCGGTGAGTTGCTTGTCGAGGTCGTTGCCCAGGCTGGCGCCGGTCATCAGGCTGATCTTCAGCGGCGTGACCTTGGCGCGCTCGGCCAGTGCGTGGGGAACGGCCTTGGCTTCGCCGGCGCGGGTGAAACCGCTCATGCCGACGGTCATGCCGTCCTCAATCAGAGCAGCGGCGTCGGCAGCGCTCATCACTTTATCCAACAACGAAGGCAGGCGAATACGGTCACGGTACATGGATTAATATCTCGAGCAACGAGTAGCAGGATGCGCAGTCTAGTGAATTTGGCCGGCGCCTGTCCCGCTACCAAGGTCGCAAACGAGGCCTCTATTTCGCGGGTTTGCAGTAAAACACCGTTACCGGATCTGCAACAACGCGGCAAATTGTCCGGCATCCGGTGCAAACAAAAACGCCCCGACAAGTCGGGGCGTTCGTTATTTCAGCGCCGAATTACTCGACCGCTTTGACCATGTCTTCGATGACCTTCTTCGCATCGCCGAAGACCATCATGGTCTTGTCCAGATAGAACAGTTCATTGTCCAGGCCCGCATAACCGCTGGCCATCGAGCGCTTGTTGACGATGATGGTCTTGGCCTTGAACGCTTCGAGAATCGGCATGCCGGCAATCGGCGACTTCGGATCGTTCTTCGCCGCCGGGTTGACCACGTCGTTCGCACCGAGCACCAGCACCACGTCGGCCTGGCCGAACTCGGAGTTGATGTCTTCCATCTCGAACACCTGATCGTAAGGCACTTCGGCCTCGGCGAGCAGGACGTTCATATGCCCCGGCATCCGACCCGCTACCGGGTGGATTGCGTACTTCACGGTCACGCCACGGTGGGTCAGCTTCTCGGTCAGTTCCTTCAGCGCGTGTTGCGCACGGGCTACTGCCAGGCCGTAACCCGGGACGATGATAACGGTGTCGGCGTTGGTCAACAGGAAGGTCGCGTCGTCAGCCGAACCGGATTTCACCGGACGAGCTTCCTGCGCACCGGCAGGACCTGCATCGGCAGTATTGCCGAAACCGCCGAGCAGTACATTAAAGAAGGAACGGTTCATCGCCTTGCACATGATGTACGAGAGGATCGCACCGCTCGAACCCACCAGGGAGCCGGCAATGATCAGCATCGAGTTGTTCAGCGAGAAACCGATCCCCGCCGCCGCCCACCCCGAATAGCTGTTGAGCATCGACACCACCACCGGCATGTCGGCGCCACCGATCGGGATGATGATCAGCACACCCATCACGAATGCCAGCGCCAGCATTAGCGCGAAGGCAGTGAGGTTGCCGGTGAACATGAAGGTCAGGCCGAGCACCAGCGTAGCCAGACCCAGAACCGCATTGAGCTTGTGCTGACCGGCGAACTGTACCGGTGCGCCCTGGAACAGGCGGAACTTGTACTTGCCCGACAGCTTGCCGAAGGCAATCACTGAACCGGAGAACGTGATCGCACCAATCGCAGCCCCGAGGAACAGCTCCAGACGGTTGCCCGCCGGGATCGCATCGCCCAGCTGTTTAACAATACCCAACGACTGCGGCTCAACCACCGCCGCGATGGCGATGAACACCGCCGCGAGGCCGATCATGCTGTGCATGAACGCCACCAGTTCCGGCATCTTGGTCATTTCAACACGCTTGGCCATGATCGACCCGGCAGTGCCACCTACCAGCAAGCCGACGATGACGTAACCGATACCGGCCGTGGCCAGTTCAGCCCCGAGCTTATAGATGAGGCCGACGGTGGTCAGGATGGCCAACGCCATGCCGAGCATGCCGAACAGATTGCCGCGTCGCGAGGTGGTCGGGTGCGACAGGCCCTTGAGGGCCTGGATAAAGCAGATCGACGCGATCAAGTAGAGCGTCGTGACGAGATTCATGCTCATTACTTCGGCGCCTCTTCTTTTGCTTTCGGGGCTTTCTTCTTGAACATCTCAAGCATGCGGCGGGTGACCAGAAAACCACCGAACACGTTGACCGCAGCCAAAGCCACGGCCAGCGTGCCCATGGTCTTGCCCAGCGGCGTGACGGTCAGTGCGGCGGCAAGCATGGCGCCGACAATCACGATCGCCGAGATTGCGTTGGTCACTGCCATCAATGGCGTGTGCAGCGCAGGCGTGACGTTCCAGACCACGTGGTAACCGACATAAATCGCCAGCACGAAGATGATCAGGTTGTAGATACCGGGGGAGATAAGCTCTTCCATCGTCTGAATCCCTGCTTAGGCGTTTTTGCGGATGACTTGGCCGTCGCGGCACATCAGGCACGCGGCGACGATGTCGTCTTCGAGGTTGACGTCGAACTGGCCTTCCTTGGTGAACACCAGCTTGAGGAAGTCCAGCAGGTTGCGTGCATATAGAGCCGAAGCGTCTGCAGCGACTTCACCGGCGAGGTTGGTCGGGCCGACGATGGTCACACCATTTTCCACAACGACCTGATCGGCAACAGTCAGCGGGCAGTTGCCACCCTGGGCGGCGGCGAGGTCGATGACCACCGAACCCGGTTTCATCTGCGCCACGGTATCTGCACTCAACAGCGTCGGCGCCTTGCGGCCCGGAATCAGCGCGGTGGTGATGACGATATCAGCCTGCTTGGCGCGCTCGTGCACGGCCTGGGCCTGACGCTGCATCCAGGTCGCCGGCATTGGCCGTGCGTAACCGCCGACACCGACCGCGCATTCGCGTTCTTCATCGGTCTCGTACGGCACGTCGACGAACTTGGCGCCGAGGGATTCGATCTGTTCCTTAACGGCCGGACGTACGTCGGACGCTTCGATCACCGCCCCCAGACGTTTCGCCGTGGCAATCGCCTGCAAGCCGGCCACGCCCGCGCCGAGAATCAGCACACGCGCCGCTTTCACGGTGCCCGCAGCGGTCATCAGCATCGGCATGAAGCGTGGGTAATAGTGAGCGGCGAGCAACACAGCCTTATAGCCGGCAATGTTCGCCTGCGACGACAGCACATCAAGACTCTGTGCCCGCGAGGTGCGCGGCGCCGCTTCGAGCGCGAACGCGGTAATGCCGCATTCGGCCATTTTTGCGATGGTCTCGTTGTTGAATGGGTTGAGCATGCCCACCAGCACCGTGCCGCGCTTGATCAGCGTCAGTTCGGCATCGCTTGGCGCGACCACTTTGAGAATCAGCTCGGCGCCAAACGCGTCATTGGCGCTGCCAATGCTTGCGCCGGCCGCTTCATAGGCACTGTCGACGACACTGGCTTTGATGCCGGCGCCGCTTTGCACAGTGACCTTATGGCCTTGGCTGATCAGCTTCTTGATGGTTTCCGGGGTTGCAGCAACCCGTGTTTCACCGGTCTGGGTTTCGAGAGGAACACCAATGTGCACGTCAAATCTCCTGCGTGATCTTATTGAGTAAACCCATGCACTACGGATGGTGCGACTGGGGCGGCCGATCAGCACGATCCCGCCGAATCAGGGCGGGGCGCGGCATTTTGCAGGCGAACTTTATGCCCTTCAAGGGATTATGACGGGTGACGGAAAATTAACTACAAGTCATGCCGTGACCGAATGTCGCAGATGGCCAGTTGAACCCCTTGCAGGCCGTGCCTTGCAAGGATTCTGGCTGAATTCGAAAAAAATTCGCATGGGTGGCGTGAATAGGCACTAATGAGTCGCCATTAGAGGCTCAAAGCCACGTCGTTGGCAGCTTGTGGGACGTCTGTACGACTTTCGGATACAGTCTGCGAAAACGCGACAAATAGTTATATCTGTAGGGCTTTAGATTACCTGACTACGGGGTTAGGTATTGCCGAGAGCCTTTATTCTTCTAGGCTGTAGCTTCGTGCCTGGTTTACTAGCCAGTCACGAAATGCCTTCAGCGATGCCGATTCGACCTTTCGCTCCGGAATCATCAGGTAATACGCCTTGATGCTGGAGAGCGCTTGAGGGTTGGCAACCACCAGACGTTTCTCGGCCAGCTCGCGCTGAATCAGAAACGGCGGAATCAGCGCGACGCCCATGTCATGCATGGCTGCCTGGGCAAGCATGGAGAATAGCTCGTAGCGGGGACCTGTCATGTCGCGAGGGATATTCAACTGCTGCGAGTTGAACCACTGGCGCCAGGCGTAAGGTCGGGTGGTTTGCTGCAGCAGCGGTAGTTCGGCGATGGCTGCGGCCGTCAGCTGCTTGCGATTGCCGAGCAGGGCGGGGCTGCACACCGGCATCGGATTCTCGCCCATCAATCTGTGGGATTCGGTACCCGACCAATCGGCATCGCCGAAGTAGATCGCGGCATCGAATTCGGTGTCAGCAAACAGGAACGGCCGGGTGCGGTTGGTCAGGTTGACAGTCACTTCCGGGTGCTTGAGCTGGAAATCCTTGAGCCGTGGCAGTAGCCATTGCGTGCCGAAAGTCGGGACGACCGCGAGTTCGATCACATTGGTGCCTTGCTGGCCCATTACCGAAAGGGTGTCGCGTTCCACTGCATCGAGTTGAGTCGCCACTCGGCGGCTGTAGGAAAGTCCCGCCTCGGTCAGTTTCACTCCACGTCGCGAGCGTCGGAACAGTTCCACGCTGAGGAACTCTTCAAGGCTGGCGATCTGTCGGCAAATGGCGCCTTGGGTGAGCGATAGCTCTTCAGCTGCACGGGTAAAGCTCTCGTGGCGCGCGGCGGCTTCGAAACTGATCAGGGCGGTGGTGCTGGGTATCTTCCTGCGCATGTACGACAACCTCACTAATGCGCCGCATAAAAGGCTATTGGCGACGATACGGAGTGAGAAATTAGCACAACAGAATGCGAAATCCTCGTTTGCCCCGACCGCGAACCGCGCCTAGGATCAATGCCACGTTAATTCACCCGATTGCGAGGGCACACTCATGGGCGGTAAAGCTAGCTTCAACTGGATCGATCCCCTGCTGCTGGATCAACAGCTCACCGAAGAGGAGCGGATGATCCGCGACACCGCCGCGCAGTTCGCTCAACAGAGCCTGGCGCCGCGTGTGCTGGAAGCTTTCCGTCATGAGAAGACCGACCCGGCAATCTTCCGTGAGATGGGGGAAGTCGGCCTGCTCGGCGCGACCATTCCTGAGCAGTACGGTGGCAGCGGCCTGAACTATGTCAGCTACGGCCTGATTGCCCGGGAGGTCGAGCGCGTCGACTCTGGCTATCGCTCGATGATGAGTGTGCAGTCCTCGCTGGTGATGGTGCCGATCAACGAATTTGGCACCGAAGCACAGAAACAGAAGTATCTGCCGAAACTGGCGTCCGGCGAATGGATCGGTTGCTTTGGTCTGACCGAGCCGAACCACGGTTCCGATCCTGGCGCGATGATTAGCCGGGCGCGCAAGGTTGATGGCGGCTACAGCCTGACTGGCGCGAAAATGTGGATTACCAACAGCCCGATCGCCGACGTATTCGTGGTGTGGGCCAAGGACGACGCCGGCGACATTCGTGGCTTCGTTCTGGAGAAGGGCTGGAAAGGTCTGAGCGCTCCGGCGATTCACGGCAAGGTCGGCCTGCGCGCTTCGATTACCGGCGAGATTGTCATGGACAACGTGTTCGTGCCGGAAGACAACATCTTCCCGGATGTCCGTGGCCTGAAAGGTCCGTTCACCTGTCTCAACTCCGCACGCTACGGCATTTCCTGGGGCGCGCTGGGCGCCGCCGAGTTCTGCTGGCACACCGCGCGTCAATACACTCTGGACCGTCAGCAATTCGGCCGCCCATTGGCCGCGACCCAATTGGTGCAGAAGAAGCTCGCCGACATGCAGACCGAGATCACTCTGGCGCTGCAGGGCTGCCTGCGACTGGGGCGGATGAAGGACGAAGGCACAGCTGCCGTTGAAATCACTTCGATCATGAAGCGTAACTCCTGCGGCAAGTCGCTGGATATTGCGCGGATGGCGCGCGACATGCTCGGTGGCAATGGCATCTCTGATGAATTCGGCGTGGCCCGTCACCTGGTCAACCTGGAAGTGGTGAATACCTATGAAGGTACCCACGACGTTCACGCGCTGATCCTCGGGCGTGCGCAAACCGGTCTGCAGGCGTTCTATTAACAGGAGGGCGGACCATGGGCGCGCTGTCGCATCTACGGGTACTGGATTTATCGCGCGTGTTGGCCGGGCCGTGGTCCGGGCAGATACTCGCTGACCTTGGCGCCGAGGTGATCAAGGTCGAGCGCCCGGGCAATGGTGATGACACTCGCGCCTGGGGGCCGCCCTTCCTTAAGGACGCTTACGGCGAGAACACGTCAGAAGCGGCTTATTACCTCTCTGCCAACCGCAACAAGCAATCGGTCACCATCGACTTCACGCGTCCTGAAGGGCAAAAGCTGGTGCGCGACTTGGCGGCGAAGTCGGACATCCTGATCGAGAACTTCAAGGTTGGCGGTCTGGCGGCGTATGGTCTGGACTATGAGTCGCTGAAGGCACTCAACCCGAGTCTGATCTATTGCTCCATCACCGGCTTCGGCCAGACCGGCCCCTACGCCAAGCGCGCAGGGTATGACTTCATGATCCAGGGGCTTGGCGGCTTGATGAGCCTCACCGGCCGTCCCGAAGGAGATGAAGGCGCCGGGCCGGTGAAGGTGGGCGTGGCGCTGACGGATATCCTCACCGGCCTGTACTCGACAGTGGCGATTCTCGCGGCATTGGCTCATCGCGATCACGAGGGTGGTGGCCAACACATCGATATGGCGTTGCTGGACGTGCAAGTTGCGTGTCTGGCCAACCAGGCGATGAACTACCTGACCACGGGCAATGCCCCAAAGCGGCTGGGCAATGCGCATCCCAACATCGTGCCTTATCAGGACTTTCCTACAGCGGATGGCGACTTCATTCTCACCGTGGGTAATGACGGACAGTTCCGCAAGTTCGCCGAAGTCGCTGGGCAGCCGCAGTGGGCGGACGATCCTCGCTTCGCGACCAACAAGCTGCGGGTGGCGAATCGCGCAACGTTGATCCCGTTGATTCGTCAGGCGACGGTCTTCAAGACCACGGCCGAGTGGGTTGCTCAGCTCGAGCAGGCGGGGGTGCCTTGTGGGCCGATCAATGATTTGTCTCAGGTATTTGAGGATCCTCAAGTGAAAGCGCGCGGCCTGGCTATCGCGCTGCCCCATCCATTGGCGGGGATGGTGCCTCAGGTAGCCAGTCCTATTCGGTTGTCGGAGACGCCGGTGGAGTATCGTCATGCGCCTCCTTTATTGGGGGAGCACACATTGGAAGTTCTGCAGCGAGTCTTGGGTCTGGGAGCGGGCGCAGTGGCCGCGCTTAAGGACGAAGGGGTCCTTTGAGTCTTTCTTCTATATAGAAGACCTGGATCTCACCTCCGATTGGCCTGTTTTTTAGCCAATACGCAAGTTATTGAAAGAAAAGCGAAATTAACGGTTGACGGCAGATTCCAGAGGTCTATAATTCGCCCCACTTCCGGCGCAGTCGAAACGGAAAACTCCTTGAGGTTCAAAGAGTTACGCAGTTTTCGGCAGCGGCTTGCTTCAGATCATCGAAGCCTGGAAGGAGTTGAAAGAGCAGTGATGTGTAGCTCTTTTAACGGTTCGATCTTCTCGGTCGAAAGCGGAGAAAATAGGTGTTGACAGCAGCGATTAACGC